>JAGNGI010000091.1 GCA_018002295.1 Fidelibacterota bacterium
ACTAATGACTAATGACCAATGACCCTTCTCTGCCTCGACCTCTTTTACTTATTTTAGGTTATTTACTTAGAATTTCGCTTATCCGTTCTACATTGTCCTGAGCGGCAATTACGAATAAAATATCACCTTTTTTCAATACAGTATGACCTTTAGGCGGAATGATTTGATCATCTCGAATAATGGCAATAATTAAGGAATCGGGCGGTAAAGCTAAGTCGCGGATTTGTAAACCGTCAATTTTGGAATTATCGGATAACTGAATTTCAAAGACATCCACATCGGTTTTTCGGGTCGTGATCAATTCAATCGAATGGATTGGTTTCGGTCGAGATGGAATACAGAGTCGTAATTTCGAAGCGCCCCAGGTAAGTGTGACCCCTTGTAATAAACACGACAAAAAAACGGCAAAGAAAACAATATTGAAGATAAAATGATTCTGGTCAATGCCATAAACAGCTGGATAAGTTGCCAAAACAATGGGAACAGCTCCCTTGATGCCGCCCCACATCAGGAACACTTTTTCTCGAAATTTAAAATTAAATGGCAGAGTGCAAATCAAAATAGTCAGTGGACGAGCAACTAAGATCATTATCGCAGTAATTAATAATCCTTCTTGCCAAACCGACAATAAGCTTTTGGGAAAAACCAGAACTCCCAGCAGTAAAAAGATCGCGATATTAGAGAAAGTCGAAATCCCTTCAATAAAATTGCCGACCCCTTTGCGATAAGCAAAATCCGTATTTCCTAACCAATATCCGGCAAAAAAAACCGCGATAATGCCATTAGCTTTGACAACCTCTGCACTTCCATACGCCAGCAAGCAGACCGCTATGCTTAGCACATGATAATAGCCACGATTTTCCACCTTGAGGTGATTGAACAGAAACGCGCCGACTTTACTAATAAGCCAGCCTACCACTATTCCACCACCAAATTGCCAGATTAAATTGAGGATAAAAAGTCCGATGTTCTGGGGATGCCCCGTAATTATTTGAATAAAAACAATTGTCAACATTATAGCCATCGGGTCATTGGTAGCCGATTCGACTTCCAGTGTCAAGGAAACCCGCTTTTTAATGGCACGCTGACGCATAATCATAAATACTGCCGCGGCATCGGTTGAAGAAATGATGGAGCCAATCAACAACGAATAAAGTAAATCGAGCCCCATAATAAAATGTATCAGAAGTCCTAAAATTCCCGCCGTCAGAGCAATACCGAACGTCGCGAGTGTCAAAGCCGGACCGAAAACAGATTGCACTATTTCGCGACGGGTATGAAAACCACCTTCGAATAAAATGAATATTAAAAAGATATTGGCTACTTTTTGAGCCAGTACAGCATTGTCAAAATAAATCAGATTGAGCACATCACTACCGCATAGCATCCCGATCCCCAGAAATAGCAGAAGCACCGGAACCCCAAATTTTGAGGTTATCTTTGTCGAGTAAATGGCGGCGATTAGCAATATGGCAATCAGTAAGTACATGAATTTTCCTTAATCAAAGAGTAAACTTGGAAGAGTTAACCTTAACTCCGCCGATCTGGTATGCAATTAAATTTATGGCATACGAATATTTAAACATCTTATCATTAATTGATGATGTAAAGCACTTCACTATATAAGAAAAATACAATTAAAATCAAAATGAATATTATCAATTCAAGTTTTATGTGCCATTCTATGAACGGTTTAAGCACCCGGCAAGGTGGAAATTGGTCATGGGTAGCGGGGGTGCTGAAAATAATATAGTACTTGATTTTTAGTTTTTTTATTTTGCCATAAAGCTCTTCTAATTTAAAAGTGATTTATTCACCTACTTACCTACAAGATTTAGTTTAGTAATAAACTTAATTTTGACTAAATTATATTCTGTGAAATTATTTGAAAATGTCAGCTTGAATAGTATTTATTTTAAGCCGGTTTACAAACTTACCAATGATAGCCTGGATATCTAAACCGGCTGAAACTTGAGGTTAACTTGAAAGAAATCCTTCAGGTAATAATAGACGAAGAAAAATCTGCCCGCGAACGAATAGAAAACGCTCGTCTTCAAGCTCGCCGCGACACAGAAACCGCTCAGATTGAAGCCCAAAAAACCATTGAAACCGCTCGCCAATTGGCATTACAGGAAGCCGAAGCGCTTATTACGACCGCCAAATCCGAAGCTGAATGCCAACACGCCGAGCTGTTAAATGCCGCTCGAGCGCAACAAAACGACATTTTCAATAAATACCATGCTGAAATCGCCGCCGCTGTGGATTTCCTTTTTCAAACCCTTCCAATTGGCAAAAAGGTCGCCTAATGAGTGCTGTTAGCACTTACGGACTGGTAAATGCTCGCGTCCGGACACGACGCTCCGCCTTGCTTTCTGCTTCATCTTATAAGGCTTTAGCCTCAGCCACTGATTTGCCGGAAATGCTTAATCTTTTAGCTCGTTATAAGAGTCATCTCAATTTTGAAAGTTTAACTGATTATTCTATTGAATCTCTGGAGCGATTATTAACGCGGGAAAAAGCTCGTCAAATACTTGATCTAAAAAATTCCAGCCGGGGTCCAGCTCGGGACATTATGGCTTTGATGCTCTCAAGAATTGATGCTGAAAACGTCAAAACTATTCTCAGGGCTTGGCAAAAATCCGACCAGAATGTCAGTAACATTATCGAATGCACCGGCTTGGCAATTCTGCCGATTACTAAAATGCTGAGTGCGGAGGATTTAACCCAATTTGCCGCTTATATCAATCAGCTACCGTTTTATGAAGCTTTCCTGAAAGCCGCTAAAGGTTTCGACCGAAGCAAGAGCCTTTTTGACATTGAAGTTGCCATTGATAAAAGCCTGTATCAGTCCCTTTGGGACCTGACTGCTTTATTGAGTAAAACCGATCAACATATAGTACGACGAATGGTCGGCATCGAAATTGACCTGAAAAACCTGGATTGGATCGCCCGCATCCGTAAATATTACCAGTCTCAAATTAAAGTCACCGAGACAAGTTTAATACCCAACGGCTATCGTTTGCCTTATGCTACTCTCCGAAAAATGATTACTACCGGCTCAATCGAAGACGGACTGGAAAAAATATTACCGGGATTGACGCCCATTACTGCGCAGGAACGTGATCAACTTACTGCTCTTGAACGCTTAGAGCAATTTCTCAATCAGGCGCTTTTTCATGAAGCTAACCGCCTTTTTCTGGAAAATCCACTTTCTATCGCCTCCACAATTGGCTACTACTATCTAGTTCATATCGAAACCCGGAATCTCTGCACATTAATAAATGCTAAATATTATAAATTAGCACCGCAGGCGGTTTTAAATAAATTGGTATATTGAGGATAAAGATGTTTTTCCCAGAAAAAATGCTTTTGGTCAATGCGCTCTTTCCCGACAAATATACGCCCAAGGTTGTCCGCATGATTATACATCAGGGCGATTTGCAAATTGTGGATGCCGCCCAAACTAATCCCTGGATCAAAGACCTCGCACGAACATATTCAACGGAAGAATCCTCTCAATCTCAAGCCCGTCGGGAAAAAGTGGAAGGGTTAGTTAAAACCCTTAAATTAACCGACCAACTCCATAACTTTCAACCGCTAAGCGGCGATTGGATGGAAATTGATCAGAGCCTCGAGACTGCCATTGCTGAAATCGAATCAGTTAGTCAGAGGCGCGACAGCCTGCAAAAGGAATTTCAGCGTCTCAATGAAATCAAAACCCGCTACGATCGCTTTCCAGGTCTCGGCAAAGCCCTTCAAATGCCGGGTGACTATTCCTATCTTGCTATTGAAACAGGCGAAATCCCCGACAATAACCTACCGCTACTGGAAGAACAATTATCCGCTACTCTGCATGTAATTCTACCGATCGGGAGACAGAAAGGAATGACCTCACTGGTGGCAATCGTTCTCAAACGCGATGCCGAAGTTCTTCAGGCGGCGCTCAAAGCCAGCGGTTTCCAGCCGACCAAAATTGAAAAAGAATTGCCCAGTCTCGCCACCGAATCAATTGAAAAACTCGAAAAAGAACTGAACGATCTCAATGAACAACTGCGTGACGCCGAGGAAAAATTCCAAGCGGTAGTCAATCGCCATCGCGCGCTCCTAATCGGCGTTTACCTGCGTATTCGTCAGGAACAAGTTCAAGGCCGGATGTTACATTTCTTCCGCCGTACTGAAAAGACCTGTCTTTTTTCGGGCTGGTTGCCGGATAGCCGCAAGGAGGTTTTTGTCAAAGAATTGCAGAAAGCCACCCAAAATCGGGCTATCGTTGACCTGATACCGGCTGAATCGCATGAAGCAGTCAAAGATGGTAGTGTGGAAGTCCCGGTCAAATTAAATAACCCCGCCTTTTTCAAACCCTTTGAGATGCTGACTTCGGTCTATGGTCTGCCGAAGTATCAGACCATTGACCCAACACCGGTGTTTGGTCTAAGTTTTCTTTTGATGTTCGGAATGATGTTTGGAGATATTGGGCACGGTCTGGTCTTGGCATTGCTTGGCTTAGCGTTGCTATTAAAAAGTCACAAAGATACATTCAAATCGGCCGGCTATTTACTACTCTACGCCGGTGGTTCCAGTATTATTTTCGGTTTTCTATTCGGTAGTTTTTTCGGGATCGAAGATTTATTTCCAACCATCTGGATGAAACCGATGAATGACATCAATCAATTGTTCAAAGTTGTGATCTACGTTGGTGCCGGGATGATAACCGTCTCGATTATTATAAATTTAATAAATGGCATCCGTAGCGGCAGAATTCTCGATTATATTTTTGACAAAGCCGGTTTACTGAGCGGCATTCTCTATTGGTGCGGTATCATATTGGTAAGTCGTCTGGTACTCACGAAAACTAATGGTGGAGTTGGCCTTTTTGTGATCTATCTCTTTGTGGCTTGCGCTCTGCTCCTTTTCTTCCGGGAACCAATCCTTAATTTAATCCGCAAAAACCGGCGTCTATATAGTTCGGGAGTTGTCACCGGATTAATGCATTCGCTTGTAGAAATGCTTGAGATTGTGCTGGGATTTTTGGCTAATACGGTTTCTTTCATCCGTGTGGGAGCGTTTGGATTAGCCCATGCCGGATTATTTATCGCCATATTCGCTCTTTCGGATATGGTGAGTGGCAAATTAAGTGGAGTAGCTTCTATCTTAATTCTAATTTTAGGCAATATTTTCATCATTGCTCTGGAAGGACTAGTAGTAACCATCCAGGCAATTCGTCTGGAATTTTATGAATTTTTCAATCGCTTTTTCCGTCCGGCGAGGGTTAAGTATCAACCAATCAGAGAGAATCCCAACCTGGAGTAAATATTCTCTAATAATATGAAAAATAAATTTGCGGAGGTAATGCAAATATGTTAAAAATCAAATCCTTTAAAAAACTGCTGGCAATTGTGATTACGCTGGGTTTCGTGGCAATTGGCGGAACTTCACTACTGGTGCTGAAGGCTATTGCACAGACTCCGGAAGAAACCGCGACGAGTGTAGTAGAGAGCACTGAAACCACAGTCGAGGTCGCTCCGAATACGGCTCGCGATTCCGATACGATCAAATTTGGTTTTATTGCCGCCGCTCTGGCAGTTGGCATTGGTTCGATCGGAGCCGCCATTGCCGTTGGCAATATTGGTACCGCGGCTATGGGCACAATTGGCGAAAAACCAGAATTGTCCGGTAGCGCTCTGATTTTCGTCGGTCTGGCGGAAGGTATCGCTATTTACGGATTGATCGTAGCCATTATGATTCTCGGAAAATTGTAATTTGCCGGAGACGTTGTGAAATTTTTTGTGATTGGTGA
>JAGNGI010000092.1 GCA_018002295.1 Fidelibacterota bacterium
CAGCTATCGAAGGAGAAAACAATAAGGGGAGAACTCGAAACCATAAAGGGTACCTCCGCTACGCTTCGGTACCCTTTATGATAAAATCACACTGGTCAAATATTGACCATAAGTGGTCAAATATTCGTGAGCCAAACACAAAAGAAGTCCAATCCCTTCGATGGGAAGTCAGAAAGGTCGAGCGGGAACAGCGGGAGAAGCTGACGGGATGCTATGTGTTGGAAAGCACGCGAACGGACTTGTCCGCAGCAGAAATCTGGAAGCTCTATATGACGATACAGCGGGTAGAATCGGCCTTCCGGTGTCTGAAGAGCGAACTGGGGCTTCGCCCCATCTATCATCAAAAAACGGAACGGACGAAGGCGCATTTGTTTATTTCGATAGTGGCGTATCATCTTCTGAACTGGATCGAGCAGCGGTTGAAAGAAGCGGGCGACCATCGACAATGGTCGACCATCCGGAAGACGCTCTCGACCCATCAACGGTGTACGGTGATCTTTCGGGACGAAGAGGATAAGGTATACCATTTGAGGGTATCGGGAAAACCGGAATCGCTTCATGAAGATATCTACAGGAAACTGGGCGTTCCGATGCTAAAGAACCGACAGTTGACTTACGTGGCTCATCGATTGTAGTGGCCAACTTTTTTTGAGAAAGTGGCTTTTATGGCCTTTTGTAGCGTTTTTAGTCGAAAGTTGGGATAACCAATTGGGAAGCTTCGACTTGACCATCAGAAGTTTTCCAAGCCATAAACCGACTGAAGGCGGCAGAAATGGAACCGGATTTTGCTTCCAATCCATCGGAAATTATCAGAAATCCATTGTATGTGAAAAGTGATGGGATGGCCTGTTTGTAAGTCTGTATCTGTTTGAAAGCTGAATGGATAGTCGCGTTTTCATCGGCAGGATTTTTTAGTTCAATGACAACCAGGGGCAATCCGTTGACAAAAAGGATCACGTCGGGCCGTTTATTGCTGTGGTTATCGATGATGGTAAATTGGTTCAATACGACAAAATCATTGTTTTCTGGATTGTTCCAGTCAATCAGCCAAACTAAATCACCACGGTTATTGCCATCTTTCTGATAATTGACTTTGATACCTTCGGTGAGCATCCTATGAAAGGCTTCGTTATTGGCAATTAATTCAGGTGAGGCAAGCCGCTCTATTTGTTTTATGGCGTCAACGCGTACTTCTGCCGGAATGGTTGGGTTGATGCGCGCAACGACATTTTTCAGTTTATCGAGAAGGAGAACGTCTTCAAAAGATGCGCGTTCTGGGGTCTCGCTATCGGGGGCAATATCAGGTCCGTAAATGTACTGGTAGCCCTGGGTTTCCAGAAGTTCGATGGCAAAGGTTTCGATGGCGGATTCGGTGATCTTAGACGTCGTCATTGGTACCGCCTGTTTCTTTCCCAATCAGTTTTCTGACTTCCTCATCAAAATCTGAAATGTACTGTTTATCTTGAATGACACGGAATTTATCGTATTCATTCTCGGCTTTAATTTTTGCTTCCAGGGCGGAAATTTTCCCTTTATCCAGCAAAATGGGGTAATCCGAAAGGGCAAGGAACCTGTCCAGAAATTGCACCCAGTCTTTCATGTTGGTCACTATGCCTCGTCGGGCGCGGTTTTCGGCCAAATCCAGGTAGGCTGTGACGATCCGCTCCAATTCTTTGAGATGTTCCTGATTGAGATAGTTCTTCGCGATGGTCACATCGGATTTAAGAATTTTCCCAACGGGGGCATTCTTCCAGGTTTTTAGCCCCATGTAGTGCTTTTGAGCGTCGGCCTCGGTATAGATGATTTCGGCGGCGGTTTTACCCTGAATAGCCCAGTGCATTTTGTTCTGCACAGTGGCAAAAAACTCTTTAGTTGTTTCGTCGTTCCGGTCATAATCAGCAGAAAGGGAGTAAATATCAGTGATTTTTTGGTAGAGCCTGCGTTCACTAAGGCGGATTTCCCGGATTCGTTCCAGCAGTTCATCGAAGTAGTCCTGCCCAAAATGTTTGATCTGCTTGAGACGTTCATCATCCATGGCAAAGCCTTTGATGATGTATTCATGGAGAATCTCTGTAGCCCACTTGCGGAACTCCGTCGCCCGGTGGCTGTTGACCCGATAGCCCACAGCAGTTATGGCTCGCAGGTTGTAGTATAGAACCTCTTTTTCCTGGGTTTTGCCTTCTATTGCGCCATGCTGAGTGGTTAGTGCAAATTTTGCACATACCACTTGCTCATCCAGTTCACCTTCCTCAAAGATTTTTTTTAAATGCTTTGAGATAACGCTCCGGTCTTTCTGAAACAGTTCGGCAATGAGTTTCTGGCTGAGCCACAAAGTTTCATTGTAAAAATAGACATCGATGTTGACTTTACCGTCAGCAGTCTTGAAAAGGACGAAGTTGGGAAACTTTTCAGGGAGGTTATTGTTTGATTGCATAACGCATCTCCCGTTGTTTAAACGCTCTGTCTCCACCTTCAAGAATATTACATACTCGTTCCCTTATACCCAATGGTTCGATCGTGCTTGTGTTTTCAATTGAACCAGAATCATACGAAAGCACTTCATCAGTATTATTTGCAACGATAACCTGTTCAGCATCAGCATTAACAACAAGGTTGGCATTATGGGTTGCAATAATCACCTGCCGATATTTTTTAATAGACCGAAATATAGGGACTAATTCCTTCATTATAAAATCATTGTCCAAATCATCCTCTGGCTGGTCAAAAACAAAGGGGCTTCCAAACGGATCTGTTGCTAATTTCATGCAAACATAGAATGTTCCGCGTTGACCAACAGAAAGTTTATCTGGTGATTTATTCATATAAGTAATAACGGGTTTTATGTTTAGATAATTTTTCCTATATGAAAAGAGGTACAAATATTGATAAATATTATATAATCCTTTTAAGAAATATTCTTTTTGTTCATAGAACTCATTAATGGAAATAAAATCATCTCCGTTTCTAATGATTTTTTCATTTTTAAGAAGCCTTATATAATCTTCGTAGGTACTGACATTGAATTTGCATCTTATTCTGCTGTCCTGTGTTTCAGTACCAGTAGCTCTAAATTTTGAGCCATTCAATATTTCTGTGAGGCCTTCATAAAATTCATCCGGATTGAAATGGATTTCACCCTTAATAGTGATATTGGCGAGCAGTTTTTCTAGAATATCATTTTGTTCTTCACTCCAGCCCTCTTTTCCTTCGGATATCTTTTTGAAGGCATTGTCGATACCTTCAATTTCCGAATTCAGATGTGTAACTATTTTATCTACCAACTGAATTCGCTCGTTTACATCTATATTGATAGACTCTATCTTATCGTTATATTCTGTGATTTTTTCATATGCTTCATCAATTTCTCGCTGATATTGAGCAATTTTCTTTAAAAGACCTGACACATCCTGGTTAATTCCCTGTTCTTTGAAACTGGCTTCAATTTTTCCATTTACAGTATTGAAATTTAAAATGTCCGATTTTAGTTTTTCAATATTTTTAACAGCAAGTGACTCTATCTCTGTAAAATCAACAGTTGGTATTTGTTCAATCTCAAGTTGGAATTTATTAAGTTCGTCAATATCCCTGTTTATTTCTAATCTATGAGAAGCAAGTGATGTTTTAAAATCAGTTAATCTGGAGATTGCAGAATTCCGTGTATTAATCCCCTTCTGATTTTTTTGATACTTCTCAATATTTTCTCTATTTTGGTCCGTTGTTATCGTATTTATCAAAGCTCGGTTCGATTTGATAACATCATCATTATGCTTTCGGTCATTTATTAGCTGTCCATCCTCATTTTTCAGCTCAAACCATGCTAATGATTTTTCAATCCGGTCAATTATTACAGAAATTTCTTGATCATAATCAGGTGCTCTGCTGGAAATATCTATCCCAAGCAGTTTTTTAATAGCATCGCTAAGTGCCTCTGGTTTCTTTGCAATTTCTTTTATCTCCCCCTGTCTCACATGCAGATAGTCAAGTTCTGCATTGTATCTTTTTTCGTAGGTGTAATTAATCTCAGTTCCATCAGATTTCGAAAAAACTATTTCCAAACTTTCAGGTGCTATATCTGCCAGTCTATCTTTGTCACCAACTACATTATTAAACAATTTATAAACACAATCCAGCAGAATACTTTTTCCTGTTCCGCGGCCCCCAATTAATGCTACAAGTCCGGGGTTTAAGGGTAGAAGTTTTGTTTGAAATGACGGTACACCACCAATTATCGCTTGGCCATTGACAGAGATAGAATTGAAGTATGGTTTTTCGAAATCTTTCGTAGGATTGGTTTCTTGAATGCGGACTCGGTCTTTGGGCTCAAATATTATTTGTTTTAAGCCCTCAAATGTTGGATCTGCTTTCATCCATGTGATTTTATTAGAAGGATACTTACCATAGTCAGTGTATTTGTGCGCATCACTTCCTGAAACGCAAGGTTTTGCCTTTTCTCCAAGTGTTTTGAAAAAATACTTAAAAAACGAGTTGTTTTCTGGTGTTTCAATACCGGAAATTAAATCAATATTTCTTTGGTCTCTAGTTTCGAAAATGTGCGCACTTTGCATGAAGTAGTTGTCATCATGGGGGTGCTCTTTCCAATCTAAGTTAAGTAAACCATCGGAAGTGTCATATGGTAATAGAATAAAACCGGAATTATTTGGTATCTGTTCAAATGCTTTATTTAAGGAATCTTTTGTTATTTCAGCGGTTTGTGCAGCTAATAGAAGTAACTGTTCATCCTCAAGAGTCGCAGGATCCCCAAAACCATGAATTCTGGACTTGCTTGCATCAAGGGATTTTGCATAACGCATTAATGAGTCGTTAGAAAGTTTTTTATCAATAGAGCGAATGTATAATTCAGATTTAAAATCTGCTATTTCTTGTTCTGATAAAGAATCAGAAAGAATGCAATGAATATTTAATCTATAGTTAACCGGACATTCGACTCTTAATTCTATTCCTGGAAAAACAGTCTTCTTCAGATCACTGGGGTTAGATTTAAGATATTTTTTCAATTCAAAGTACCAATCAAAATTCCAATAATCCATTAAGCAAAAAACGGCGACATCACTATCATTAACAACCTTGATAAATGCTTTAAGCTCTTCTTTAATCTCTGTATTGGTCATATGTGTTAGTCTTTTTCCACCATTCCAATGAAAGGACCCAGGTGAATGTATATGTAAATCCCATTTCCGCCATTCTGATCCTCTTTCATAATTATTCACTTTCTACCTCCATGCCGGTTGCCGCTCTCACTTCACCACTCATTAATTTTGGTAATAAAGTATCGCGGAGTTTTTCGAGGGTGCGAATGGCATTAATATTTTGAAACATTTTGTTAAGAGATGGTCGAATTATTCTATCGAACTCAATAATCAATTCTTCGGGCGGGCATGGTACTTTATAACTGCTTACAATTTCCCAATTAGGGCTTAATGAAAAAGTCCCCGGTACTGGAAAAAGAATCGAGGCAAAATTGGGTATAACACAGAAAATGGACCAAAATCGGGCGTTTTTTTCCTCCTGTCGAACAGCAGAAAAAAAAATGAATATCGCCGCATAAAACGGGCGATGTTCATCGCGATCGCGGCCAGATAGATATTCGCTTCGCTCGTTTGTTGTCGTTTTCCCTTGTTCAGTCCCCAGCT
Source organism: Fidelibacterota bacterium (assembly GCA_018002295.1). Taxonomy (GTDB): domain Bacteria; phylum Fidelibacterota; class UBA2242; order UBA2242; family UBA2242; genus JAGNGI01. The sequence continues at coordinate 5,652 of JAGNGI010000092.1, forward strand.
ATACCGCCGTCTGCCTCGGCCCGCTGAGGCGTATCCCTCGTTCCTGGCAGTACCGGATGTTTTCCCGGTTGCGATAGAGCTTGTCCACTAACACCGCTTCCGGATAATACCCGCTTTGCGCTTTGTATCTTTCTACACT
>JAGNGI010000023.1 GCA_018002295.1 Fidelibacterota bacterium
GTAACGATTGAGCATTTTTACCTCTTGTCTGAAATCTGCTCGTTGATTCTTATGAAATATTCTTTTTAGAAAGCACGGCGAACTTAAGCAATTATTGGCTAACAAAGAAAAATATTTTATTAAAATTAAATCTCTGCGTTCGAGGGCAAATTGACGAGCAAAATTAGCGGACGTTGAACTTTCTACCGAACCGTACCGCGCTTTACTTACTCTCCGGTAATTTAAAATGAATATATCCTACCAAGCGCCATACTACCCAGAGAATAATCAGATAACCCAGCATAAGTGCCAGAGTTAACCAATATCCCCCGAGGGAGTTATGCCAGAAATTCATAGGAGCATTGAGTAAAATCAATAGCGGAAAGCCCAGAAATAGAGCGAGCCCGCCACCGAGAGCCAAGTCTTCGGCGGACGGCGTTTGGAATTCCGGATCGGTGATACGAATCAGCACTAAACCGGAATTTATCGTTCCGGTCATTTCACCAAAAATCCCAACCATCCGTTCAAAATGAAAGTCATCAAAAGCTCTTCGGGAAGTATAGCGAATTACAAAATAGGTGGCAAATCCAGCTAGAATTGACATTACAGCAATCGGTAACCAATATTTACCGACAATTACAATATTGATGGCTACAATCGAACCGGTCACCAAGAAATCAACCGCCACACCGGAAATCCGATTCATCAAGCCGTTATCAATCACGTAGCTTTTTTTAGTTATATCAAGAAATTTACGAACCAGCAAAGCAATTAGTAGAGCAATCACAAAGTGAAAAGACCAGATTGTATCAACGAAATCCTTTAAACCATACGTGGTCATCAATTTAGTGACGAAATAAATTACCCCATAGGTCATTGCATACACAATACTGATCAGTCCAAGCTGGAAAGCCATTGGTTCAATGGCTTCTGGGGATAATGTCAACCAACCGGCGACTTCCGGTTTATTTTCTTTGACGACACCGGTTCGAATATCGTTGTTGATTGATTCGCTTCCCTTGATGAGAGTTGTTTCGTGGTTTTTGATACCCCGATTGACAATCGCCACTCCGGCAAAATAGGCGATTAGAAAACCAATGGCGGCAAAAGTTAGGCCGATCATTCCACCGCCTTCGAACCCGAATTTTTCCCAGCTATGTCCCATAGTATAAGCTATTCCTGGGCCCATACCGAATCCCAATGGCACTAATAAGCCCATTGTGGCTGGTAAGTCAGGAGAAACGGTATAGATTAATGCCAGAACTACCAATAGACCGATCGCTCCCTGGACAATATAACAGGTCAATTCCGTAAAGCACTTACTGACCGGTCCTTTTCCGAATTTAGTCTTGGATTTTCCTAAACCAATTACAATGAAAGTTAACGCCAGGAGATGGTAAACATATTGCCCCAGCCGGTTTTCGTCGAGGTATATCAATCCCAATACTTGCTGACTAAGCAGAAGTCCTAAAAAACCGCCAATGATATTATTCGGGACTAAATATTTCTGAAAAAATGGAATGTAGCGTCGCGCGATCGTTCCTAGAACTAAGAAAGTCCCCAGAGCAGTAAAATCTAAAATCATATCTTTGAAATTCAGAGTAAAATCCCAAGGAGTCATCATTTCCTCTTTTCATCATTTTAATAAACCGTCTACTTGGCTTTTAATATAGTAATCTCGAATATTTTATAAAATCAATTTAAAATATTTTTGCTCTATAGGGACTGATTTTGATAATTTTGAGCTTGATTAGCAAATTGCTCTTTAATAAATAATTATAAAAATGATGGATAAGCCACTACATTCTAAAGGAAATTCAACCAGCTTGGATTTTGAAAAGTTATCACCTATTAAGAAAATGAAATGCTATTCGCCGTTTCTAATAATTTTCATTTTTCTTACCGCCCTTTTATCTCCAGCCGCTGAAGTTGAAAAATATCAAGGTAAAATTGACCCGGGTAACGGTCAGATCTATACCTGTAGGGGAGAAATCATCCGTAATGATGGCAAAGTAACTAAAACTTCTTACTTTTATGACGAGAATGGCAAGATTCTTCTCAACGAAAAAGTGGTCTTCGACGAAAAAGTATACAAACTCATTAGCCTCGTATCCGAGGAACCGCGCTATGGTCGCATTCAGGAAATTCAGCGAAAAGGGAGTCAGTACATTGCCCGCTATTGCAAAAACAGCGGCGAGGAATTCCGCGAGCATATCATCAATGATCAGCCGTTGCTTTTACATGGCTCTAATCTGCCGGTTTATCTGTCACAAAATCTCGATTTAATCGGAGAAAATGGACATATTTGTCGTTTGATTATAGTCCCAATGAAGATGGAAATCGAAATGATATTTAAAAACAAAGGAATAAAAAATATTGACGGGCATCAATGCTATGAGATTCAAATGGATGCCGCCAATTTATTTTTAAAGCCACTAGTCAAAACTCATTATTTTTATTACGGTACGGAAGAGCCTCACTATTTATATCATTATATCGGCACGATTTCACTCACTGACCCCAGAGGCAATGATATTTGGGGTACAATTTCATTTACTTATGAATGAAACAAGCGCTAAGTAATTCGTTACGATTTTTACCGGCTAATCAATTTCAAGAATTCAGCACGCGCTTGCGGTTCATCATGCAGTTCACCGAGCATAACGCTGGTAGTGATATTGGAATTTTGTTTTTCGACGCCGCGCATTTGCATGCAAAGATGGCGCGCTTCAATGATGACGCCCACACCTTTTGGTTCGAGTGCTTCATTGAGGGTATCAGCGATCTGCTGAGTCAGGCGTTCCTGAATCTGGAGCCGTTGCGAAAAAGCCGTAACAACGCGTGGAATTTTACTAAAGCCAATAATTTTACCATTGGGAATATAAGCGACGTGGGCTTTGCCGAAGAATGGCACCAGATGATGTTCGCAGAGGCTGAAGAAATCCAGGTCTTTGACGATGATCATCTGGTTATAATCTTCGTAAACGAGTGATTCTTTGAGCATTTCAAGCACGTCCACTTTATAGCCTTGTGAAACGTGTTGCCAGAATTTGGCGACGCGCGCGGGCGTTTTCAGCAGTTCCGGCCGGCTGGGGTTTTCACCAATATTGACGAGTAAATTGCGGATGATTTCTTCAGTTTCCATATAACCTCAGTTTAATGTTTATTCAGATTTTAATTGTTGTAATTTTTGCTCTAATTCAAATGATTCTTTTTGACTTAGAATTTCACCATTGATCCAATTCACGCGTACTCCATCCATTGTTGGCCGACTCATTCATATAGAAGGAGCGCGCCTGGGGATTCTCAATTCTTAGTAACAAGCGATAATGAGTCCAGGTTAATTCTGGGCGGATCGAATTACCCAATCTTATGACACTTTTGCTATCTCCATTAGCAAGACTATCTGATAATTCTCGACGCACTGCGTCGAGAATTGGAAATAGGAGATAAAATTTGCGCATATACCACAAGTTACTTGGATCAAATCCCCGACCGTATGCGACCGTTAGTTTTCTGGAAAGGTCGGCAATTAGTTGCTTCCCAAATTCCGCCCTTCTTTTACCTTTTTGTTCCTCATCAACGATAATCCGTCCGATATTCCAATAGACTTCAACCATGATAAAATTGACCGATCGGTAAGCTCTGGAACGGGCATCCTCTAAAATACTTCGGATGTTATTGAAAATAGAATCGGAGACTTGAGACAAATTATTCATTTAGTAATTCTTGCTGAGGGGCAAATATCATTCAAAACACATTTGTCACATTGTGGGCGTCGGGCGATGCAAACCTGCCGACCGTGTTCGATCAGCAGATGACCGAGCTTGGTCCACTGTTCTTTGGGAAATTGGCGCATCAGGTCCTGTTCAATTTTTTCCGGGTTGCTGTTTTTCGTTAGTCCGAGCAGATTCGCCAGACGCTTGACGTGGGTGTCAACAACGATAGCCGGTACTCCGAAAGCATCGCCGAGCACCACATTAGCCGTTTTGCGTCCGACGCCTTCGAGTTGCAGGAGTTCCTCCATTGTTCCGGGGACTTCGCCGTTGAATTTCTCGACGACAGATTTCATTGCGGATTTAATGGCTTTGGCTTTGTTATTGTAAAAGCCGGTTGAGCGGATGTCGTTTTTCAGTTCTTCGAGGTCAGCATCGGCAAAGGCTTGGGCTGTCGGATATTTCTGGAAAAGAGCCGGTGTTACCATATTGACGCGTTTATCGGTGCATTGTGCCGATAGAATGGTGGCAATTAGTAGTTCCCGCGGATTGGTATGATTCAAAGCGCACCGAGCATCCGGGTAGGCGGTGGAGAGGCGGGAGAAGATTTCTGGTGCGATTTCAGATTTATTAGTGATAATTTTCCTCTTAGATTTAGTTACATTAATTTTAGATGCTGAAAAATTTCAACAATTCCTTCGTATCATCCGAAATAGTCAGTAGATAAAGCTTCATCTGCAATAAACTTTAACTCTTCTTGAGTTAATTTTCTATCTAATTCCTGTTCGGCAACAGTCTGAACGTCCGCAATATTGATTGAATAGATTATTTTATCACTTCGCATTTTGCTCACCTCCTTCTAAAAATGGTCTGATAATATCCAAACGATTCGTATTGATTTTACCATCAGGTGAGAATGGGCACTGAGCCAGTATTCTCTTTAAAGTTTTATCCTTTATTGAAAGATCATTCAAGTGGGGAAAATTTTGAATAATTTGTAATTCAGTAAACAAAAACCAATCGTGCAAAATTGCTTTACTTTTGGTAGCAGTTTGTGAAATAGGCTGGTTTATTATATCAAATTTATCCATGAAATCAGGTTTTGCAATTGAATTGATTATTGAGAGAATCAGTTCCATTGTTCCTGTTTCTCCAGAAAGAAAATTCCATAATTCATCAGCAAGTAATATCTCCTGTGGATGGAAATACTTTCTAAAATCTATAGAATATCCGAAATATCTTTCTTTATTTGATTTTGTTGGTTGTTTACTTGTCGGATCAAATGGAAATCCTAAGTAATAAGACACTTTTTTGCCTAAATATTTATTTCTAAGACCAGTTTTTGCCTGTAATATTTTTTCTTTTTCTACTTTAAAAACACCACTGTTCGGTTTTACCGTTTTTAACTCTATAGCAATTATTTCATTATCAGTCTCATAGAAAACATCGGCCGTAAAATTTGGTATGTGGCGATCTAATATTTCACCTTGATAATTAAGAATATTGTCTTCTGAATAAACATCAGGCTGTCTTTGACCGTTTTTAAGTTCAGTAATAATATCTGAAATTACTGTTTCTTGCCTACTACTTATAATTAGGTCCCGGAATTCTCTTTTTTCACCATTAGATAAAATATGTGATACTCGTTCAAAGAATGATTGACCAAGAGTTGTACTTAACCCATGTAACCAACTACTAAGGGTTATCAAAAAAGGAACAGATTTTACCTTTCCCTCTAATTTAACGGAAAAAGCATTTAAGAAAGCTTCATGAAAAGGCGCATTTCTATTGTCCATTTCATTTTCTGGAAAAGTATCAAAGCGGGATTTGAGGGTTTTTATTACCTCAAAAGCAATTTTCTCAATTTTAGCATTTGTCATTGAACGTCCTTCAAATGAAAGATAATTTCTGAATAGGCACCTTTATCTTTTTCCGAACGATTTAAAACAGGCCTTTTATAACAGTTGACGATTTTCATCCCGGATTTTTCGGCAATCATAGGATATAGGTTATATTTATCATTAGCCACAAGAAAAATACTATAATTGGGTTTTAAATATCTCTTACAATTTATCAATACATCTGTAATACCCTGAACGTACGATTCTCGAGCTTCTATTCCTTTCCCTTTAAATAAAGGACCAATTTCTAATTCGTCATTTCTCTCAAAGCCAAATAAATCGTAGGCGTAGGCATGTTGTTCATGATAATTGATAAGACCGACGTATGGTGGACTTGAAAAAATGCCGTCTATTTTTTTTCTCTGTACTAAATCCGACAATTCTTTATTCTTGCTTTGTAGTTTTTCAATTATATCTATGTTTCTTGAATCGCCCACAAGACAGTATTGGAAGGTATTGGTTCTTAATTTGTTAAAAGTTGCCAATCTCACCAAAGTATCCTTACTATATCTTTCCCACCAATTAAGTATGGTAAAAAGTGGTTTGCATATTTTACCATGCTTGGCACAATAATAAGGTGTTGCTACCGGTTCAATTAAGGTCACTAAATCAGCGTGGGTCGTAGCGCGGCAGGAGCGAATTGTTCTACTGAATATAACACTGATTATCTTTTTTATTTCTGAATCCTGGATTAATTTAATTTGTTCAAAAACAAAATCCATTTCTTCTCGAATCGGCTGAAGGTACCACTTTTCAATGAAATTATTTTCAGTATCCTGTTTTAATTTGACGCCATATTTTTTTACTAAATCCCAGTAGATTGGTAGAAATTCATCCGATTTAGTTTTTCCGTAATTATCCTCATTGATTTCTTTACGTCTGACCTTTTGTTTATATTCAGGTGAAGGGAAATATCTATTATTAAATTCATTGAGTTTTTCAGTCAGTTCAACATCAAACTGCAGAATATTTCTCTTCGAGTTAAAAACCCGGAGTGATCGTGTTATTTTCGTAATTTCTGCCTGTAGAGAGAACAAATCATACTTTTTAACTTTTACATTACTGATCAAGGCATTAAAAGCAGAAACATCAACTCCTATAGCGTGCATTCCTAATTCATTAGCTTGAACTAAAGTGGTTCCACTTCCGCAGAATGGATCAAGGATTATGTCGCCTTTGTTAAAAAAAACTTCTGTCTTAAACTCGTCAATATGATCATCAAGAAAATATTCTACTAGTTGGGGAATAAATTTCCCTTTGTATGGGTGAAGCCGATGAACGTGTTTGGTGGTATCGGCCTCTTTTAAGAAATCAAAACTCAAATGCCAATTTAAATCCTCTCCTAACTGATTTTTCCAATTAATTTCACGCTTACCCCAGAACGAGTCGTAATAGTTTTTCAGCTCGGAAATGTCAACGTAAATCGAGCCATTATTACTGGTTTTATTTATTTTTCCATAGTTAATTAAATAGGTGATGTTAGATTCGGTGACTTTTTTGTTTAAGTAATCACTTGCCCAACGGCTGGCATCTTTTAGCGAAAGAATATTATTTTGGTTTTTAAATAATGTTTCCATTTCACCCATTACAATTCACCTTTTCCACCCTTGTAATTTGCCTTTTTCGGAGGGGGAACAAGGGCTTTTCAGATCTAAAACTGTCATTTTCCGATGTTTTGTGACTGACATACTTTACATAAATCATGTTTATAAACTTCTTCTTCTGATTCAGTGTTTTCGAAAAGAGATAGATCACTCTTAATTACGGTTTCAGGAATAAAAATATTCGGGTGGAGCTTTATTTTGGAATATTCTATTTCCTTAATGTTATCGGGAATTACAAAATATTTTGCTAACTCTACCCAATCTTTATCTCGAATTGTGATTGGCTCTTCTAGGAAAAAACTTAACCAAATTCCATTGATTTTAGAACATAATTCTTCCTGTACAAGTTTTTTTTGAGTAATGGTTATATAGTTCTCATCTATATCAAAGCCAATATACTTTCGACCAAGTCGTTTAGCCGCAATTGCTGTCGTCCCTGTGCCTACAAAAGGATCGAGCACAATGTCACCTTCATCGGAGGACATTAATATTATTCTTTCTAATAAATGAACCGGTAACTGACAGGGATGTTCATCTCTATATTTATTATGTTTTAGGCGATGAATATCGGTCCACACATCAGAAACTAAAGGACCAAAGGGGTGTAAACCAGCCTTTTTGCCGCCATAATCTTTTAAGAGATACCCGCATTTTCTGCATCGTTTATGGGGGTAGCGAATTTCGAAAAACTTATTTTTCTTTAGGTCTTTTGCGTAATATAAAATACCATAATGAGAAGGTTGTAAACTTTGACCCATTGGGGCAGTTGGTGCATCCCAGGCAATCCAATGTTTGAAATAAGCAATTTCATTTAAAAAACTTGCATAGTATGTTAACCACTTGGGTATATTGTGCACAAATATAGAACCCGCAGGTTTTGTAATTCTAACCATTTCAAATATCCACCGTTTGCACCAATCCAAATATGCCTGAACCTCTTTATTGTCCCGATACCCATTATATTTCTTACCTAAATTAAAAGGCGGGTCTGCGAAAGTTACATCAACACTGTTATCGGGGATGTTTTTGAATAATTCAATACAATCGCCTTGAATTATCTGATTGTAATATTTCTCAAACATTTTTCATCACTTCACATAATAATTTCTCAAATCTATTAAGTTCCTCTTGATGAAAGGTAAATACATCTTCATAAGCGCCAACCATCCTTTTTAAATCCCTTTTTCTAACATACCAACCAATACCGTCAACAAAGCCTAAAAAGCGAGCATCTGGGTAATGTTCCTTAATTAAAGAGTCAATTGAGATCTCTGTTTTCGATTTATCACCTTGACCTGAAGAAGTTGTGACTAAAAAAGTACTTTCTATTATAATTTTTGGGCTTTGTTTATTTGGAATAATAAAATCCATTGTTCTCTTTTGTTCGGGTGCATATTCAATAAGTTCGCTGAGATCACCTTTTTCAAAAGGAATTTTACGTTTCTTTAGAATTCTTTCGATAAGAATTTCTGGGTTATTTTTCCCTTTAGCAGCTCTCGAACCTTTTTCTTTATATCGTGCAAGAGTATCAATGATTGCATTGATATCAAAATTTAGCTTTTCGAGACTTAATTTTTGAAACTCAAACGGCGGTAAGGTTCTTTTGAAAAAGTCTATTGACGAACCTTCATAAAAAATATTGACCAGACATTTTCTAAAATATTCATTTTCCCGCACCAATTGCTCAATTTTGGAGGTATTCCATTCCGAAATTTCATTATCTTTGGTCGTTCTTTTATTATTAATCCAATAATTCATAAAAGTAAAATCATTCAGCTCTTTATCGTCCACAATTCTGATAATAGTGATCAACCTTAATAAACTTTCATTTGAGAATCCTGTAATGGCGAGTAATGCCTTAAGGCCGAGTTCTTTTTTATTCCTTAAAAAATTTTCGAAGACTTCTTTTTTACAGCCATTATTCTGGACCTCGTTTTTTAAATGTATTATAGATTCCTTGACAGAAAAAATATGACTTTCATAGGCTGATTCGAATTCTTCATCAAAATAATAATATGTATTATTCTCAATTACTGTTCTATACTTCTCGTCGATTGTTTTCATATTTAGTTCCTATCTGGATTTTTCTGGAAGAAAAGTAAATACTCGTCTTTCATGGTATTTCTCATTCCTTTAATTGGCTTTAGGATGCTTTTAACTAACTTTAATCCAATCTCTTCACAATTTTGGATTATAGTTTTTTCTAATCTTATCCCGCCGGTTTGATTTGTATTCGAACCAATTATCATAATGAAATATTTGTCATTTTTCAGCACCCTATATATTTCTGTACAGACTTTTTTCATATCACGAAAATAATTATTTAATCTTTCGTCTTTATTTTTGCCAATTAACCCAATCATCTTACCTTTAATTTTCTCGATATTATACCCAAGATATTCTAATTGGGCTTCATCATTCTTGGCATAATCAATCGCGAAAGAATAAGGGGGAGATGTAATTACACCATCTATTGAGTTATCCACGATTTTTAAATCTAAAGCATCCGAATCCGATAATACATTCAGTTTACCCAGTTGTACTTTTTTGAAATAGGAATTATTAATAAAATTTCGTACGGTATTTTCATATCTAGTTAAAACTTTTTCGAACAATTGCCTGTGATCCGATTTAATGACACGTTTTGAATACCCCATTGAATCCAAGTAAGCCAATAAAGCTAAATTATATATGGCAAGTTTTTCATTATCAGTAACGTTCTTCAATTTTTTTAAAATATTTCCTTGCGAAAAGAAATTGAAAAGCTTATCGCGATTTTCAATAAGGAGAGAAAGCGAGCTATTCGTTATTTGTAATGCATCATATTTGGCTTGCGTCATAAATTGGCAAAAAGGGCTTATATCAACGGCATACGAATTAATGCCCATCAATGCGGCTTCGATATTAGCTGTACCACTTCCGCACATTGGCTCTAAAATTGTCTGGCCTTTTTCTACTCCAATTATGTTAAGAAGAGCCTTGATTAACTGAGGATGAAATTTTCCGCGATAGGGAAATAGTCCATGGGTAGCATAACCAGTAGAGAAAGTACCGTTTTCAAAATAATTTTTGGTGACATTGGATCGATTTTCGATTAGCCCCTCACAGGTTTGGTTATACATTAAATAATGCGTTGTGAATTTGCCATCAATTGATTGAATATAGGCCGAACGTTCAATAATTTGGTCTTTTGGAAGGCTTTTGTATTCGAGAAAAGCCAACTCGAGTTCAAATAATTCTGTAACAGATGGTAAGAGAGTTACGTTTTTATCAAATAGAGTTTCTATACAGGCTGGTAATTCATAGAAGGAATAATTTCCCAAAACTTTCATAACCTTTCATTAACAATTGATAAAGCCATTTCACCCACTTTTAATTCACCTTTTTCACCCTTGTAATTTGCCTTATTTGTGAGCAGTAATCAAGCGCTTTTTATGATTGGTATTTGCGATCATTTTTCAACGAGTTCTATTCGACAAAAAATCCTTGATAAGTGCCGCGGCGAGCCAATTCATCCCGGATCCCAGCTAATATCTCATTTTTGGTGAGATTCCACTGCGGGGCAATCAGCGTGCCGGGTTTGGCATCGCCGCACAAACGCTGGATGACGATTTCCGGATGTAAGCGCTCCAGGAAATCAACGACAAGCGTTATCCATTCTTTTTCGGTAAAAAGTGAGAAGGGATTTTCGGCGTAGAATTTAGCCAGCGGCGTGTTTTTGACAACGTGCAGGTGGTGAATCTTGAGCGCATCAATACCAAGATCGTTCAAGACGCCGGGAGTAGCTAAAATCTCAGCGCGCGTTTCAGTCGGAAATCCGAGAATTAGGTGTCCAGCAACGTGGAGACCGTGGGCTTTCGCCGCCTGAATCGCCCAGCGAGTTTGAGCAAAATCGTGTCCGCGCTGCGCCCAATCCAGCGTTTTATCATAGACGGATTCAATACCGAACTCAATGGAAATGTAAGTTTCGTGATTCAGGTGTTCGAGTAGTTGTAATATTTCCTCCGAAACGCAATCCGGGCGTGTGCCAATGCAAAGCCCGACAATTTCGGGAAAAGCTAAAACCTCGCGGTAAAGTCTTTCCAGCTTTTCCACCGGCGCATAAGTATTGGTAAATGGTTGAAAGTAAGCCAGAAATTTATCGGCTTGGTGAAAACGGCGAGCCGACGCTATGCCTTTTTGGATTTGATCGCTAAGCGACGGCAATTCTTCAGTACGCTTTGGGGCGAAGCTTTCGTTATTGCAATATAGACAGCCGGCTGTACCTTTGGTGCCGTCACGGGTTGGGCACGTAAAACCAGCATCGAGCGTAATCCGATAAACCCGTGTCTGAAAGCGCTCGCGTAGGTAGCGACCATAACGATAATAGCGTTCATCCAGCGGAAAGGGAATCACTTTTTAATTAAAATTCCAGATTTAAGAATCTTTAATTTCAAATCGAAATTCACCGGTTATTCAGCTAATTGACTGGCGACCAGCACCGCCAGATCGAGGCATTTTACGCTCGAATTTTGTTCCTTTAATCCGTCATAAAGCATAGTTGTGCAGAACGGACAGGCGGTGGCAATAATATCCGGATTCAATGTGGTGAGTTCCTTTGCCCGCAGGGTATTGACGCGCTGAGCTGGGGCTTCTTCCAGCCACATCCGTCCACCGCCGGCGCCGCAACATAGGGCATTTTCTCTGTGTCGGGTCGCTTCTTGAAAATCAGCTTGTAATGCCGCGATTATCTGGCGCGGCGCATCATAAATTCCATTATGCCGTCCGAGGTAGCAGGCGTCGTGATAGGTCAATTTGCCTTTTATCGGCTGATTGATTTTCAAACGTCCCTCCGCTAATAGACTGGCAATCATTTCGACATGACTGATAACCTCGAATTTGCCACCTAGCTGGGGATATTCATTTTTCAGAGTATTGTAGCAATGGGCGCATTGGGTGATAATTTTTTGGACGCCGAGATTGTGGAAAGTCTCGATGTTTTGATTGGCTAAAGTCTGGAAAAGGTATTCGTTACCAAGTCGGCGGGCGGCGTCACCGGTACAAGTTTCGGCATTGCCCAGAATGGCATAATTAACCTGAGCGACGTTCAGCAATTTTATCATTGCTCGGGAAGTTTTTTGGGCGTGTTCATCGAAAGCTCCGGCGCATCCAACCCAAAATAGATATTCAAAGTCGGCTTTTTCCTCTGCCCGCGGAATTGCCAGACCTTCTGTCCACTTTTCGCGATCAGAGGCGCCCCAGGGATTACCGTAGCTTTCCAAATTACGGAATGCCAATTCTGCCGCTTCCGGGAAACGGCTTTCTTCCAGTACTAGGTGACGGCGCATTTCGACAATCCGATCAATGAACTCGATGCTCAGTGGACAGACTTCTTCACAAGCCCGGCAGGTGGTACAAGCCCAAAGCGTTTCCTCTCTGATGGTGTCGCCCACTAATTTTTCAGCGCGTGGCGATTGAGATTTTTGTCTTTTATCTTTAATAATATCAGTCGTGTACTTGATAAGATGATGCCGCAAAGCAATGTTGAATTCCTTCGGACTCAGTGGCTTGCCGGATTCGAACGCCGGGCAAACCGTCTGACAGCGACCGCATTCCGTACAGGTAAAAACATCCAGCAAATCTTTCCAGCCGAGATGTTCAATGCGGGACGCCCCGAAGCGCTCGCCGTTTTCTACATCCAAAAAGTGCACATATCCACTGTCAAGCCGTTTGAAAAAAACCGCTGGCAAGGACGTTATAATATGAAAGTGCTTGGAAAGCGGCAGAAATGGGAAAAAGGATAACAGAGTTAGAAGATGCAACCACCAATTAAGATGAAAAAATTTTACGGCGAACTCCGGACTGGTATTGCGGAAAATACGGGCAAAGGCTACCCCGACGACCGTCCGATCGGCATCCGCTTCAAACGCGACGGTCAACCCGGTCATTAAAAGGTCTGTAACCATCAAAATCGCAATCATTATCAAAATCAGATTCGCTGAAGCGGATAATGTCAGGCGTTTTGGGCGGATGATCAGGCGCTGAATAAGGGCATAAATCACGCTGAGCAGAACTAAAACTTCGAAAATATCTTTGAGCCAGAGGTAAATCTGTCCGAGAGTCTGTCCAGTATGAAAACCCGGCAGGACGAAATTGGGATTGAATCCCTGCCCAATCATTTGAATCGTATTGATTGAAACCACCAGAAAGCCCCAAAAAATGAAAGTGTGCATATAGCCAGCCGACCAGAAACGCCGATCACGGATTTTCGTTTGAGCAATTCCTTGTGTGAAAAAAGCGCCGATTCGTCGTCCGATATGGTCAAAGCGATTTTGGGGCTGGCCAGCCGCAATTACGGCAATTCTCCGATACATTAGCCAGGCGAACCAGCCTAGTGTGACTACCAGCAGAACTATGAAAAGCGCCGAGCCGAGTGGGGTATTTGTTGGTGCCATCATTTACCAGTTTCTCCTTTTTTAAGGTGAAATTTTAAACATTTCCAGCTTGATTCCAAAATCAATCGGCGAATAGAAAAACTGAATTTGATTTTCAATAAAATCTTTCGTTAATTCAAGCCTGAATGAAGATACGCCTAGCAACTAATGAAGACAATCAAAGCTTGCTCGCGCTTGCGCGCGAGTCACCGATGGAAAGTCACCTAATCATCAATGTTGACCGAGCGCCGGACTATTTTCTACTGGCAAATTTACAAGGCGACGACGCCCGAGTATTTGTAGCTGAACAGGATGGATTTATCGTAGGTGCGATCGGTTGTTGTTTGCGCGAGGTTTTGCTTACCGGACAACCGACTCGCATTGGTTATATCGGCGGAATAAAAGTTGCCGCCGCCGCTCGTAAAGGCTTGACCAGCTTCCGCTTGATGAATGCCGTAGCCAATTATTTACGGGCGGTTCCCGTCGAAATGGCTATAGTAATTACGATGACTGACAATGAGGCGATGGCACCCATTTTAGCTGGTCGGGTCGGTATGCCGCCTTTTCACCCAATTAATCGGTTGGTAATCAATTACATTTTTCCACTTTTTCGACCGCAAGTTACTGGTGGCTACCAAATTCGATCGTTCCGTGAAAGCGACCTCGATCATCTGACACGATTGTTCACTGATTTTTTTCGAAATTACTCTTTGACATTCGAATGGACACCGAAACGCCTTTCTGCTTTATTGAACCAGCCGAATTTTAGTTCGGAAAACATACTGATTGCCACAAAAGATGGTCGCCCGGTTGCGGCACTGACTTGGTGGGATCAATCCAGTTTCAAGAGAACAATTGTCGAAAAATATGATGGCTGGCTAAAAACGCTAGCTGGCTTATCGAAACCTTTAAAAATATTTCCGCAGGCGGGTGAACCGTTAAATGAACTACAGATCCGGCATATCGTTTACGAGAAAGAACATACCTCAGCCGCACGCGATTTAATCCGATATTTATTTAATGAAAAAAAGCGTAAGTACCGCCTCTTTCGGATCGGTTTTCAACAAAATTCACCTCTCGCGGCTTTGTTATCCGGATTACCGCATCTGAAAATTCATCTGAATTGCTACATCGCCTCGGATAAAAAAGACGACGAAACCCGCTTGCTAATTTCCGGACTGCGTCAAGGTCAAATCTGGGAGGATCTGTCATTACATTGAAAAAGAAAAAAAGCATTTCCATCATTTGTAACCTGCAAGCCTGCGGTGGGAAAGCCCGTCGGCGCTGGCTGGATTTCTTGAAAATCGCAACCCAGGCTGGGTTCAGTATAGATTTTCATATCACGGAATATCACGGGCATGCGACGGTTTTAGCCCGCGAACGTCTTGCCAAAGGAGCCGACCGGATCATCGTTTTCGGCGGCGACGGCACTTTGAACGAAGCTCTCAACGGCATAATTGTAAAAGACCGTCCGGTGAATCCCGACTTGCGTTTGGTTTATCTCACGGCTGGCAGTAGTTGCGATGTGGCTAAAATGTTTCCCAATCCCCAAACACTTCTACAACGGATCGCCGATGGCAAGGATTATTCGGTTGATGTGGGCAAACTTGAATGTCTGAACGCACGGGCTGAAAAGGTTGTGCGCTATTTTTTGGCTAATTCTAGCATTGGAGTAATAAGTCGTTCCATTGAAAAATTCAACCAGAAACGCCCAACGATGAATTTGCTGAAGAGAATTAATATTGATCTGGCGGCGGTCAGTGCCGGGATTAAGACCATTATCCAATTCGAAAATATAGACAGCCGCATCTCCTATGAAAATCAGCCATTTACCACCCAAAAAATCAAAAACATCACTGTTTTCAAATCGCCCTATTTCGGCGGCGGTATGAACTACGGTGTGCCAACTAGTTATAATGATCATTTCTTACACGTTGCTACGATTGCCGCAATGGATGCCGTTCATACTTTTCGGATGATTCCTTTACTTTATTCTGGTAATATTTTGAAAACATCGCAAGCCAAGTATCGTCGGGTACAACATCTGAGTTTTGACGCCCCCGGTCAACATATTCCCATTGAAGCCGATGGTGAAATTGTCGGCTTTCCGCCCTGCCATTATACCATTCTTCCAGAATTAATTCACCTAGTCGTCTAAACTTTATAACAAATTGAACTGATATTTAAAGTCTGAGGTTGTGCTATAGCCGCAGCCGCCGGCAGTAATGGAATTCTATCTAAAATTAGCCGCTAAGAAAATTATCAAGTAGTGGAGAATTTTTTTGAGCCACCCAACGGAATCGAACCGTTGACCTGACGATTACGAATCGTCTGCTCTACCAGCTGAGCTAGGGTGGCAAAAAGCGACCCAAATTTATAATATTTATTCGGTTCTTACAAAACAAGCAGTACGTACGGGGAGCATTGAGTTGTTTTATGAATAAGGACTTGACGGATAACTTATTGCTTAGTAATTTAAATTTAGAATTAAGAAGTGTTTAAAATGACAGGGAGTCATATATAAGGGAATTAAATTTCAAGACTTTTTACAGGTGTTTAGAAAACGTTTACCTAAGAGGTACTCCCATTAGATAGTCCGAATATTGTAGGGAATGAGAATGTTGCGATAGGTTATATTGGAAAGTAAGCCATGAGAACCGATAGAAGTGAAGTTTGGGAACAGAGTGATGTGACCGAAATCGAATACGTGACTATCGCGCGAAGTCTGCAAAAATCACGAAAAGACTGGCTATCTCGGTTTATAGTAACCTGTTTCTATTTAATTATTTTAACCTTTAAAATCTCCTTTACGCAACCTATAACTGTCGAGGGCTCAGTAATAACTACCAATCTCTTGCCTGTTAAATATGCTTCAGTGACTTTCATTAATCAGGACGACACTACCCAAAAATATTCTGCCATCACCGATGACTCCGGATACTACCGATTGAAAGTGGAAACCGGTATTGATCATTTAGATTATAATCTGCCTGCCAACATTGAATTGGCTCAGAATTACCCAAATCCTTTTTCAGCATCAACTTCTATCCAGTATAAACTCAATATCAAATCCGATGTAGAAATTACTATCTACGACCTTCTGGGGAGGGAAGTCCGGAAGTTTATCTCAGATAACAAATCACCCGGAGTATATAGTGTTATATGGGATGGTAAGAATGAACTTGGCCAAAAGGTATCTACCGGAGTTTATA
This sequence comes from Fidelibacterota bacterium, assembly GCA_018002295.1. Taxonomy (GTDB): domain Bacteria; phylum Fidelibacterota; class UBA2242; order UBA2242; family UBA2242; genus JAGNGI01. Next base: position 16,826 of record JAGNGI010000023.1, read on the forward strand.
TCTACAAACTTCAGGCAGGCAATGAAATTAGGGTAGGTAAGATGGTTTTTGGTATATATGACCAATTTGGTGCATTTTCATCATTTAATGCCGCACGTTTTAATACTTATTTCTTCCAAAAGAAGATTGATGAAGCAGTTTCAACAGTATCCTATAATGTTGTGATAAATAATAAAGCTGAGACAAAGCCTAGAATCTCTTCTACCCAATTTAATGATTGTCATTTTGCATCGGATACTATCATCAATTTTCAGGTCGAATTATTTATCATGCAATTTGCGTTCTGTTATAATAAAGAATGGGATATTTGCCTGAATAATAATAAAGGTACAGGTTACTATAACATCACAGATAAAGTGAGTGGCGTCGATTATAATCCCACATGGTCACCTGATGGTAGGTATATTGCTTTTGATCATTTAAAAAATTATCTATACCTCTACGATACCTTTAATGATACATGTATAGAATTTATTTCTTCAAGCATTTATTCTGCAACTGTTCCTTATTGGACTCCTGACAGTAAGAAATTAATCTATAAATATCATATTATCTCTTATCCTGAAGAATGTCATATAATTAATATTGATGGCACTAATGACCGTAAAATTGACTATTTCCCGGATTATTTCCTATCGGACAGTTATACTTTTATATATGAAAAAAATGGTAAGATATATAAAAGTAATATCGATAATTCATATAATGAACTGGTTGTTGATTTAAATAATCAGGGAGAACAGGTAGGAACTCATTTGATTCAGGATTTTAATCCCAGAGATGAGGTTTTTTTATTTTGTTGTAGGGATTCTAATGGAATTAATATGATTAAATCTTGTAACCTGAAAACAAAGGAAATTCAGGTGGTTTTATTGGGGAATGAAGAATATTGTTATCCGAGGGCAAAGTGGTCACCGGATTTCTTAAAAATCTGTTTCATGGAAGGAAAAGAGGGATCTGTAGATTCAACTTATGATCAATATTTATCTATTTTGGAGAACGGAATATCTCACCGGCTTTTAAGGATTGGTATTAATGATAAACCTGGAGGTATATTCAGTTTTAGCTGGGAAGATCCGAAGTTTTCACCAGATGGTAAATACATTGCGTATGGAACACTATTTATAAATGGTGACTATTATGTAATCTTACACAGGGATTTGTATACCATCGAAGCCGCTACCGGTGAAATCAAATTTATCGATAGTTGTACATACTATAACTGGAACCCTTTAATATTACATTGATAAAATATAGACAGAACAAATTATACTTATGTATTCTCTATAAACCCGTTGTGTGGAATTAAGCGAGGGCATGTTTAATATGATTTAGGGGTTTATTATTGATAGAATTCAGGAACTGTAGCAAAGTGAAGGCAGTCACTTTCGACAAAATCCTGGTAGCCAAGCCAACAAAGGTTTTGGCATAATTTACACGAATCACGAATTGATCTACCAACTGCGAAAACAAGGTTTCAATCCATTTACGAACTTTTCGAAACAATGCCGGTTGTCTTCGATAATTCTTCTGATTGGAGCGCATGGTTGGCTTTGGAGAGATCAAAACTAGTTATGACCCCATTAAGGCTGCAAACCCTATGGAATTTATACCCGAAATAATGGGAGTTTTGAGCCGCGCAATAACCGTATTCTGGTGCTGTTTCAATAGATTCTTTGCAGATTTTAATCCGCTTTGCACGAGTGAATTTGCAGATTTCAACTGGCATTGAATCGAGGATAAAGGTGTCTTCAGCCGGTAATAGTTTTTGAACTAGGGTTTCTCGAACAATATTAATGAATTTAGCGAGATGTTTCCGGCGCCGATTAAATTGGGAACGGTCGATCAGCAATGGAAAGTCCTCTTGATATTCAGATCGCAGTTTAGCAAACAGGAGATTCTCACTATTGATGGAAAGGCTTTCCGCGACCAGCGATAATGCGATAAGGTCAACATCACTGAATTTAGGTTTCGCACCAATTTTATTGATATTTTCATTAGAATCGATGAAATTAGCAAGTGAATCCTTGACAATTGGTTTGATGCGATCGAAGTTTGATTTAAGATTGTGCATTAGTTTATCTCCTTGTTTATTATTTATTTATAATACAATAATTTAAGGATTTTTAAGCTAATGCTCATCTTTTTTTAGGTTTTTATTTCACACAACGGGTTATCAGTAATAATGGTCAGGCTGGGGTATATTGTATTATCAATAGTCCAGCTCTTTTTGGTGACCGTCGTCGTCATCCCGGATATAATCTGATAACTCAAAATTATACCGGGGTAACCTGCGGTTTAGAAAGTGATGTAAGAATCGGTGCCCCAGATCTCGCAGGTTATAACAGCATTCATGATAACACTGGTTATGAAGTTTCAGTGACTTATGACAGTTATGTCATGGCCGAGTATAACTGGTGGAACCGTTATCCGCCGACCTATCCGAATTATTATTATGCCGGTGATTTTTACACCTTTATGGGCGGTACGATTGATTACATTCCGGCACTGACATATGATCCGTTAGTGGGCGGATTAGCCAAAACCGTAGCATATGATTTAAATGAGCCCGGCTCAAATCCACCAATAGGCTCAGCCAGCAGTAACTTTTTGGATTCCGAATTAATTGAAGCCCTGGATTACCTCTTCGATGAAAAATATGAAGATGCCATCGCTATATACGTTAGAAGGTTAAATAATGAGACTGATAAGAGCAAACAGAAGTATATTCTCTCCTGCATTGCCGAGTGTTATGAGTTGTCAGGCAAAAATGGTTTTATTGAATATTTGAACAATGATGTTCGCCAAAACCTATCCAGGAAGGATGAACTCTATGCCAAGACCCTAGAACTGGAGAATTATGTACTGATGCAAGCCGGAAAATTTCAGGAAGCCATTGACAATTATCTCATCATGAAAAATGAGTTTGCTGATAATGAAGCTATCCAGAAAAATGCTTTGTTCAATCTTGGCTACCTGCATTATGTAGCGCTTGATAATCGCGTTCAAGGTCAAGCCTATTTCGAAGAGTTTATCGAGAAATATCCCGACGATGATTTGAATCTAATAGTATATGAGACTATGGGTGAATCGGAAAAGTTGAAATTAATCAAGAAAAGCGCTCCTCCGATTGCTGATGAAGCCGATATTGCAGTTTTACCTTCAGAGTACCGCTTGCTGAATAATTACCCCAATCCCTTTAATCCTTTGACTACGATTGCTTATGACTTGCCGCAAGAATCACAAGTGATGTTGACAATTTATGATATTCTGGGACGTGAAGTAATAAGATTGGTTGATGAGAGACAGCCAGCTGGAATACAAAAAGTCATCTGGGATGGCAGAGATAGCTATGGTCAATTAGTGCCCAGTGGGATATATCTCTATTCCCTGAAAACAACTTCTGGATTCAATGCGACTGAAAAGATGATCTTTATGCGATAATAGAGAAATTATCTGACACAACATCAACCCCGTGAGAGTAATCAGTTTTAAAATGCCTCAACGCTGTTAGTGTGCACTAATATATTCAAACTTATCTTGCTAGCCAGCCGCCGTCAACTGCCACGGTATAGCCGGTCATATAATCGGATGCTGACGAGGCTAAGAAAACCGCCACGCCTTGTAAGTCAGCCGGTTCGCCCCAGCGCCCGATAGGAATACGCTCGAGAATGGATTCTGCTCTCGCCGGATTAGCACGCAGAGGCGCGGTGTTATCGGTCGCCATATAACCGGGTGCGATGGCATTGACATTGATATGATGCGGCGCGAGTTCATTGGCCATTGCGCGGGTCAATCCCATAACGGCGCTCTTCGAAGCCGTATAGGATGGTACCAGAATCCCACCCTGAAACGACAACAGCGAAGCGATATTGATGATCTTACCGCCTTCTCCTCGCGCAATCATCAATTTAGCCACCATCTGACTGAGGAAAAAGACCGTATTCTGATTAAGGTTAATGACATCGTACCAGTCTTTTTCGGAAAATTCCGTCAGCGGTGCACGCCGAATAATCCCGGCATTATTGACCAGAATATCAATCCGGCTGAATTTTTCCATTGTGGCGTCAACTACTGGCTCAATATTGGCTTTTTCCATCAAATTAGCGGTAAGGCTGAGCGCTCGGCGACCATAGCCAACAATAGTTTCGTGAGTTTCTTCGGTTGGTAAAACGTCTATCAAGCTGACGTCGGCTCCAGCTGAAGCCAGAGCCGTGGCAATCGCCTGCCCAAGTCCCCGCGCGGCGCCGGTGACCAGCGCGACTTTACCGTCCAGTTTGAATAAATCTAAAACATTTTTGTTTTCCATATACTCCTCTTTAATTGTCTTGAAATTTATTTCTTCCACGGCGGAGACGCCGGTAGAAACGACTCAAATTCACTAATCAGAGAACCTTCCTTTTCTTCTGAATATTGTCCGTTGATGAAATCATCCAGGTATTTTTTAAAAAAATTCTCCCAGGAATCTTCCTCGTGTCCCGGATTTATTGGGAAAAAACGAGCTGAATTAGCGCGGGCGGCTTTGAGATCGCCGAGAGCGTCGCCAATCATTAGAATTTTCTGGGGTTCATATCTTGCGCTTGCCGCCTGCTCGATCTGCTCCTTTTTACTGCCAACTTCCTGCCCGGCAATCGCCCGAACATAGCGCGCAATGTTATGTTCCTCCCATTCGCGCCGCAGAGCTTCCGTGGGTGTCGCTGAGCAAACCATTACATCAGCTACTTCGGCAAGACGCTGTAATGACTCTCTTACATAAGGAAACGGCGGTACATCGTGAACCATTCGAGCGATATCGGCATTGACGGCTTCGCTCCAAGCCAGAGATTGTTGCAAAACCGCATCGCCGCTCCGTTCGACTTCGGCTTGGAGAGCCGGATTGCCGAGTTTGGTTTCGCGGGCAATCCAATCTCGCAAGGACTGAGCTCTGGGGATGGTTACGCCTCGCCGTTGTACTTCCTGCCAATCAATTAATAAGTCAAAAGTCATCGTCAAAGCCGGAAAGCGGTTGATCCCCCGCCATTTGGAATAGAGATTGACGAATTCAGCCGCGGCGCGGGCATATTTTGAAACGGCTTGTAAGTTCCAATAATAGATAATATTGGGAATAAAGCATTCCTTGTGTTTGATTTCCATCGTATCGAAAGCACAGCCGTCCGAATCTATCGCGACCAGAAAGTCGTGCTTTTTCTCAAATTTTAGCGAATCTGCCAGCGTCATCGTTCTGTCTCCTTCGTGGAAATGAATCAGACCGTATAAGTCGTGGAAGATGTCTCTCCACCACGTCCGGTCCAGTTAGTATGAAAGAATTCTCCACGCGGCTTGTCAATCCGCTCGTAAGTATGTGCGCCGAAATAATCACGCTGAGCTTGCAGAAGATTAGCCGGCAGGCGACTGTTACGGAATCCATCGAAGTAATTCAAAGCGGAAGCCAGCGCTGGAACCCAGATGCCATTAGTAACGGCGGTAGCAATTACCCGACGCCATGCGTTTTGCGACGATTCGATTTTTTCCTTGAAAAATGGGTCGAGGAGTAGGTTACTCAGGCTGGGATTTTGATCGAATGCCTCTTTGATTTTTCCCAGAAATATGGAGCGAATAATACAGCCGCCGCGCCACATTAAGGCGATGCCGCCGTAATTCAAATGCCAGCCGAAGTCCTTAGCCGCCATACGCATCAGAACGTAGCCTTGGGCATAGGAAACGATTTTAGCCGCATACAAGGCTTGACCGAGGTCGGCGATGAATTGTTGCTTGTCTCCTTTGAATTCCGGTTGCGGTCCTTTCAAAACTTTAGAAGCCGCGACGCGCTCATCTTTCATCGCCGAAAGCATCCGAGCATAGACGGCTTCGCCGATCATCGTTAGCGGTGCGCCAGCATCCAGTGAAGCCACCACCGTCCATTTGCCAGTACCTTTTTGACCGGCGGTATCCAGAATTTTCTCGACCAGAGGCTGTCCGTCTTCATCTTTATAAGCCAGAATATCGCGGGTAATTTCAATCAGGTAGCTTTTTAGATCACCCTCATTCCAATCGGCGAAAACCTGATGCATTTCGGGGTAACTCAAGCCGAGCAGGTCTTTCATAATTTGGTAAGCTTCGCAAATCAATTGCATATCACCATATTCGATGCCGTTGTGAACCATTTTGACAAAATGACCAGCGCCGTTTTCACCAACCCAGTCGCAACACGGTGTGCCGTCCTCGACTTTAGCCGCAATCGCTTGAAAAATCGGCTTGACGTGCGGCCAAGCCTCCGGTGAACCACCCGGCATAATTGACGGACCATTTAGCGCGCCTTCTTCTCCGCCGGAAACTCCGGTACCAATATACAGAAAACCCTTCTCCTCCAGATATTTTGTGCGGCGAATCGTATCCGGAAAATGCGAATTGCCGCCGTCAATAATTATATCGCCTTTTTCTAAATGCGGGATTAGTAATTCGATAAAATCATCCACTGGTTGGCCAGCTTTTACCATCAGCATAATCTTGCGTGGTTTTTTTAACGAGGCAATAAATTCCGGAATCGAGTGAGTGCCGATAATATTTTTGCCCTTGCCACGCCCGGCCAGAAATTTGTCCACTTTTTCGACGGTGCGATTGAAAACCGCCACCGTGAAACCATGCCGCTCCATATTCAGCACCAAATTCTCGCCCATAACGGCTAATCCAATTAAACCTATGTCTGCTTTATTCATTTTTTAAATCCTCCTGATATTATAATTTAATTATTAAATCTTTCCTTGGTAGCCCAGAGCCCAAGCGCCGGATTCGAAATGTAAAATACCTCTTCGCCGTCCGGTAGAATGTTGAAACCATCCTGCATTTTCGCTGGATCATAACGTGCCAACATTGGCGCCAATTCGCCATATCGGAAATTGACGCTTTCGATTTCTTCCCGACTAATATAACCGGGGCAATATATTACCGTAAAGCGGTTTTCCGACGAACCGTGAATCAGATGGGCGGCCGCACTGAGATTATTCTGTAAGTCACTATTTTCCTTTACGAATTGCATAACTTCCGGCGTGGTGCGGTAGCCGTATTTACGAATCAGTCGATCAATTTCCGGATCCTCACCAAATTCACGTAAACCGGGCGCCAGCACGATTAATTCACCATCATCGGCAATCGCCATACGAGTCCGATAAATGCTTTTATTACCGAGCCAGGTGCTCTTAAATTCCTGCGGATCGAGATAAACGACGACTTTCTTGAGCGGTTTATCCAGCAGATCGAAGTTAATAGTCAGCGACAGTTCGCTCGCCAGCCGGAAACACTCGTAGTCGTCGCCGATAAATAAGCCTTTCATCGCCATCTGCCCGTTGCTATTTTTTCCAATTACCGTCAAGACATAGACGATTGGCATTTGCCGGGCAAAATTATCCGAAGCATAGTTCAGCACGCGGCGCACCGGCGTATCGGCGCGTCCCATAATGCGTTCCATTCCGTAAACCGCACCTAAAAAATGGCTCTTATTTATACTTTCATGGCCGCCGGTTCCAACGAAAATGTTCTTGTTATAATTTGCCATACCAATCACTTCATGTGGCACAACCTGTCCAATGGATAAAATCAAATCGAAGCCGCCCTCGACTAATAGTTTATTAACCTGCGCTGGCCATTCATAATCCAGTTTTCCTTCGGAGACTTCGAATACGAATTCACCGGGCACCACGCCGAGGGTAAATAGGTCTTCTTTCCAGTGATGAATGCGGAAGAGGTGGCGCGGCAAATCACCGAACATCGCCTCGATTTCCGCTTCGGTCATCGGAAAATGTGTGCCGAGCGCCGGCAAAATCGCCTGTAGATTCTTTCCATAATATTGAAATGCTAAACGCGTCAGTTGACCGGCTTGAGAATGGAAACGGGTAAAATCCGGCGGAACGGCTATCACTTTACGGCGCGCTCCCAATTTCGCCAGAGCTGAAAAAAAGCCGTCCCGAATCTCGGCTTCCGTCAGTCCGTAATCAGCTGAGCATTTTGCAAAATACAACATTACAGATTGTCCTAAAACAGTTTAGCGCTGGATGCGGGCTGAGCCGCCTTTAATAAAATTTTCTACTTCGGCTAAAGTTGCCATTGTCGTATCGCCCGGATAAGTCGTTACGAGAGCTCCGTGTGCCCAGCCGAGTTTGACGGCTTCTTCGGGCGGAACATTCTTCAATAAACCATAGAAAAAGCCGGACGCAAAGCCGTCGCCGCCGCCGACTCGATCATAAACATCCAATTCAGCCGTCGGTGCCTGGTAAGTTGCGCCATTGATCCAGGCAACCGCGCTCCAGCTGTGGCGATTAGTCGAATGAACTTCCCGCAGGGTAGTTGCCACAACCTTAATCTGGGGATATTTTTTGACCACATCGCTAATCATAGCAATAAAAGCTGATGGATCGAGCTTTGACTTGGCAGTTATTTCCGGGCCGGGAATCCCCAGACCTTTCTGTAAATCCTCTTCGTTGCCGACCAGCACATCCACATACTTGACAATTTCATTAATGACCTCCACCGCTTTCTTTTCACCGCCCCACAAATTCCAGAGTTTGGCGCGAAAATTTAGGTCGAAGCTGGTGACTGCACCAGCCGCCTTAGCGGCTTTCATAGCCTCGATGATTACCTGCCCGGTAGTTTCCGAAAGTGCCGCAAAAATACCACCGCTGTGGAACCAGCGAACACCTTCGGCGAAAATCGCCTTCCAGTCAAAATCACCTGGTTTTAACAAAGCGGCGGCTTCGTTCGAACGATTGTAGAAAACTACCGGCGCGCGTACGCCGTAGCCGCGATCACTGTAAACGATTGCCATATTAGGACCGTTCACTCCATTATGGGCAAAATGTTTGTAAAAGGGCTTGACCCCCATCGCCCGCACGCGCTCAGCAATCAAATCGCCGATCGGATAATCAGCCATAGCGGTCGCAATGCCGGTATTCAGCCGAAAGCAATCTGCTAGGTTAGCCGCCACATTATATTCACCACCGCTGACGTGAATTTTGCATTCGGTAGCTTTGCGGAACGGCACCGTGCCCGGATCCAACCGATGCACCAACGCCCCGAGTGAAAGCAGGTCAAGACTGCCAGTCGGTTTAAGATTTAGTCCACAGTTCATATTACAAATCCTCTCATTTTTAGTTATTAAATAATTCAAACCCCGCTGTAGGCATTAAAACCGCCATCCACTGGAATAATCACACCGGTCACGAATCTGGAACTGTCTGAAATCAAGTAAATCAGCGTCCCAATTAATTCTTCCGGTTCACCAAAGCGCCCCAATGGCGTAGCGGCGATAATTTTACGCCCACGTTCGGTCAATTCACCAGTCTCCTTATCAGTCAACAAAAAGCGATTCTGGTCGGTGAGGAAAAAGCCCGGCGCAATTGCATTGACTCGGATATTTGGGGAATATTCCTGCGCCATGTGAACCGCCAACCATTGCGTAAAATTGCTAACGGCGGCTTTGGCGGCTGAATAAGCCGGTATGCGGGTCAGCGGGCGAAAAGCATTCATAGAGGTGATATTGATAATATTGCCGAATTTTTGTTCAGCCATAATTTTACCGAAAACTTGACTAGTTAAAATTGTGCCGAGTAGGTTCAAATCCATCGTAAAGCGTAAAGCCTCAGCCGGCAAGTCGAAAAACGAACATTCCGGCGAAGTCGTAGCGTCCGGGCGGTTGCCACCGGCACCGTTTATTAAAACATCAACCCGGCCAAACTCCGCCTTAACTTTAGCGGCGGCATTTTGTAGGCTTTCTTTCTTTAAAACATCAGTCAGGATAAATAGTAGGCGATTACCACTTTTACCCGGTGAAGATGGAAGCGCAGTTGTCGGCGGTTCACGCAAATCGAGTACCGCTACATTCGCTCCGGCTTTAAATAGCTCGGAAACCATCACACGTCCTAAAATGCCGGACCCACCGGTGATGACCACGGTTTTGTCATTTAAATCGGTTTTCATTAATGCATTCTCCTTTTAAATTAATATCCAAATAAACGTGGTAAAAAGAGACTAATCTGCGGAAAATATGTCACCAATAACAAAGCTAAAATCATAGCCGCATAAAATGGTAGAATTGACTTCACTATTTTGGGAATTGTGGTATTGGCAATCCCACAGCCGATAAATAGAACCGACCCAACCGGTGGCGTGCATAATCCAATGCACAAGTTCAGAACCATGATTATTCCAAAGTGAATCGGATGAATGCCCAAAGCGGTTACAATCGGTAGGAATATTGGTGTAAAAATCAATACCGCCGGCGTCATATCCATAAATGTTCCCACAAACAGCAGAATCAAGTTGATTATCAGCAGAATGATGATTTTACTGCTGGATAAGGCGATTAACGAAGCGGTGATAGTCTGAGGAATATTGGCGTAAGACATAATCCACGACATACCCATCGAAGCCCCAATCAACAGCATAACAATAGCCGTCGTCGTGACCGTTTCCAGCAGTACCTGCGGTAGCTCCTTCCATTTGACTTCATGATAAATCAAAACCGACAGGATAAATGTATAAAGTACTGCGATCGCCGAACCTTCCGTTGCGGTAAAAAACCCGGCAATAATTCCGCCGATGACAATGACAATCAGCATCAAGCTTGGTAGAGCATCCAGAAAGCGCATAATACCTTGTTTGAAAGTATAGCGCTCGTCGCTTCCCCGATATCCTTTTTTCACGGCAATAATACCAGCCGCTACCATTAGCAATAAGCCGACCAGAATCCCCGGCAGATAACCGGCGATAAAAAGAGCCGCAATGGAAACCCCGCCACTCGCAAGACTATATACGATCAGGATATTACTGGGAGGAATCAATAATCCAGTCGTAGCTGAGGTTATATTAACCGATGCGGAATAATTGGTGTCGTAGCCCTCTTTTTCCATCAGTGGGGTCATAAAACCGCCAATTGCCGCCGCCGCCGCCGCCGCTGAACCGGAAATCGCTCCAAAAAACATCGCCGCCAAGATATTGACATAAGCCAGCCCACCCGGCCAGCGTCCCACCAACACCTTGGCAAAATCAATCAAGCGGCGCGCAATCCCACCCCGACTCATTAATAAGCCAGATAAGATAAAGAACGGGATTGCCAGTAAGGCAAAACTATCAAGGCCGGTTGCCATTCGTTGGGCAACGGTCGTCAGAGCCGGCAGAGTATCAATAC
>JAGNGI010000093.1 GCA_018002295.1 Fidelibacterota bacterium
TTTCAAAAAAGCCTCGAAATTTAATCAATTTATTAATTAAATCAATAAATATTTATTCAATCAAAATCCTAATTTTAAATTTATGACTATTACTTTCACCAATTTAAAAATCCAATTTTTGTAGGTAGGTTACTCACTGTAAAGTAAAGTTCTCGAGGGTGAATAATCTCTACTATACTCAAAGTCTTCCGAGCCAATTTGGAATTAATAGTTTTAGATTAGACTCCACCGCATAGTAAGCAAAACATTTGTGAACGGTATAACCGGAAAAACCACTACTAAAATAAGATCATAAAACCTATCGCTACTCCATTTATAGTGGACAGACATAAAATATTTTGGGAAATCTTGTTATTAACGCCTGAACAATCTAGTTCGTCTTCGTACTTTTCAATTTCAGTTCGATAATCTGCAAAATCTTCTCTACTTTAACAAATTCCGATATTCGTTGTAGTAGCCAATAACTACATATTTTTATAAATTTATTTCAATAATAAACACTTCCCAACCTGTTGAAAATTATCAGCTCGGAATTTGTACAAGTAAACGCCTGTACTATAATTTCCTGCATTCCATTGAACTGAATAATAACCAGCCGGTTGAAACTGATTTACTATTTTATCTACCAATCTACCGTTAATATCAAATATGGATAGTTCAACAAAAGATTCGCTCGGTAGCTGATAGGAAAATTTAGTAACCGGGTTAAACGGATTGGGATAGTTTTGTACGAGAATGGCTTCTTGAGGAGTGTTAATTCCACTTTTTTCTACTGAAACAAGTGGTGGAGTCGGAATCGTAAGAGTCCGGTACCAAATCTCATCGTGTCCTGTTGTAGTATCAATCCAGGCAACCGCCATCGTTGTTTCATCAATAATCCATACATCAAAACCAATGTCAGACCATCCAGTAGCAGTATTTTCATTTGGATTAATACGAACAGAATCTGACCATGATATAGCATCGGTACTCGTTTTAACATACAGATTAGCATCAGGATATTGCGTCAGCACGATCGTTCCACCGGGAGTAAGTGCAATCTGAGAGTTACCTTCGGGGAGCGTATTAACAATAGACCAATGCGCACCAAAATCCGTTGAACGATACAGCCGTGTGCCATACATATCCATCGGTGGTTCATCCTCCCCGGGCGGTTCAGTTTCATCCCAATGCTGTACAAATTGCCAAAACTGCCCCCTTGCATAGAGAGTACCATTCAATAATCCAACTATTTGAAGATCATAGAAATTACTCCAGAATCCTTCGAGACTGTCAATCTTGGTGGGCTCGGAAAAAGTTCTTCCTTCATCTGAAGATGATACAAAAAAGAGGGACGAATCTTGCGCATAAATCATGAAGAGATGATCAGTGCCCTCAACTGGTATCACAGTGAACGAGTAATCTTTTATCAATGAGAGAGAGTCTCCGAGTACTTTCCTCTTTTGAGAAAAAAGGGAGCCGTACGATTTCGAGAAATAAATGCTATTATCATCGAGCTGATTTCTCCAGAATAAATAAGCTCCATTTGCTCCAACTTGCAGATCCTGGTTTGTATAAGTCATCATAATTGAATATCCAATTGAAACCGTATCTAATACTATCGGAATTGTCCAATCGGAACTCCCAATAGTTTTGGTAATATATCGCACTTCATAAAGGCCATTCTGGTTATTCCTTTTGTAATCAGTGTACACAATATACACCTGTCCATTAGCATGGGCTATATCAACATGGTTTGGTCCCCAAGCATTCATATCTGGTTTAACTGGATTTTCGATGGGTGACGTGGGACCTGTTAGCGGGAAACTGTAGAAATTAAAATTGGTTGCAAACGTAATCATTGCTTCATCCCCAACTACATCTAATTTAGGCTTTTCAACGACATATCCGTTCATTGCGGTAACCTGATAGGCTTGCCCAAAAAGCAACGAAGACGCTAGCACTAAAAGCGTTAGTAAACAAACTTTGACAATTTTCATAACAAATTAACTCCTCTTTTAAAGTTTAATTTCACGGCTGATTAGAGCTGATTTGCCCTATATTAGTTACATCATTTCAGCGAATCTTTGGGGATTTTTATTCCAAGCGAGTATTTTGACGCTGGGTTGTGTTCATCAAAACCTCTTATAATATATTTATGTTAAAAGTTCAATCATAAGTAAAAAGCTGCTCTTAAAAGTATAAAAGTGTAGTTTATTAAATCGATCTAATGTGAAATATTTTAATAAAACTTCGGCCTATTTTAAAGCAATTTTTGGGAAATATTGGTGAATTTTCTGTATTTAATTCCGGAAAACCACCCAATCTCCAAGAAATCAACTCGTTATATTAAAAAGCATAAATTCACACCCGATAACAATTACTGCTCACTTGACATCTGTTTTGGGACACATGTTACCAAATTTGTTCAAGCGCTCACCCATTCCTACTTTTTTTGTATGAACAAATCATTTGAATTTCTCACATAATTGGTTTAATCTTTTGCGTTTATTTTTAGGTGTGATTAAGTGAGTATTCTCGTAACTGGAAGTGCCGGATTTATCGGTTTTCATTTAGCTCATCGGCTACTGCAGGAGGGCATAGAAGTCGTCGGATATGATAATGTCAATGATTATTACGATCCGTCATTGAAGGAAGCCCGTCTGCATATTTTGAATGACTTTGACAAGTTTAAATTTTATCGTGCTGATCTGTGCGATTTTGCCACCCTTCAAAAAGTCTTTAGCGATCAAACGATCGAAAAAGTGGTCCATCTTGCCGCCCAAGCTGGGGTACGCTACTCGCTGATTAACCCTTTCGCTTACCAGAAATCAAATCTGGAAGGTTTTTTGAACATCATCGAATTATCAAAGCGCGCTAAGGTCAAGAATTTCATTTATGCTTCCAGTTCCAGCGTTTACGGCAATAACCGCCACCTGCCATTCTCCGTCCAAGACAATGTTGATCGCCCAATTTCGCTCTACGCCGCCACTAAAAAATCCAATGAATTAATCGCACATGTTTATGCTCATCTTTATCAACTGCCTTGCACCGGCTTGCGTTTCTTTACGGTTTACGGTCCTTTTGGGCGACCGGATATGGCGCTGTTTATTTTCACTAAAAATATTCTTGAGGGTAAACCGATTGACGTCTATAATTTTGGTCAGATGAAGCGCGATTTTACTTATATTGATGATATTGTCGCTGGTTTGAGGTCGGCAATTGACAAACCTTTTCCGTATGAAATTTTTAATCTCGGAAATCATCGCAGTGAAAACTTGATGGATTTCATTCATTTAATCGAAGAATACTCGGGGCGAAAAGCTCAGATAAATTTTCAGCCGATTCAACCCGGCGATGTACCGGAAACCTATGCCGACATCTCCACCGCTACGGAAAAACTCGGCTTCGTGCCGCGCACGCAGATCCGAGAAGGCATCAAATTATTCCTCGATTGGTATTTCGAATATTATCATATTAAAAAGTAGTAAATATGCTCAAAACACTACCTACCGATTTGAACAACCTGGATAAAATTTTCCAGGAAATCCAAAACCTGCATATTCTGGTAGTTGGCGACCTGATTCTTGACCAATATATTTGGGGTAAGGTCGAACGCATTTCACCGGAAGCACCCGTGCCTATTATAACTGTCAGCCGTAAAGAAAATCGCCTTGGCGGAGCCGGCAACGTCGCCGCCAACTTGAGCGCTTTGGAATGTCCGGTAACTTTAGCTGGTGTGTGCGCTTCCGATCAAGCCGGGCGGGATTTACAGACTTTATGTCACCAGAAAAAAATTAACTCAATTATCGCCACATTGCCCGAACGGCGTACATCTTGCAAAGCACGAATCATCGCGCAACAGCAACAATTGCTCCGCATTGACGAAGAAACCGTCGAGCCGGTTGACCAGAAAGAGACCGAGCAACTTCTCAAAAACATTACGGCTTTAGCCGATCGGTTCGATGCCGTAATTCTTTCCGACTACGCCAAAGGTCTGGTCACGGAAGACTTTATTCATTCCATTCTGGAAATATTCAAGGATAAACCAGTACTGGTCGATCCCAAGGGTTTCAACTATCAAAAATATCGTGGCGCGACCGCCCTCAAGCCCAATTTCCGTGAATTTTGTATGGCGGTGCGCCATCCCGAATTGACCCTCGCTAAAATTGAACCGCTTGCTCGACAATTGATTGATGAACTTAACCTGAAGGGTTTGATCGTTACTCTGGGCGAACAAGGGGTTTTCGTACTCGATACTGACCAGAAAGCCGCTCTAATTCCCACTAAGGCGCGCGAAGTCTTCGATGTCAGCGGTGCCGGTGATACTTTTATCGCCGTTTTCACCGCCGTTCTAATGGTTACTAATGATTGGAAAATAGCAGCTGAAGTAGCTAATTTAGCATCCGGCATTGCCGTCGGGAAAATCGGCACGGCTACCGTCACAACCGCTGAAATTCTCGCTGAAGATTATTAGCTATTCACCACTAAGGCACAAAGAACACTAAGAAATATTCGGTATTTTTAAAATTGATTCCATTAGTTTTTCTTCCGGCGGAACATTTACGGCATAATACGGGAGAAAAATTTCCCAAACTTTTATAACCAACAAGAAATCAACCCGACGCTCGGGATTTAGAGTTTAGTTTCTTTTGAATTTATTGGCCTTTTGAAAACTCAGATTTTGCGTTTCCAGGTCGTACCCTTGGGCGTGTCTTCGAGAATAATGCCTCGCTCGAGGAGAAGGTTTCGCAAGCGATCGGCTTCCGCCCAATTACGTTCCCGCCGGGCTTGATTTCTGGCATCAATTAATTTACGCTCTTCTTCAGAAAGCATGTCAAGCGGTTCGGGCAGAATGTTCAGAACGGAATCAATTCGTTTTAGAGATTGCCGAATTAATTCTACATCCGCCTGGGTCAGCGGATTTTCCTGACGATATAAATTGATTTCGTGTAATAACTTAAAAACAGCCGCCAGGGCATTGGAGATATTCAGATCATCGTCGAGCGCTGTCTCAAAGTCAGTCTCACATTTCTCGACGATTTCCTTAGTGCCAACATTTCCCGTCGGAAACTCACCTTCCAGTGATTTCTTAAAATCGCGCAAGCGCGTAATGATCTTGCCGGACTCTTCGAGTTTCTCGAAACTAAAATTTAATTTCTGCCGATAATGAGTACCCAGTAAGGTCAGCCGAATAGCAGTCGGATTATATCCGGTATTGACCAAGTCCCGCAGGTAAATAATATTGCCGATTGACTTCGACATTTTTTCATCATTTACCAGTAAAAATTCGCAATGCATCCAATAGTTAACGAATTTCTCGCCGGTGGCGGCTTCGCTCTGGGCAATTTCATTTTCATGATGAGGAAAAATATTATCAACGCCGCCGGTATGAATATCGAAATGCCGTCCAAGATATTTCATACTCATCGCGGAACATTCGATATGCCAGCCGGGTCGTCCCTTACCGAGCGACGTTTCCCAGAAAACTGCACCGTCTTCCGGTTTCCAGGCTTTCCAGAGTGCAAAATCACGAATTTCTTCTTTCTCGTAGGAATCATTGGCTACTCGATCGCCACGCCGCATTTCCGAAACATTCAGATTGGCTAACTGCCCATAGCGCGGAAATTCGGAAACTTTGAAATAAATCGAACCATCCTCAGAGCGATAAGCGACACCCTTTTTCAACAAAGTTTCAATCAATGCCACCATCTCATTGATATGTTCGGTAGCGCGCGGATAATATTCAGCTGGTTCGATTCCCAACGTCGTTAGGTCTTCCATAAACGCCT
>JAGNGI010000094.1:0-3443 GCA_018002295.1 Fidelibacterota bacterium
ATTATCGCTTAGATCCAAGTCAGGGAATAATGGCTTTCACTGCCTTGCGGCGCTTGAATATACCTGCCAAGCTGGTACTTTTTCCCGATGAAGGACATTTCGTGTTACAGCCACAAAACAGCCGTTTCTGGCATCAGACAATTTTTAGCTGGCTCGAGAAATATTTACGCTAAATCACAAGTTCTTCGGAAAGTGCTAATCATAGTATTTTAACTTATTAGTGCGTAATTTTAATTATAATGCAGATTCATTATCATCGTTTATATGGAACAATCAATTGAACCAGTCATTTTAGCAGTAAAAACAGGATTAAAAACATGAGTACCATTTTTTCTTCTACTTATGATATCGGCATAATGGGATGGGTAATTATTCTGATCTTGATTGGGCTTTCTATCATCGCCTGGGGTATTATTATTGAGAAAATTATTCTCTTCACTCGGACCGGGAAAAAGAATAAAAAATTTATAGCTATTTATCGGTCATATTCCGACTGGAGCGCGGTCGCAAGGGAAACTCAGCATCTCAAGTCCGGTTTACTTCTCAATCTTTTTCGAAAAATATACGCTGAAGCCCGCAAAGATGCCGAGCTCAATCCAGGCAACGTGGTTACTGAGAACATAGATACCGATGCCAGTCGCATATCGTCGCTCGAGCTTTATAAAGCCCTGGTGGATTCCGCAATTAGCACCGAACTTATACCTTATGAAAAAAGATTGATATTTTTATCTTCTACGGTTAGCGCCAGTCCGTTTCTGGGATTATTCGGTACCGTATGGGGAGTCATGCAAGCTTTCTTGAGCATTGGAGTAAAAGGCTCAGCGGCGATTACAGCCATAGGTCCCGGGATTGCTGAGGCATTAATTACGACCGTTGTGGGTTTGGCAGTCGCTATTCCGGTACTTTTTGCCTATAACTTAATCGTGGATAAAATCCGAAAATACGAGAATCAATTACAAATTCTCGCCAATGATATGATTCAAAAGATCATTCGGGAAAATTTTTATGGTGGATCGCAGATATAAGCCGCTGGCCGAAATCAACATTACCAATTTAGTTGATGTCACTTTAACAGTTTTAATCATTTTTATGATTACGACACCCTTAATGTATAGTGGTATAGAGGTTGATTTGCCTGCTACCAGACGCGAAATTACTACTGTCCAAGAAGGCATCCTGGTTAATTATAGTCTTGATGGGCAAATATTTATTGATGGGCAACCGGTAATGGAAAATGAATTTGAAAAAACTTTAGCCAAACGCTGGATACAAGTCGGTAAGAAGCCGGTTTTACTAAGTGCCGATCGGAAAATTGAATATGGTAAAATTATCAAGCTGATTGACCGGATAAAAGCTTGCGGCGTGACCGAATTGGGATTAATAGTCGAAACCGAACAGGATAAGAAGTGAATTACACTTTTGCCATATCCTTAATTTTACACTTGACGTTTTTTGCCGTCGTAAGTTTACTAGCTGGTCGGTCTCACCCCCGCGTTATGGCCATCCCGGATCAGAACATACGCTGGGTCAATATTGCTCCGCCGGTAGCTCAAATTACTCAAACTCCAGTTCAGGTAAAACCAGCTACTTCCGTTCCAGTTCCTAAACCTAAAGTGGAAAAAGCCGCTACTGTTCTTGCAGAAAAACCACGAAAGACCCAAGAAACCAAACCGTTACCTGAAGAAACGATTGCCTCGTCCACAATCTCACCGGAGTTACCCATTGAACCGGAAGCCACATCTCAGCCCGCATCTGGCGGTATTCCCGGTGCAACCGGTTTAAGGGTAGATGATCCCGACTTCAATTTCATCTATTATCTTAACATTATCCGCAACCGGATTCAGGAACATTGGCGGCCTCCCTATTCTTCAGCAGATTCTCCCTACAGTCAGCAAGTTATGATTGCCTTTAAAATCACCCGTTCCGGAAAAATTTCCGATATACGAATCGAACAATCTTCCGGTAATTTTCTCTTTGATCAGGCGGCTCTGCGTGCGCTTTACGAGACGGCTACTTTACCACCCTTACCGGGTGAATATGGCGGAAAAGAGTTAAATGTTCATATCGAATTTGAAACTTTGAAATAAGCATGGTATGAAAAAAAATCTATCATTGATTTGCCTAATATTCTTCTTGACCGTCAACGGAATTGGTCAAACTGATGTATTCCTTAAAATTCAATCGGACGAGACGCGCAAAATTACCGTCGCTATCGCTGAATTCGGTACTAATCAAAATCCAGAGTTGGCTATTAATTTACGCCAGATTATTATCGACGATTTGAATTATTCGGGATTTATCAATGTCGTTGATCCGCTGATCAGCCCTGCCGGAGATTTAATCTTTGATAATTCAGAGGTAATTATCACCGGTGATGTTACTCACAAGAGTAGTTATTTCAATTTTGTATTCGGGCTTACCGAATCTGTCACCGGTCGGAAACTAATGACCAAGTCTTTGCGCTCTTACCCCTTTGCCCTGCGAGTTCTTGCCCATACCGTTTCGGACGAAATCGTGTACCAATTATGCGGTGAATATGGCAATGCCTGTACTAAAATTGCTTATGTTACCGAACAAAAAGGGGGGAAGGAGTTAGCCCTTATGGATTGGGATGGCCAGCGCGCGACTCTCCTGACCCGAAATCGTTCAATTAATTTACTGCCATGCTGGTCGAACGATGGAGAATCATTAATTTTTACTACATACGCTTTTGGTGGCGGTCCCATTCTGGCGCGTTATATATTCAAAGACCAGCAAATTGAACGATTCATCGCGCGCGCCGGCACATTTACTTCGCCGGAGTATTCTCCCAACGGTAAAAAAGTTGCCTTTGTCCTTACTCACGAGGGCAATGCCGACATTTACACTGCTGACCGTAACGGTCAAAATCTCCAGCGCCTGACCAGCAATCCGGCTATTGATACAGCCCCGTCGTGGTCACCTAACAGTCGCGAAATCGTATTCACTTCGGACCGTAGCGGTTCTCCCCAAATTTATATTATGGATGCCGAAGGTGGCAATGTCCGTCGGCTGACTTATGAGAACAACTATAATTCCTCACCTAAATGGTCACCGAAAGGCGATCAAATTGTTTTCGTCTCTAATCAATCCCGCGGTTTTCAAATCTATCTCATTGATGTTACCGGAGAAAATCTAATCTGCCTGACTGATAATACCGGTAGTTACGAAAATCCTACCTGGTCGCCTAATGGTAGCCATCTGGTTTGCGCCTCCAACCGGAGTGGACGCTGGGAAATCTATAGCATGTTGCGCGACGGATCACTATTACGCCAATTAACTTTCACCGGTGGCAATACCGGTCCAGCCTGGTCGCCGCGCTTGAAACCATTTAACTAGAAAATCATTTCAGGGTGTATGAGTATAACACTAATTAACAAAAAGAAAGGAGCAACCAAAATGAAAAAACTTCTCGTTTTTTTAAT
>JAGNGI010000094.1:3543-5715 GCA_018002295.1 Fidelibacterota bacterium
CTTCGGACTCAAAATAAATTCTCGGCGCTTTTTTCAACCAAGGTAGCTATGAACTTTAAACCAATTCGTCCAATCATTTATGGTTTGTTCGTGATCAGCTTGACGGCTTGCGCCACTCAAAAAGATCTTTTGAAAATTCAAGAGGATTTATATTTTTTACGCAACCAGATTCAATCCGTTAAACAGACTACTGAAGAAAATAAACAATTGTTAAGTCAGGTTCCTACTATTGCGGATCAATGCAATCAAATATTGATAGAGCTAGATTCACTGGAAAAATCCCTTGCGGAATTACAAGATGCCAATGACCGAACCCGAGCTGATATCAACACCCGACTATCCAGCCTTAAGCAAGATGCGGCGATTATCAGCAGTAAATTGGACGATGCAAGCTACCGCTCTAGTCAGCTGATCGGCAAGGTCGAATCTTTGACGGGCAAAATGACCAATATTTCGGAAAAAATAGAGAGCCGCGCCGCCACTCCCAACTCGGCTGAGCCGGCTCCCACCGAAATTTTCAACAACGCTTATCGAGATATGACTAAAGGCAACATCGAACTGGCTATTCAGGGCTTCCAGACTTTCCTCAAACTTTATCCGGAAAAGGAATTAGCCGATTATTGCCAATATTATCTTGCCGAAATCGCCTATCAACAGGAAGACTACGCCACAGCTGCGACCGAATACAAGCTATTGATTAATAACTATCCCCGCAGTCAGAAAATCACTAACGCCCATTACAAACTGGGATTATGCTATTTAAAACTAAACAACTTGGAGCAGGCACGCACCCAGTTCGAAACAGTTATTCGGGAATACCCCAATACTGAAGAAGCCTTACTTGCCCGTAATCAGCTGCAGAAGCTGGAACAACAATAATCCGGAAGGAAAATCCAAAAGTTATC
Source organism: Fidelibacterota bacterium (assembly GCA_018002295.1). Taxonomy (GTDB): domain Bacteria; phylum Fidelibacterota; class UBA2242; order UBA2242; family UBA2242; genus JAGNGI01. The sequence goes on from JAGNGI010000094.1 coordinate 4,449, forward strand.
CGCACTGTCCCAGACGGTTGCGGATAACTTTTATTTCTGCGCGCGCTTCTTTTATCAGATCATTAATCATCTTTTGCATCGGGACAATCTCGTTAATTAGCCCAACACTCTGACCGGCCATTAACGAGCCATAATCTACATCACCCTCCACCACCGCCCGACGCAAAGCGCCAACCCAAAAATTCTCAACCTCATATTGAGCCTTCTCCCGCGTAATCTTACCGGCAGCGATTTCCTGTAGTAAACGCATCTGGAGCTTCCCGAACTCATCCGTTCCTTTGTTCTTGATAGCTCGTACGGCAACGACCGGCAATTTGGAATCATATTGTGGAGTAGCAATAGCCTGGCGCGCTTTGGCTTTCAGTAATGCCGCCTTAAAATTCGGATGAACCCGACATTCTTCAGTTAACACAAAGCGGGTTCCCATTTGGACCCCAGCCGCACCCATTAGAAGCAAGTGAGCGATCATCCTCCCATCAGCGATCCCACCACCGACGAAAATCGGCAAACCTTTTACTTTAAACAAGACTTGCTGAAGTAAAACAATCAATGAAACATAACCGATATGTCCACCGGCTTCACTGCCTTCCAAAATCAGAGCATCTACGCCATACTCAATCTGTTGACGCGCAATGCTCTCTTCGGGAGCGAACGATAGCGTTCGTTTGCCGCGGGCTTTCATCCCCTTAATATCCTGACGGCGAGGAATACCACCGGCAAAAACTACAAATGGGACGTTCTTGCTTTGTAAAATTTCATAATGTATCCGAAAATTAGGCCCGATCGTGATTAAGTTGACCGCAAACGGCTTCTTTACACCAGCAATACAGCGGTCAACTTCCTGCTCGAATAAATCAGGAGGCAAGTTGCCGGCCGCCAGTACTCCGAAAGCCCCGGTTTCACTGACCGTTTTTACCAGATTATAATCGCTCACCCAAGTCATAGCGCCGCAAATGATAGGATATTTGACGCCCAAAAATTCAGTGCCCGGTTTGGTTAATTTTTCAAAACTCATTATTTCACCTTTTGTTAAAATTAAATTTCAAACGCAGGAAAATTTACAAAATCTGAGCAATTTCAGTTTCTACGCCGCGGGAAATTTCGTTAATTGACTGATAAATTATAGGGCGCTCATTAGAAGAGCTAAAAGTGTCGAGTTCAATTTTTCCGCTGGCTCGTCGGAACGCGAAAGTAAAACTATCGGCACCCGCCCACCTACTACCACTCCGCCGACTTCAGCCTTAGCCAGCAACATTAAAAACTTGAT
>JAGNGI010000095.1 GCA_018002295.1 Fidelibacterota bacterium
CTTCATCTATACTTCGAATACCGGCGATCTGGATGATGTTTTCCATAATTAAAAATTATCGTTCTATACCAACTAAAACAAGTTGCAAAAACCAATCTGCCGATTAGGACGGCACGCTAAATTATATTTTATTGTTTTGTGGTAAAAGTCAACCGCTCGCCGCTGAAATCGGCGATCTGGGCGTATAGCGCACCGGTAAAAACCAATATATTACCCAAGTAACTCGCAAAAATCATTTTATTTAACAAAATCCGTATGCCTTTCATTATCTCTTCTTTTCTTTAATACAAATGTAAAGGTAATTTTACTTAGAGTCAAGTTTAAGTCAGAAATATTTACTGAAATTCTTGAATTGATTGATTAAATTACGCCCCGATTGAAGATCTATGAAATTAACTGAATAAAATTCTTGGAAAGTCAAGTAAATCAATGAATAAACGCACGGCGCTTTTAACCCTCGAGGACGGTCATGTTTTCGAGGGTTTTTCTTTTGGCTGGGAAGGTGCGACCGCCGGTGAACTGGTCTTTAATACCGGTATGGTCGGGTACCCAGAGAGTCTGACTGATCCTTCCTATTACGGACAGATTTTAGTGATGACTTACCCATTAATCGGTAATTACGGTGTGCCAGAGTTCAAGCCCGATAGCCTGTATTTTGAATCCGATCGGATTCAGGTTCGTGGGCTGATAGTAGCTGATTATTCAGCGGATTATTGTCATTGGAATGCCCACCAGTCGCTGGGCGATTGGCTAAAATCACAAAAAATTCCAGCCATAACCGGCATTGATACCCGCACTCTAACTCAGATTTTACGGGAAGAAGGCACAATGCTCGCCAAAATTACTTTTGACAACGACATTGATTACTATGATCCTAACCGTTACAACGTGGTAGCGGAAGTAACCTGCTCCGAACCGCGGACGTATGGCCAGGGCAAGAAACGAATCGCACTTTTGGATTGTGGATGTAAGCGGAGTATAATCTCGCAATTGTCTCAGCACAAAGTTGAAATTATGCGTTTGCCTTGGGACAGCGATTTGACCAAGTATGATTTTAACGGGTTGTGTATTTCTAATGGCCCGGGTGATCCTCGAAATTGTGAAGCTTCTGTTGCCTCAGTTCGACTGGCATTAGAGAATAAGATACCGACTCTGGGCATTTGCCTCGGTAATCAAATTCTAGCTTTGGCGATAGGGGCAAAGACTTATAAACTTAAATATGGCCATCGGGGACAAAATCAACCGGTAATGGATCAAACCAGCGGATGCTGTTACATCACCTCGCAGAATCATGGCTTTGCGGTTGATGATAAGTCCTTGCCTGAGGATTGGCGAATCTGGTTTAGCAATTTGAATGATCGAACTAATGAAGGCTTAATCCACCGCTCCGGGCGGTATATGAGCGTTCAGTTTCATCCTGAAGCCGCGACTGGCCCGCTTGATACGATGTTTGTATTCGACCGATTCCTGGATATTTTATAAAAGGAGAGAACGCGAAAAACGATTCAGTGTTAATTAATGGATATTATAATGCCAATTATAAAAATTCTCAAAACAAATAACCGGGAAAAAAGTTGGATTGAATTATCAGTCTTGGCGATCTCAGCGCCCTCAGCATTGAAAGGAAAAAATGGTTAAAAAAGTTCTCATCCTCGGCAGTGCCGCCCTTAAAATCGGAGAAGCCGGGGAATTTGATTATTCTGGCAGTCAAGCCATCAAAGCCTTAAAAGAAGAAGGCATTCATACAATTCTGGTAAATCCCAATATTGCTACGATTCAGACCTCGGAAAATTTAGCCGATGAAATCTACTTCCTACCGGTTAACGCCGAATTTGTCGAAAAAGTAATTAAAAAAACCAGACCTGATGGTATTTTGCTTAGCTTTGGCGGACAGACCGCCCTTAATACTGGTCTGGACTTGCACCGTCGCGGTATTCTCCAAAAATATGATGTTGCAATTCTGGGGACTCCTATTCAAGCCATTAAAGATACTGAAGACCGCCAACTTTTTATCCAACGTCTGCAGGAAATTGAGGTCAAAACTGCACGTAGTCAGATAGCCACTACTCTGGATGAAGCTTTACAAGCCGCTGAAGCTCTAGCTTTCCCGGTTATTATTCGGATAGCGTATGCTCTCGGCGGACTGGGTTCAGGCGTCTGCCGTAATCTGGAAGAGTTCCGTGATAAAGCCGAAAAAGCACTGACTTATGCCCCCCAGATTTTAATCGAGGAATATCTGGAAGGCTGGAAAGAGATCGAGTACGAAGTAATTTGCGATAGTTTTAACAACTGCCTGACGATCTGCAATATGGAAAATGTGGATCCGATGGGCATTCATACCGGCGAAAGCATCGTGGTAGCGCCCTGCCAAACACTTTCCAATAGCGAAAGCCATAAGTTGCGTTCTATAGCGATAAAAGTCGTTCGGCACCTCGGGATAGTCGGTGAATGTAACATCCAGTTTGCACTCGATCCGCGGTCAGAGGATTATCGCGTCATCGAGGTGAATGCCCGATTGTCGCGCAGTTCGGCGCTGGCTTCTAAAGCAACCGGCTATCCGATTGCCTTCATTGCCGCAAAACTAGCACTCGGCTACGGACTGCATCAATTGCCTAATAAAGTAACACGTACGACGACTGCCTTCTTCGAACCGGCTCTGGATTATATCGTGGTTAAAATTCCCCGCTGGGATTTGAAAAAATTCCGCAACGTCAGTCATCGCATCGGTTCAGGGATGAAATCTGTCGGCGAAGTAATGGCGATTGGACGAACTTTCGAGGAAGCTCTCCAAAAAGGCTTACGTATGCTCGAAACCGGTGCCAATGGTATTGTCGGCAATAACGGTGTAATATTTGAAAATCTGGAACGAGAACTGAGCGAACCGACCGATGAACGTATCTTTGCGGTCGCGGAAGCTCTCCAGCAAGGCTATGACGTCGCTAAAATCGCCAAGTTAACCAACATAAATCCCTGGTTTATTTACAAAATCCGCAATATCGTCGCAATGAATACACACTTGAGCCAGTATCGAAATCAAGAATTACCGACCGATACCTTACTAGCCGCCAAAAGACTTGGCTTCTCCGACAAGCAAATCGCGCTCGCTATCGGGAAATCAGATGCCGAAGTGCACCAATTGCGTCTGAAAGCCAATATCCGACCTTTTATTCGACAGATTGACACGCTAGCGGCTGAATTCCCGGCTTATACCAATTACCTTTACCTAACCTATAATGCCATTCGCGATGATATTAGTTTTACCGATTCCAATGTGGTCATGATTCTTGGTTCAGGGGCTTACCGTATCGGTAGTTCGGTCGAATTTGATTGGAGTTGCGTGAATTGTGGCCAAACTCTGCGGAGACTCGGATATAATACCATTATGCTGAATTACAATCCAGAAACGGTCAGCACCGATTATGACGAATCCGATTTCCTGATTTTTGATGAAATTAGTTTTGAAAATGTGGTGGAAATTTATGCCAAATTCAGTGCCCTCGGAGTAATCGTTTCGATGGGTGGTCAGATTCCCAATAACTTGGCTTTAAAACTGCACCACGCCAATGTCCGAATTTTGGGCACATCGCCGGAAAGCATTGATCGGGCTGAAAATCGGCGCAAATTCTCGGATTTGCTCGATAAACTCAACATTGATCAACCAATTTGGAAGGAAATTACTTCTGTGGAATTGGCGAAAGAATTTGCCCACGAATATGGTTATCCGGTTTTAATTCGGCCTTCGTATGTCTTGAGTGGCGCCGCTATGGCGGTGGCTTCTAATGACGAAGAACTTGTCCAATATTTACAACGCGCCGTAAAAATTTCGCCGGAATATCCGACCGTCATTAGCAAATTTCTGGAAAATGCTAAGGAAATTGAATGTGACGCCGTCGCCCGTAATGGCGAAATTATCACCTACGCTATTTCGGAACATGTCGAGAACGCCGGCGTTCATTCCGGCGATGCGACTTTGGTCCTGCCGCCGCAACGCACTTATCTGGAAACTATCCGACGCATTCGAATTATTACCAGCAAGATCGCCCAGAATTTAAAAATTAATGGTCCGTTCAACATTCAGTTCATTGCCAAACAGAACGAGGTAAAAGTAATCGAATGTAATTTACGGGCATCGCGCAGTTTTCCGTTTGTTTCAAAAGTCTTGAAGCGCAATTTTATTGACATCGCTACCCAGGTTATTATGCACGTGCCACTCGAACCAATACCAGTATCACTGTTCGAACTCAATCATGTCGGTGTCAAGGCGCCCCAATTTTCCTTTACACGTTTGCAAGGTGCTGATCCGACTCTCGGCGTAGAAATGGCTTCTACCGGCGAAGTCGCTTGCCTCGGTGACGATTTCGATGAAGCTTTTCTGAAAGCGCTGATTTCGGTCGGCTACCATTTTCCGCCGCGCGCGGCTTTAATTTCATCCGGCCCAATCGAATCTAAAGCCGAACTACTGGAATCAATCCGAACCCTCCAAAATATGAACGTGAAGCTGTACGCCACCGGTGGAACGGCAAAATTCCTCGAAGCAAATAAAGTTTCGGTTGAAACCTTGTTCTGGCCGCTCGAGAAAAAAGAACCGAACGTCATTACCTATCTCAAAAATGGCAAAATTGATTTGGTGATCAACATTCCGAAAAGCTACCAGGAACGCGAATTGACTAATGGCTATTTAATTCGGCGAACAGCGGCTGATTTTAATGTAATGTTAATTACCAATCGCCAGATCGCGATGCGCTTCATCGAGGCTATCTCTCGCTTGAAAATGGATGATTTGAAAATCAGAAGTTGGGGCGAATATTGAGGAAACCGCTCCGTGCCCGAATTACCGGAAGTCCAGACTATCATCAATGATCTTATAGCCGCAAATTTAGTCGGTCAGAAAGTTCTTGAGGTTGAGATTCACTGGCAAAAAATCATCGCCGAACCTAGCGCCGAAAAGTTCACAACCGAGATTCAAAACCGAGAAATAACTAAAATTACCCGACGCGGAAAATTTATTGTAATTGAACTAAAGCCGGTCAAATTTCTCCTCGTTCATCTGCGTATGTCAGGGAAATTCTCCCTGACAGTGCCCGATTATCCAATTAGCAAACATGAACATTTAATTTTCACGCTAAGTGATGGTCGCCAACTACGTTATCATGACACTCGCAAGTTCGGGCGTTTCTGGTTAGTTAATCAGCCCGAAAAAGTAATTGGTAAACTGGGCGTTGAGCCGCTAAGTGCCGATTTCACGGTTGAAATTCTAACTGAAAATTTGCGTAAACATCACCGCCAGATTAAACCGTTTTTATTGGATCAGACAATTATAGCTGGTTTGGGCAATATTTACGTTGACGAAGCTCTCTGGGAAGCCTGCCTTCATCCTTTAAGAATGGCTGATTCTCTCAATGACCAGGAAATTGCATCTTTGCATAAAGCTATTCCAAAAGTTCTACGACAGGGTTTAGCCAATCAAGGAACAAGCCTCGGCAACGGCAAAGGCAATTTTCAATCGGTTGGCAAGCGCGCTCGTAATCAAGAAGCGCT
>JAGNGI010000096.1:0-2668 GCA_018002295.1 Fidelibacterota bacterium
TCCAAAATTGCTCGATCAGCCTGCTGGGACTTGGGATTAAGTCCTGTCACGGTAATCCGCCCCCGCAAAGCGCCAGCGGTCAATAAAAAAGCCGCACCACTGAAGTCACCTTCGACATTGAATTCGGTCGCTTGATATTTCTGACCGCCCGGAATAATGAAACGGCAGTAATTATAATTTTCGATGTGGATACCAAATTTTTCCAAAATTTCAATGGTTAAGTCAATATATGGTTTGCTTTTTAGATTATCAACGCTGATTTCAGAATCGGCGGCGACAACCGGCAAAGCGATCAGTAAACCGGTTAAAAACTGCGAACTTACGGAACCGTCAATCTTTACTTTGCCACCTTTTAGCGGGCCGCTGATTTTTAATGGTAAATGACCATTGTCGGATTCGCATCGGGCTCCGAGTTTCTGAAGCGGTTCGGGAATCATATCTGCCGGACGTTTGCAAAGCGACGGGCGACCGGTAAGAATCAACTCCTGTGGGCTGAGCGCCGCTACCGCCGCAAACAAGCGTGAACACAATCCCGATTCGCCGCAATCCAGTACTTTTTTACGTGGCTTGAAACCACCTTTTAGGGTAAGATTACGCTCAGTCAACTCTATTACTGCACCGAGCGCTCGGGCGATTTCGATAGCCGCCTGACTGTCGTCGCAAAGCGTAACATTGCCGAAGCGGGAAGTGCCTTCCGCCAGCAAAGCCATCGCAATAACGCGCTGAACGATGCTCTTAGAAGCCGGAGCGGCGACGGTACCGTCAATCGTGGAAAATTTGACTGATTTCCGCATAGAGTAAATCCGTACAGGTTTCCGGCGTGGCAACTTCAGTATCTAAAATGCCATCAGCCGTGTTGAAATATAAATCGGAGCGCGTCCTGAAAATTTGTTCAGCAGTGGCTAATGGGTCATCGCTTTTTAGTAATGGACGACCGGCTTGTTCAATTCGTGGCCAGATTTGGAGCGGTCGGGCAAAGAGCCAGATACTCAGTGCTTTTTGGCAAATCAACGCCCGATTTATCTCGCTTAAAATGATTCCTCCACCTCCGGCGATGACTTGATTTCGGGATTCTAAAATTTTTGCCAGCGCTTGCGATTCTAACCGGCGAAATTCTTCTTCACCTTCATCCTTAAAAATGGCGTTGATACTTTTCCCGGCTGATTCGATAATAACTTGATCAACATCAACAAATTGCCAGCCCAGCCGATCAGCTAACGGTGGCCCAAGTGTCGATTTACCGGCTCCCATAAATCCGGTTAAGATGACATTGGACTTTCCGGCATACGGATTGCCATCTATGATCGCAGGTGGAATGTCCGAAGCGGGTTGAATGCCGGTGAATAATTCGAACGCTGGACGGGCTTGCTCGGTTAGCCAGACTATTCCGGAAATAAACCGAGCGCCAACTGCTTGCGCTAGCGGTTCCATTTCTGAATTTTTATAATTAGCGTCCATTATTATCTGACGGGAATTGAGCCATTCTGGTTCAACCACGCGCACTCCCGGCGGAAGCGCCGTCACGATTATTTCGGCCGTTCGAACAGCAGTTTGAATTTCACTGAAGGGCACAGATTTAACTTGAAAACCGCGCGCCAGATTCAAAGCCATTTCATCCGGACGGTTCACAATGGTAATCTCGGCGCCGGAAGGTTTGAGGGCGCTGACGATCGCCCGCGCGGCACCACCCGCCCCGATTACGAGGAGAGACTTGTGCTTTAATTCAACATTATTAATTTGAAAAGCACGAATAACCCCGGTAACATCAGTATTATATCCGCTAATATTAGGACCATTATAGATCAGAGTATTGACGGCTCCAACCGCGGCGGCTTCTAGCGAGAGGTAAACTAATGACGGTATGACTTTTTCCTTGAACGGCGCGGTGACGTTGGCGCCGGAAAGACCGAGCTTGTATCCCATTCCGAGCGCAACATATACGTCATTGGCGATTATCCGGCTATAATTGGCGGACAAATTATTTTCACGAAACCAGTGATTATGAATCTGGGGGCTTTTACTGTGCAGAATTGGATGGCCGATAATGGCATAGCGTTTTTCAGACATTCGCCGACTCCTCAGCAAGCAGTTCTAGAATTTCATTTTTCGTCATTTGTCCGGGCGCAGTAGGTTGACCGGTTTCAGCCGCAGCGTAAATGAAAGGCGCACCGAGTCGGAGCGCTTTAAGGCGCGACTTTCGACCGGCTTCGCCCATCCCGAAAGCAATCAGCGGCTTGGTGTTTAGCGAATATAAACTTAACAAACGTTCCGCATCGCTTTCCGTTTGACAATATGTTACAATCTTGACAATATCAGAAGGTAATGCCTCACAATTTCGCAAAAGCAGATGTAATTCCGCTAAACCCGGCGTCAGTTCGAAATTATGATACGAGATAATAAGGCGGGTATGATGTTCGCGCGCTAATTGGGTCAGCGATCTGCGCCAGTCTTCTGGAGAATCGCATTCGAGATCAACGTAAGCCGCCCCGTTCCGAATGGCAAGCGCCAGTAAAGCCTGACGCTCTTCGTCGGAATAGCGGCCTTTGCGACAAGTTGCAACCAGATTCGGGTGGCTTCGGAAAATTGCGATTATCTGGGTTTCATTCAAATTGAGCAAATCAATCCGGATTTCTACCATTTCTTCTGTTTTTAAAATGGCCATTATTTC
>JAGNGI010000096.1:2768-5487 GCA_018002295.1 Fidelibacterota bacterium
CTTTGCGACAAGTTGCAACCAGATTCGGGTGGCTTCGGAAAATTGCGATTATCTGGGTTTCATTCAAATTGAGCAAATCAATCCGGATTTCTACCATTTCTTCTGTTTTTAAAATGGCCATTATTTCTGGGAAATTGAGTTCAGCCAAGGCGACACAGATCATCGAGAAATTCCTTAATTTGGTTAAATGAGAGATTAATTACTTCAGCTGAGCCTAATTTTTTTAAGGCTACAAAGCGCAGGTGCTCGCCCTGACGTTTTTTATCTTTGAAAATTAACGGCAGGAGCTCATTGGCCGGTAATGAGGTAGTGGTCGGCAATTCGTAAGCGGTTAATATTTTCTCAAGACGTTCTTTTTCAGTATGCGCCAATAAACCCAATCGCACCGAGATTTCCGCGGCTATATTCATTCCGATCGCTACCGCCTGGCCGTGCAGAATGCCTGAGGCAATTTCAATAGCGTGCCCGATCGTGTGACCAAAGTTAAGTTTGCGACGCTCGCCTTGTTCCCGTTCGTCACGCATCACGATGCCAGCTTTGAAATTCAGCGTGCGGAAAATGATTTGCTCAGTCACATCAGGCACGAGGTTGATGAATTGGGCTTGTTGGGTTGCCAACATTTCCAATAAATCGGCGTCGCCGATGGCACCGGTTTTGATAATTTCAGCCGTGCCATTGATAAACTGCTCGCGCGGTAAGGTCTCCAGCACATCCAGCGGACAAAGCACAAAACGCGGCTGATTGATCGTGCCGATAATGTTTTTTGCACCGGCAAAATTAACGCCGTTTTTACCGCCGATGCTGGCATCAACTTGAGCCAGCAGAGAAGTCGCTACAAATCCGAAATCTAATCCGCGTAGGTAAGTGCTGGCTACGAACCCGGCGATGTCACAAACCACGCCACCACCGATTCCCAGAATTGTATAATCGCGGTCCACTTCGGCAGTACTTAGCCGTTCATAAATCTGCCGGACAGTCTCAAGACTCTTGGAGCTCTCGCCGTTCGACAAAACGATTTTGGGGAATTCAGGAAACAGATCGCCGTAGGAACGATCGAGATTTTGGTCGGTTATTATAACGACTGGTCGCCCTTCGATCAATCGGAAGACTTCCCGAATTGAAGGACAAGTTATAATCGTGGAAGTTTTGCCAGCGGTTTTAATTTGAATGGCTGGCATTGTTCGAATTACTTAGATTTTGCATGAAATTTTTCAGACTCAATACATCGCGCATAAGCACTTTGAATTGTTCCGGATTCAGTTGCTGGTCGCGATCGCTAAGAGCGGTTTCCGGTTTATAATGAACTTCGATGATTAATCCGTCCACACCGGCAGCTATCGCGGCTAAAGACATCGGCTTGATCAGTCCTAATCGTCCCGTGGCATGCGACGGATCAACGATAACTGGCAGGTGAGTTACTTCCCGTACAGCCGGAACAATGCTCAGGTCGAGCGTATTTCGGGTGTAAGTTTCAAAGGTACGAATACCGCGTTCGCACAAAATCACATTCGGATTACCTTCGGAAAGAATGTACTCAGCACAGTTTAGCCATTCTTTCAAAGTCGAATACATACCGCGTTTCAGCAACACCGGCTTGGAACTCTTACCCACTTCTTTCAGAAGCGCAAAATTCTGCATATTGCGAGCACCAATCTGGAGAATGTCAACATATTCGCAAATCCAGGTGACGTCGCGCGAATCCAACACTTCGGTAACAATCGGCAATCCATATTTCTTTTTAGCTTTTTCTAATAATTTTAAAGCCTTTAAACCGAGCCCTTGGAAATCGTAGGGCGAAGTACGCGGTTTGAAAGCGCCACCGCGCAACATATTAGCTCCGGCGGCCTTAACCGCCTCAGCGGTCTGCATTAGTTGCTCTTCCGATTCGACGGCGCAGGGCCCAGCAATGACGACAAAATCCTGTCCAACGGTTACATCGCCAACCTTGATAGTAGTCTTATTTAAGTGACTTTCGATGGAAGTCAGTTTTAGATTTTCGGTATTACCCATTTATTTCTCCTTTTCAAGTCTATCTGTAACAAAAACCCCTTCGCGCTGGAAGGGGTCTTTAATATATTGATTTAAAAGTAAGGTTACCCCTTCCGGTGCAATTCCTTAAAATAAAAATAGTAAAAAAAGTATCTTTTGTTATTCATATCAGTCTTTCACCAAAAATAACGTTATATGTTAACATATAAAAACTTATTATTCAATAATTTTTTTATGAAAAAAAGCCCACCAATTCCCTAATGGGGACTTCACCGGAGAACTTGGGGGATTACTTTTTACCCAAAACCAGTAGTCGGCGCCTCCGTTTCTCCCTTTCTCTCCTTAGCCTCGATATTAATCCTAACCTCAACCTTATTTTTCTTATTCCTATACATTTGTAGCAAAAGATTGAACCGCCAGATCCGCTAAGAGACGTAAAGGAAAATAGGAAAGACTTGGTGAATTTTTGGATTCATTGTCCCGCCATTGCGAGACTCGTTCGGAGGAATTTGTAATTTAAACACTGAATAAATACTGAGACTTGACCTAAGGCTAGCCTATAAAAATTACCTGTCTAAAAAATCAGTGAAGTCCTGAACTCTTCATACTTGACTTATTAATTAATTTTTCAGTAAAGTAAGAGTTATGTCGAATATTCAGGAAATCAAGGTGCGCAGTATTCTCAGCCAATCCAAATTGCCAGGGGTGGATTTCGTCATCAATCCCTATC
>JAGNGI010000097.1:0-3455 GCA_018002295.1 Fidelibacterota bacterium
TTCGGATATGGCGGATTAATTACCGACGTCCGCGCGGTGCCGATTATGCAAGAAACCGGCTACCCGGTAATTTTCGATGCCACCCACAGCGCCCAAATTCCCGGCGGTAATGTTACCGGCGGAGCGCGGGAATATATTCCCCATCTCAGTCGCGCTATGGTGGCGGCTGGATGCGACGGCATTTTTATGGAAGTACACGATAATGTGGCCGAAGCCAAGAGCGACCGGGCGACTCAATATCCGCTGGAAGATTTACCAAAGCTGTTGGAAGAATTAATAGAACTGAGCGCGCTAGTGAAAAAATTCCAATGAATGCCGACTTAAATGAACTTCTCTCGAAAATCCGTTTGATTATCACGGACGTTGATGGAGTTTTCACCGATGGGGCGCTATATATCGGCACTGACGGTCAGGAATTCAAACGCTTTCATGTTTTAGACGGAGCAGGAATTTCGTTGCTGAAAGCTGTAAACTTTCCGCTGGCAATTATTTCGGGGCGGAAATCTGCGGCTACAGAAGTGCGGATGCAAGAACTCGGTCTGGGGGATGCGCTTTATCAGGGAAATCTAGCCAAGCTCGAACCCTATGCAGAAATTAAGAAAAGGTATGCCGTCGCGGATCAGGAAATCATTTATATCGGTGACGACCTCCCCGATATTCCTCTGATGAAGCGAGTTGGATTGCCAGTAGCGGTAGCCAATGCCTTACCAGAAGTCAAGCAATTTGCCAGGTACATTACCGTGTTAGGCGGCGGATATGGTGCTGTGCGCGAAGTGATTGATTTAGTGCTAAATGCCCAGCACTTAAAGTCAAAAGCGATTGGAATTTTAACGGGGGATACCTATGCCGAAAAATAAATCAACTTCAGAAAAATATCTCGAAAAAGCCCGGGAATTACTCCGTTCCGAAGCCGAAGCTATTGCTACCCTACCCGATAAAGTTGACCAGAATTTTAAAGAAGTGGTCGAAGTTTTATTCAACACCAAAGGCAAAGTAATCGTAACCGGAGTCGGCAAATCCGGACATATTGGATGCAAAATAGCCGCTACTTTTGCCAGCACAGGTACGCCGAGTTTTTTTATGCATGCTTATGAAGCGGGACATGGCGACCTGGGGGTAATTTCTCCTGATGATACTCTTTTGATTATTTCGAATAGCGGTGAAACCGACGAAATCATTCAATTAATTCCACCGCTGAAAAAAATGCGCATTCCCATCATTGGCTTATTGGGGCGTAATGAATCAACTCTGGCAAAAAAATGTGACTATGTCATTAGTACTCAAATAAATGGTGAAGCAGATCCATTACAATTGGTACCGACTACCAGTGCGATTGCGACCTTAGCTATGGGTGATGCGCTGGCGATTAGTTTGCTCGCGAAACGTCATTTTAATCGGCGTGATTTCGCCGGTTTACATCCCAGCGGTTCACTGGGACGCAGACTCCTAACTACGGTAGCCGATTTGATGCACACCGGTGAAGAAATACCGTTTGTCAAGTCCAGCGACAAAATGCCTGAGGTGCTTTATATGATGACGAAAAAAAGCCTCGGCATTGTCGGCGTCCTGGACGATTCCGAAAACCTGATTGGTGTTGTCACTGACGGCGACTTGCGCCGCGGTCTCGAAAGGCAGAAGGATTTTATGGAACAAACTGCCATAAAAGTTATGTCCCATAATCCGAAATGGATTAAAAAAAGTAGTTTAGCGATTGAAGCCTTGCATCTAATGGAAGAACATTCGATCACCAACCTTTTCGTATATAATGGCGAGCAAAATCGCAAACCGATCGGAATTATTCATATTCATGATATTTTGCGCTACGGGATTATGCCTTGAAGGGAAGATTTTTAATATCAACCTTATTTGTTGTCCTATTTTGCTGGGGTTGCACAGAAGATAAGAGTTATGAGCCTACCATGATTGACCGGCAATACCCGGATCAAGAAATCTGGAATTCGAATATTACCCTGACTAAAGACGGCCAAAAACGAGCCGTTGTTCATTCTGGCCATTTGACGAAGAATAATGATCAGGCGTTGATATATATGGATACCGACGTAGCTGTAGATTTTTATGATAGGGAAGGACATCATTTATCGCACTTGACTTCTCAGACGGCGACTGTTAATGAACACACGAACGATCTAATTGCCAAAGGTAATGTTGTAGTCGTTTCTGATAGTGGCTTTACCCTTTTCACCGAGGAATTACGCTGGGATCATCGAAGAGAGCGAATTATTTCAGAAGTTTTTGTAACCTTTGTGACTCCCGAAGATTCGCTAACCGGAATTGGATTTGAATCCGAATCGGATTTGAAAAATTGGGTGATTTTCAAACCTTCTGGAGTAACCAGCCGGGAGTTGAAATATTAAAATATGGAATTAAATAGCCAACCGCTAAAAAAAACTCTACGAGGTGAAAACCTGGTAAAAATATACGGCAAACGCCGGGTCGTTGATTCCGTCAATATCGAAGTGTCCAAGGGCGAAGTGGTCGGCTTGCTCGGACCGAATGGTGCCGGGAAAACGACTACATTTCATATGTTTACCGGTATGATCAAGCCGACTTCGGGAAAAGTATTCATTAATGAACAGGAAATCACGCGCTTGCCGATGTACAAACGCGCCCAACTAGGGATTGGTTATCTCTCGCAAGAGCCATCGGTTTTCCGTAAATTAACCGTCGAGCAAAATTTGATGCTGGTACTTCAAACACTGGGCATTAGCCGAAAGGAGCAGAAGGAACGACTCGAAATCCTGCTCGACCAGCTCGAGCTTCGCAAGTTACGCAAAAGACGGGCGGACACCCTCTCCGGTGGCGAACGACGCCGCACGGAAATTACCCGCGCCTTGATTACTAATCCGGATTTTATACTGCTGGACGAACCATTTGTTGGCGTTGATCCGATTGCTGTGGAAGATATTCAAAAAATCGTTGTTAGCTTAAAAGATCGGGACATTGGCGTATTGATAACTGATCACAACGTGCACGAGACGCTTTCGATTACTAACCGTTCCTACTTAATGTTTGAAGGTCGTATTCTTAAATCAGGGACATCTGAATTTTTAGCTAACGATGAAGATGCCCGCCGCTTATATTTAGGAGAAGCATTCAAGCTCGCCAGATGATGCAGTTAAGTCAATCCCAGGTTCAAAAGCTTTCTCAGGAATTGCGGCTCACGCCCCAGCAGATTCTACAATCCACGATTTTGCAATTGAATACCTTAGCTCTCGAAGCCCGCGTACTTCAGGAACTTGAACAGAATCCGGTTTTGGAAGAAGTAAATCCTGAGGTTAGTGAAAGTTCCGAAGAAGAATTGCAGGATAATCAGGAAACTTCCCAAGAAGATGATATTGATTGGGAGGAAATTCTTCCGCAAAACGACGATTATACACCCAAAGAAGAAAGAGATTCCGACCAGAAAAAAACGCAATTTGTTCAGCCAGCACCGA
>JAGNGI010000097.1:3555-5444 GCA_018002295.1 Fidelibacterota bacterium
ACTAATAATAAATATGTCCAGTTGCCCTCAGGCATTTATGAGTTAAAATACTTTTTCAACGAAGGTATTAAAGACGAAGACGGTGAGGAAATTTCCACTCGGATAGTCAAGGAAAAGCTGAAGGAAATTATTGATAATGAAGACAAGCATAAACCTTATAGTGATGAGCAATTATCCAATTTACTCAAGCAAAACGGTTATTTAGTTGCCCGTCGCACAGTCGCTAAATACCGTGAGCAAATGAAAATTCCGGTTGCTCGCTTGCGACGCGTGGTTTGATGTTTTTCTTATGAAATTATCAGGAGGAAAAATGGCTGGTAAAAAAGTTCAATTCAGTAATAAAGAAATCGAGGTTTCGAGCGTTTCCTACTGGTTGATAATTCTGATTGCGTTAGTGTTGGTAGTAATTGTTACGGCTTTGATGTCATTTTATACAATTGAGCCCGGCGAAACCGGTGTAGTAACTCGCTGCGGGAAAGTTCACCAGATCAACGGACCTGGTGCTCATTGGAAATTACCTTGGGGCATTGATCGCCTATATCGGGTAAAAGTTAATTACCCTTACACTGCCGAATTTGGTATTCGGACTACCTCCGATAGTCTGACTGCTCTGTCGGACAATTTCTATCTACCGGAAGCGCGTTTGCTAACCGGTGACTTGAAAATGGTTGATTTGCAATGGGTGGTTCAGTACAGCATTCAAGACCCGGTAGCCTATTTATTTGGAGTTGAAAATCCGGAGAATATGTTACGATTAGTCGGCGCGGCGGCTATGCGTTCGGCAGTTGGTGACTTTTCCTTTCGCGAAGTATTCCAGACTGAGCGACGAGCAGTCGCCGAGCGAGCTAAAAATTATATGCAAGAAAAATTTGATCTTTATAAAACTGGAATTGTCATTCAGCACGTGCAGTTGAAAGAAGCGCGACCGGCTTTACCGCTATCCGAACCGGATACAACTATATCACTAAAGCCGTTTAATCAAACCGATTCGACCGACACCGATTCAGTCAAAAAAATTTGATGAAAACTGGTAGGAGTGAAATAAAACAGCCAAAATGCGCCTGATTTCTACAAGAAATTATCTCACGGAGGTCTCGGATGAGGTTTAAGTCATTTATCTGGTTATTGATTCTAGCGCTCATTATCATTGGGGCGGAGAGAGCGACGGTAATTTTAGAAGAAGACGAGCAAATGATCGTGGCTCGCTTTACTCAACCGACTGTAACGCCGGTAACAACAGCCGGTGTTCATCTAATAATACCGTTTTTAGCGAAAACCTATATTTACCCCAACAACTTGATCGAATGGCAGAGCAACGTAATTGAGATGCCTACTAAAGATGACAAATTCATCGCCATCGAGTCCTTTGCCTATTGGAAAATATCCGATCCGCTGTTGTTTTATGAAAGAGTCAGAACAATTCCAGAAGCCGAAAATCGCCTAACTGATTTATTGGATGGTTCTCTGCGGGACGAAGTCGCCCGCTATACTCTTGCGGAGCTTATTCGAAGCAGTAGCCGCCGGATGGACATTACCGAGATTAAAGACATTCTGAAAGTCCCTCAATCCAGGACATTGTTCAATGTGAAAGGTCGGCGACCAGCCATCATCGCCGAGATTTTAAAAAATGCGACTGCTACGCTGGATTCTCTGCAATTGGGTATTCAGCTGGTAGATTTTGATCTAAAAAGTGTAAATTTTGTTCGGATAATTGAGTAAAACGGAGATAATATGCAGGAAAAACCAATACCCAGAATAATAGCAACTACCGTTATCGGAGTGCGTCGTAATGGCCAAGCCGCTATGGGGAGCGACGGTCAGGTGACGATCGGCGAGACGATTATGAAACATACGACCAAGAAAGTCCGTCGAATTTTCAATGATCAGGT
>JAGNGI010000098.1 GCA_018002295.1 Fidelibacterota bacterium
CTAGGAGCGGCAACAAAATTCATATATACCAACGCCCCGAACACTGCGAGCGATGGCATTCAATCTATTAACGGCAAGGGTTTAGCCTGCGACCTGGGTATTCAGATCAACAATCTCCTGCCATTCCTAACTATTGGAGAAAATAAAACAGGTGGATTATCCCTGGGCGCCGCATTTTGCAATCTCGGACCGGCTATTAAATACCGCAATGATTTTACCAATTATAAGTCGAAACTTGTGCCTCGCCTACGACTCGGCAGTGCTTGGCGACTGCTCAATAAGGACTTGATCAGCGCTACGATTTCCTATGATTTCATTGAAGATTATTATGATTCTCACTCTTCAAATCATTTAAAAAGTCACTTAATCGGCGGTGCTTTCAGCTTCTACAAGCGACTTTACATCCACTGTGGTCAACATATTGAAAACAATGAAAATTACATAACCTGGGGCGTAGCATACAACTTAGATAAATTTATCATTGGCTACTGCCGTTATCCATCGCAAAAAAGTAACTTCTTCAGCGTATCTTATTCCTTATAAAATAAGTTGTTAAAATTATTGGTAAGATTGAAATAAATCAATCCGGGTTGAAAACATTTTACCAGAAAGAAATAAACTATAATCCGACCGGTAGGACTATTCGGTCGTAGATTGTTCTTGCGGTAGATGCCGGAAGAAAATGAACAGACTGCCCGCCAAAATCAGGAGGTCTTCCGCCACTCGCTTCCAGCTGACCAGCGAACCGGTTTTCGATAGAGTAAAGCAACCGCATTCGATATTCAGACCACGTATAATAGCGCTGATAATCAAGCTTATAAATACAATGATCAAAATACTTAGTAGAAAAGCCGCTGTTTCCAGCCAGATTCCCAATATTAAGGTTACACCAAGCGCAATCTCCAGCCATGGTACCAGGATAGCCGTGATGTTAACCAATTCAACAGGTAGAACGCGATAGTTATACACAATCACGGCAAACTTTTCGGGGTGGATGATCTTGCCGACAGCGGCATAAATGAACAAGAAACCAATAACCAATCGGATAAATAATTCCAACCAATCCCAGAATTTGGACTTCATGGCTTGCTCCCTTTTACAATCGGTAAATCAGCCTCTACCCACTCTTTCCAGCCACCGAAATAAAACCAAACCTGCTCGAAACCCATTTCATTTAAGCGTACTGCCATATCAATACTTGACTGACAATCACTGCCGTCACAATAGGTCACGATCCGCACCTGCCGGTCTAATTCCTCAACAATGGTTGGATCGTTTTGAAATTCCGACAATGGAATCGATATTGCTCCGGCAATATGCCCGGCGAGATAGTCCTCATATTCGCGAGTATCGATAAAGATGGTACCACCATTAGTAAAAAATTGCCAGGCTTTTTCGGTATCAAGCTCGGAAACCGGGCTGATTTCGAAAACAGTTTCCTGATTGGTCTGAGCCTTACGTTTCATAAAAAGCGGAATTTTTTGACTCTTACCTCGGACTGTAACCGTCTGATATTTAGCCACAAGCGGAATACCGTTCGGTGATAACCAATTGAAAATTAACCCTACTACAATAACGCCCAGACCGAGCCAGATACTACGTAAAAGAATAGTTTTAACCATTTGTTTCATCGTGATACTTAATACCATATTTAAAATATTCTAAAAAATTTGTTTTTCAAAACAAAGAATATAAATTTTTACCGTTATAATGTCGAGTAAAAATTCAATACCAGCTATCAAATTTCTAAGTTTTACCCTGATCTTATGTATAGGCGGGCTTTCATGCAGTCCTCAGCGCTTTCTATTCAATAAAGTTTCCAACGTCTTCGACAGCGGTATCGAAATAATATATCAAGAAGGCGATTTAGAACTCGCTGAAAGATTCCTTTCGAGTAATTTGGAGACAATCGTCATTTTAGTTGCGCAGGATCCAGAGAATCCGCGTTTAAACCTGATGGCGGCTCAGGCTTTTGGAGCCTATGCAATGGCTTTTGTCGAAGACAAAGACCCTCAGCGCGCCGGTCTGCTTTATGTTCGCGGCTTAGAATATGCTTTCAAATCACTACCACCGCAAATAAGATTCTCGCGCAATATCACGCCTGCCGACCTGGAAAAGCTCCTGGTAGAAAGCCGTAAAAGCGACGTGCCGCAATTGTTCTGGGTCGGATATAATTGGGGAATGTATATTCTGCAAAATCTCGATCAGCCGCGCTTATTGGGGGACTTAGCTAAGGTTGAACTCTTGATGCGTCGAGTAGCCGAGTTGGACGCTGGCTATAATTTCGGCGGTGTGGATATATTTTACGGAACATTTTATTCCGCTCGCCCACCAATGCTGGGCGGCAATCCGGAATTGGGGCGCAGTTATTATCTGAAAAATATCGAACGCAATCCGAATTTTTTAATGACGAAATTGTATTACGCTCGCTATTACGCTGTACAGGTTCAGGATAAAGAACTATTTGATAACCTTTTAACCGAGATCGAGACTTTCGACCTCGAGAGCGCTCCTGAAATTCGACTCTTTAATGCGCTTGCCAAACAAAAAGCCACCAATCTGCGCCAGAATGCCGAGTTGTTTCTCGACCTAAATGAAATATTAGAAACCAACGAAAGGTAGATTAAAAATGCGAATGAAATATATCAATGCGGTGATTCTTATAATTTTATGTACAATTCCTAACCTCGTGGCTCAAAAAGTCCATACGATAAAAGTTGCGACCGTCGCTCCAGAAGGTTCTAGCTGGATGCGACAATTCCGACAGTTTGAGAAGGAAGTGGATGCTCTAACTAACGGTCAGGTCAAATTTCGGGTTTACGCCAGTGGCGTACAGGGCGGGGAAAAAGACATTTTACGTAAAATGCAATTAGGGCAATTGGATGTCGGGACTTTCACCGGAGTCGGTTTGGGTGAAATTGTACCGGAAGTGCGCGTTTTCGATTTGCCGTTTCTTTTTCGGAATAGCGCCGAGGTTGATTACGTTTGTGACGCTCTTTTCGACGAATTTCAAACTAAATTTCTCGAGAAGGGATTTTTTTTGGCAGGTTGGGCTGAAGTAGGTTTTGTTTATCTTTTCACCAACACGCCAGTCACCAGATTAGCGGATTTTAAAAATGTCAAAATGTGGCTCTGGAAAGGCGATCCGCTTGCCAAAGCCACTTTTGACGAAATGAAAATAGCGGCGATTCCACTCGATATCACCGATGTTCATACTGGCTTACAAACCGGGTTAATTGACGGAGTTTATATATCTCCTTACGGCGCGTTGGCAATGCAATGGCATACCAAAACTAAATATATGCTGAATTATCCCCTAACTAATTCTATTGGCGCAATCCTGATTACGACTAAAAAAATGAACACTATTCCGGAAGATTTACGAAATATTCTAATCAAAAAAACCAAGGAAAATACACGCCAGATCGTGCTGGCTGGTAGGCAGGAGAATTTAGAGTCTATCCAGATTCTTAAGGAAAATGGTATGCAACTCACAAACCTGAAAAGCGACGCGGCCGCCGAATTCATCGAGGCCGGAGTACGAACGAGAGACCGATTGGCTGGTGTTTTGTATTCTCGTGAAATGCTCGACCGGGTTCTGGCGCTTTTAGATGAATATCGCGCTGAGCATGCTGAATAAAATTAGAACTATAATCGAAAAATTTGTCACCGCCTTAGCGGTTGTCTTGATGCTATTTTTAGTTGTAATGGCTTTCCTGCAGGTAATTTTGCGCAATTTTTTTGCGATTGGGTTAAATGTTGTGGATGAGTTGATGCGCAACGGAGTTTTGTGGATCGCCTTCTGTGGGGCGGCATTAACGACCTTACGTAGTAAACACATTTCGATTGACATTCTGCCGCGTATTGTAAAAGGCAAAACTCGCTTAGTATTAAACTGGATTCTCAATTTAACAGCGGCGGCGATTTGCCTGTGTCTCAGCTGGTACGCCTGGCAATTCTTACGTTTAGAAATAAGTATGAATTCGATGATTGCCGGAGTTATTCCAGCCTGGATTATCGAAATTATTCTGCCGGTTGGATTTTTCCTGCTGGCATTGACTTTTCTTCTGCGTTTAGTGGATAAATCTCAAAATCTCGAAAATTAATGGCTCTGTTGTTTTTAGTTCTGATAGTTGTTTTGATTTTATGCGGATTGCCGCTCTTCGCGGCAATTGGCATAACCGGCATTATTCAATTTGCCATTTCGGGAATAAATCCAACCGTTGTCATCGTCGAAATGTACCGGGTAGCTTCCGCGCCGACTCTCCTGGCAATTCCCTTATTCACGTTAGCCGGCTACGTTTTAGCTGAAAGCAGTGCACCGCGAAGGCTTTTGAACTTAGCGGAGGCTTTGTTAGGTTGGATACCCGGCGGCGTTGCAATTGGCTCACTTGTAACTTGTGCTCTTTTTACCTGCTTCACCGGTGCGTCCGGGATTACTATCATCGCCTTAGGCGGTTTGATTCTACCAATTTTGCTTAAAAATAACTATTCAGAGAAATTTGCTCTGGGACTGATTACCAGTTCCGGCTCGCTCGGATTATTATTTCCCCCCAGTTTGCCTTTGATTTTATATGGTGTTGTAGCTTCGGTTTCGATTGATCAGCTATTTATTGCGGGGCTTATTCCTGGAATTCTATTAATTATCCTGCTCTCTATTTACGCGGTCCGTAATGATGTTTTAAAAAAGAGCGAACGAATACCTTTTTCCTGGCAGAATTTAGGGCGAGCCCTCAAAGAAACGGTCTGGGAATTGCCGATACCGGTCATTATCTTGGGTGGAATTTACGGCGGATTTATAACGGCGGTGGAAGCTTCGGCTGTAACTGCTTTTTATGTATTGATAGCGGAATTCATCCTGAACCGTGATTTATCCTTCCGGCGGGATTTGATCCGCATTATGCGCGATAGTGTGCAATTGGTAGGCGGGATTTTGATTATTTTAAGTTGTTCGATGGGAGCAACGGCTTATCTAATTGACGCCGAGATTCCCCAGAAAGCTCTGCTCTGGGCTCAGCAGGTTTTTTCTTCTAAAATAACCTTTTTGTTAGTATTGAATATTTTTCTATTAATCACTGGGATGATGCTCGATATTTTCTCCGCCATTATTATTGTCGTGCCGCTGATTGTTCCGATTGCTCTCAGTTATGGCATTAACCCGGTACATCTCGGAATTATTTTTCTCACTAATCTTGAAATTGGTTACTTGACTCCGCCTATTGGATTGAATTTGTTCATTTCCAGCTATCGGTTTGATAAATCCATAACGGAACTTTATCGGATTTCTCTGCCGTTTCTATTTATTATGCTAATTGCTTTAGTTTTGATTACTTATATTCCGGATTTGAGTTTATTTTTGGTCGGATTGATACAATAAATAATTCGTAGAACAGCCTTTC
>JAGNGI010000024.1 GCA_018002295.1 Fidelibacterota bacterium
TTCCATATCGCCAACATCAATGTCCATAACCAAGCCCAATAACTCGTCAATTTCTGAACCTAGTTTTCCCATATCATCCCAACCGAAGCGCCCTTCCAACCTTTTGATCTTTTTTACTTTGTGCATATAGCAAGGCTGTTCTTTAAGGATTTTTCTCTGCTCATCGGTCAGAGTTTTTAGAAATTCGACTCTTTGATCAATTTTGTTTTTGAACAGTTTGGCTTTAATGTCATTGATTTTTTTGACACTTTCATCAATTTTCTTTTGGTCGAGATTATCAATAGCCTCTTTTAAATCCAGACGAGCTAGCTTTAAATCGGCTTGCAAGGGAATGTTCAAGCGCTGATATTTAACCATAATTTTTTTATGGTCAACTTTCTGCTGGTCAGTCAGTTTGAGTAGATCAGCCAGCGGCGTTTTACATTGCCCTTGACAGTGCATTTCCTGCGCACCCTTCAAAGCCTGCTGGCAGGGTTCAGTTTGACCTTTAACAGCCGGTTGGGCCAAAATCAAAGCCGGGACAGTTAACAGGATTAAACTTAAAATGATGCTCTTTTTCATTTACACCTCCTATTTTTGTTGTTTTTCTATTTTATCAGTCGGGGGATTGAGGGTTTTCATTAAATGTCGTCGGAAACGATTATCGAAAATCATATATTTCAACTGTTGGCTAGGGGTTAAAATCGAACTCAATCCGCTGATGAATTTCTCTTTTTCGGCGATAATGTCTTTTTCGATTTGCGCCATTGCCCGTAAAAATTTCTTAACATCGGCTTCGGTCACAGTAGTATCGGTATTTTGAGTAATTTGATCAATTTCCCGAACCAATTGCATCTGTTGATGTTGCATTTTCCGAACGTTTTTTTCGTACTGTTTCAACCTCGGGAAAAATTTTTCGGACTGCTCCGGCGTCAATTCCAAAAATTCGGTCATTTTATAGATACGGAGAGTTTCCATTTTTTCGCGTCTTTCTGCCATACTAGTTTCTGATTCGTCGAAGGAATGCGGCTGAGCCGCCAATTGACCGGCAAAACCCAGTAGTATTAATGACATTGACAATAACCAATTGTTTTTCATTTGATATCCTCCCGCAAATTTATAATATGGATTTTTCAATTTCTTCTAGGACTGATTCGAAATCCTGATCGGTCAAAAAGGCAGTGGATTCAATATAGTCGTCAATTAGTAAGTTACTATTGGTAGATAGAACCACGCTACTTATTTTCTGCCGTAATTCGCTGGTAATCAGATCATTCTCGTTAAAGTTCACAAAGTCAAAAACATCTTCCGGCATTTCACTAAAATAACCGGAATGGGTCAAATCCATATAAAGGTCGATGTTGTTATCATTGGATAACCATTGCGAGGAAATGGATTGATTACGCATCAAGTTAAATCCGATAATGATAAAAATTAATATTGAACCGAGGACCGGTACCAGATAGTACTTTAACTTTTTAGGACGCCGTTCATTATGGAGTCGGTTTTGGATTTTTACTACTAATTCAGCTCCATAATTTGGCTCAATATTGACAGGATCAGGCTGTAAATCATTTATCAGGTGTTGTATTTCATAGCTGAATTTGCGGCAAGCAGGACAATCTTTTAGGTGGTTTTCGACGAGTCTTTTGGCTGATTCATCCAAGTCGCCGGTAAAAAATAGCGGCAAATAATCTTTAATTTGTTTACAAATTTTCATAAGTCACTCCCATTTTGAGAAATATCTCTCGCAGGTTTTTAACAGCATGTGAAAAATTCACCTTGGCGGCGTTTTCGGTTATGTTCAAAACAGCCGCAATTTCTTTGAATGATAATTCCTGAAAAGAGCGGAGAATGATAACCATTTGCTGGCGCGGTGGCAGTTTGGCGATTGCCCGACGTAAAAGATTACGATTGGCTTGATTGCTTTGGAATTCATCGGGTTCGGCGGCTGAGTCAGCCAACTCGAGCCCCAGAGTTTGCCTGATTTTCATCCGTCTCAGGTAATTCAGCCCTTGATTGATGGCAATCCGGTAAATCCAGGTTTGAATAGAAGACTCTTGCCTGAATTTGGGTAAGTTTTTATAAACTTTTATGAAAGTTTCCTGGGTCAAATCGTCCGCCTCTGCTTGACTGCCCACCATGCGCCGGAATAGTCCATAAATGCGCTGGTGATTTTCACGTACCAAATTGTTAAACGCCTGTTCATCATAGACTGGGTGGTTAACGTTTTGTTTAGCCAAATTGTATAATTCCTTTTCACGTTGCTTTAGACAAAAAGCGCAAGCGAAAGGTTAAACATAAAATTTTAGATAAAAAA
The DNA here is from genome assembly GCA_018002295.1 of Fidelibacterota bacterium. GTDB lineage: Bacteria > Fidelibacterota > UBA2242 > UBA2242 > UBA2242 > JAGNGI01. The sequence continues at coordinate 2,300 of JAGNGI010000024.1, forward strand.
AGATATTTATCGAACGATATTACGTTTGATAAAAAGATCAGCTTTTCCGGAAAAATCCGGAATCTGAACCTTATTGAAATTCGATAAGAAGAGCTAAACTATTCTTGTTTTTCGTGCGTTTCTTTTTTTTCAGTCCGCGGTGGATGGGCATCAGCAATACGGATAGTCCGACCTTCGAACTCTTTACCGTCCAAAGCGTCGTGCGCCTTATTGGCTTCTTCAATCGAACCCATTTCGACAAAACCGAAGCCCTTGCCTTTAATTACGTTGGCACTTTTGACTTCCCCGAATTGGGCAAACAGCTGGGCTAATTGCTCGTCGGTAACAGAATATTTCAGATTGCCAACATACAGTTTACTGCTTTCCATTCAAACCTCCATAATAAATTCAAGTGTCAGAGATAATGTTAATTAACGCGGAGGTCGAAGTGAATTGCACTGCTAACCCCGACAAGGTTACATTATTTGACACCTATGAGTATCTCCCTCGCGCAGGATGAAGATCTAATTTGGTATAAATAGCTAATTCTGAATCAATCTTTCCAAATAACGCATTATTTTAATAACAAAATTTCTGCAATTCAAAGAAAATCTGCAATTAACTGGATTTTTATTAGAAAATAAACAGGTAAAATTGGTATTCTAACTAAAAATAATCGCTATTTCCTAAATATCGCAACAATATTGGCTCAACTTTGATAAGGCTTTCTCTTCTACTTTTACAGGATTACTTTCTATTGGCATATCTTTTTTTCGCCATTCTTGATAACCTAAGGTGGGAAATTCGCTATTAAATTTTTATTTTATTTTTCCGCCTTTACACCTATATTTCCGTCGCTATCTTATGACTAAATATTTAAAATATTTCATCTAAGAGGAGGTTTTCGCAATGTTCAAGAATCATCCGAAAGGACTAGTTGTCGCCTTTTTTACCAATATGGGTGAAAGGTTTGGCTTCTATACGATGATGGCGATTCTGGTTTTATTCCTTCAGGCTAAATACGGTATGAATGAAAGTACCGCTGGCAATATCTATAGCTGGTTTTATTTCAGCATTTACGCGCTGGCATTATTGGGCGGCATACTCGCTGATTCGACCAAGAAATATAAAACGGTGATTCTCTTCGGACAAATTATTATGTTTGCCGGATATTTTTTACTCGCTATTCCCGGGCTATCATTAACGATAAGTCTCATTGGGCTTTTTACTATTGCTCTGGGGAATGGTCTTTTCAAAGGAAATCTGCAAGCGGTCGTCGGTCAGATGTACGACAACGAGCAATACTCGAAGATCAGGGATTCGGCTTTTATGATTTTCTATATGGGGATTAATATCGGGGCGTTCTTTGCTCCTTTTGCGGCGACTGGAATACGCAACTGGTGGTTGAAAGTCAACCACTTTTTGCACGACGGCAGTTTGCCTGCGATTTGTCATCAATACATCAATGGAACCTTAAAAGATGTGAGTGAATTGCAATCTCTTGCCAATCGAGTGAGTTTGAGTGGCCCGGTGACTGACCTTTCCGCTTTTGCTCATGATTATCTGGAAGTTTTTTCCACAGGATACAATTACGCTTTTGGAATTGCCGCAGTGGCTATGATTATTTCGTTGCTGATTTATGTCGTTTTTAATCGGCATTTGCCCAATAAAGAAAAGGTGTCGGTCGAAAAAAATTCAGCGATAGCGTTAAATATTCAGCCACTGACGGTTTTAATCGCCTTATTAGCGGGAGCCGTGGTGGCATTCCTGGTAAGCCTGGTAATTGACATTGGTACCGGAGCCGCCATCGGGCTATTTGTGGCGTTTGTGACTTGGATTCTAATTGTTTCGAAAAAAGAAGAAAAGCCGCGAGTTACGGCTCTGCTACTGGTTTTTTTCGTAGTGATATTTTTCTGGATGTCTTTTCAGCAAAACGGCTTGACGCAGACATTTTTTGCCCGCGATTATACGGTCAAAACAGTTGATCGGATATCTTATATGTTTTTCACATTGGAAAATATACTTACGGTAATTGCCTTCGTAGCCGGACTGGTTTTAGTATTTGGCCGTAAGCGCAGTCGCCGGACTCGTCTGATAGGTGGAATTATTTTGGTTGTCAGCGGAGTTATCGGATATTATCTTTTCCAGCAAGGCAATGACCAGAATCCGATTTCGCCGGAAATTTTCCAGTCTTTCAACCCGCTTTTCATTGTAGCATTCACTTTTGTGGTAATGGGCGTTTTCAACTGGCTTAATAAAAAGGGCAAGGAGCCTTCCACACCGCGAAAAATCGGCATCGGAATGATCGTTGCCGCGATCGGTTTCAGCGTACTGCTAATTGGCTCGCTGAATCTGGTTTCACCGCACGAATTGAAATTCGTTGACGAATCCGGTGTTATTAAATACAGTCCGGTGCCGGATTATTCCCGAGTCTCGCCCTACTGGCTGATTGCATCTTACTTAATCCTTACCATTGCGGAATTATTACTGAGTCCGATGGGGCTATCTTTCGTGTCCAAAGTCGCACCGGAACGTTTTCAGGGACTGATGCAAGGTGGCTGGCTTCTGGCGACGGCGGTCGGCAGTAAACTTGTTTTCGTCGGAAGTACTTTCTGGGGCATTCTCGACCTCTGGCAACTGTGGTTGATTTTCGTGGTTTGCTGTCTGCTTTCAGCCGCTTTTATATTCTCTATTATGAAGCGACTGGAGAAAGCGACTAGCTAAACTTCTATTTGTAAAAATTTCAGCTGCAACTTCGGCCGCTTTGCAACATTCCCGCAAAACGGCAGTAAGTTGGCGACAAATTCTGGCAAATAATCGCGTTTTGAATTACATTCGTTGGGGCTGAAAAGGATTTGAGATTAATCATATGACGCAAATTAAATATATCACTGGTCCGCTGAAATCCGGCAAAACTGCAAAGGTTATTCAGGAAACGGTTGATGTTCTCCGCTCCGGACAGGTAGTGGGTGGGATTCTACCTTCACGCGATCACCTTGGTTATATAAAAAGGGAAATTTTGCGGAGTCAGCCGGTTTTAGCGCCCGGTCAGCTATTTTTAGGTACTTTCTACGCCTGGGCAGAGCGGATTCTCGACGAGTGTCATTACAATTTTCAAACTGTTCAACCTGCTGAAGAATGGCTTTATCTACACGACCTTTTAAAACAATCACTAGTGAGTAATTATCACTCATTTTCCGGCTACATCCAGATTTTGCAAGACATTTTCAAAGATTTTCGTGAAAGCGGATTGACATTGGCAGAATTGGAATTATTAGCCAAAAATTCCGGCGAACGAGAGTTGATCGAATGGGTCCGGTTATTTAATAAATTACGGCAAAACTATCGTCGGAGTAGTGCCGGACCTTCAGGCGAATCACTCACGATTGCCCTTGAACTACTCAAAAATAAGTTCAAAAGCAATTTAGGTGAATTGCTGATAATTGACGGCTTTTACGAATTCACTCCGATTCAGCATAAAATCCTGCAAGCTTTGACGCCCTTATTTACCAAAACAATCTGCACCAGCATTTTCGATTCCTCCCATCCAATTTATGAATATTGCCAGAATCGTCCCGGCTGGTTGGGTTCGGGCGAAACGGTCATGCTTTCAGAACGGACAATTTCGTCTGATCCGCTAAGATTCCTGAATTCAAAACTTTTCAAGGAATTAATAAAACACGATAATTTCACGCCACCAAACGCCGTAAGCAATTGGAAAAATGAATGGAACACGCCGGTAAAAATCGTTCAGTGTCCCAGTCGGAGGTCAGAAATCGAGACTGCCGCTCGCACGATCAAACGCTGGTTGTCAGAAGGAATGAATCCCGCCAAAATCGGAATTACATTTCGGGGTAGTTACGACTACCGAAGCTTAATCAAATTAATTTTCCCGAATTTTGGAATTCCGGTGGCAATGGAAGTCCAGAACCTATTACTCAGCGAACCGGCTCAATTAATAACTCGCATCGTCAATCTCAATCGGGAAAACTTCAGTCGCCCGGTCTTTATTGACTTACTGCGCCTGCCGGTTCTACAACGTTTTTACGGCGCGGATTTATTGCAGGAATTGGAAATTTATTCGACCGAATGGGGTTTGCCATCTGCTAAATCCGACTGGACAGCTCGATGTCGCCAGCAGATCGAATATCTCCAGTTCGTTCTGCAAATTGATCGGGAAGAGAACGACAGAGAGCGCCGCGACGCCCAGTTACAGATCAAGCACTTACAGGCGATTCAGCCCATCCTGACTCGTTTAATTGAGGAACTGAGTTTGCCGGAAAGCGCCGAGTGGAGTGATTATCATTATCTATTCATTAAAATATTGGAGCGTTATTACCCGCCAGACCAGCCGGATGAGGCGCAGAAGATTCTACCGATAAAGTCAATTTTGGAACGACTCGTCCGGCTCAGGGATTTTCATACCAAGACCAGTCTGGAGGAATTAGCCGGAATTTTACCGCATTTTCTCGATACTGGAGAAAATGAGGCGACGCTTTCTTCGTCTGGAATTCTTTGTGCTAATTTGATGGATGCGCGGGCTTGGGATGTGGACGGGCTGATTTTACTGGGACTAATAGACGGCGAGTTCCCGGCTATTCATCCTGAGAACCCGTTATTCCGCAAGGATTTAAGATCGCGACTGAATCAGTTAGCTAATCAACCAATTTTCGCTGAAGCCGCCTTTGACTTATCTGAGGAAAAGTTTCTATTATACCTCCTTACCACGCGCGTTAATCAGAGGCTATTGATTACTTATCCGGAATCGGACAATAAGGGACGTGCTTTACCGGTTTCGCCATTCATTGATGAAATATTAGCCTGCCAACCGGCGAATACGAACCAAAAAATCGTAGAATGGGAAGCAATTCCAGCTGGACAAGTTCTGCCGGATTCAGTTAATTGCGGTTCAGACAGTGATCTTCTCCAAATTGTGCTGGCTGAAAAAACTGCCCGCAAAGACATTGAAAAGCTCGTTAGCCTGATTGACAGGAAAATTTTCGATGAGTTGGCAATTAACCTTAATTGCGAACGTCGGCGATTAGCAGGTGACGGTATTAGGAACGGCGTTTTGCCGGGGTTAAGGTTTTACCCGGAATTTCTGGCAAAGCCGCTTTCGACCACCAAAATCCAGAACTATGTTGATTGCCCGTTTGCCTATTTATGTGCTCACATTTGGAATATCGAAATTTCGCGCGAACCCCAGATCGGGCTGGATGCTCTGACCGAAGGACTTTTGATTCACAAGCTTCTGGAGCAATTTGTCCAGGATTTCCTGTCCGGTCAGCCGCAAAATTGGTCGGATTTCCTCGAGGTAGCCGACGACAGTTTTCTAAATGGATTAATTGCCCGGATAGATACCCTTTTCCGACCGAAGTTATATTTCGTTCCCGATTTGTTATGGGAACAGGTTTTGAACAATTTGATGATGGGATTGCGCAATTTCGTTGAAGAGGAGCGGCATTACTGCCCGACTGGCTTTGCCCCGATTCTTACCGAAGAAATGTATGCGCTGGATAGCGCTTTCTTGATTGGAAATGACCCGACATTACCCGTGACAATAACCGGAAAAATTGACCGGATTGACCACAATGCTTCTGGCGAACGCTTTTTGGTGATCGACTACAAGCGCTCAAGCAGTGGCATTATAGATATTGTCAATGGTGCGCAAAGCGGAGCCCAATTCCAGATTCCACTTTATTTGCTGATACTTTTGAAACACAGACCTAACGAGCAAGTCGGCGGCGCTTTTTATTATTCCTTTAATGATGGTAAAAGGACGCGCGGGTTTCTGGTTGATTCGAAACTTGAACGCACGTCGGAATTGGGATTGTACGACCTTAATGAATTACTAAATAAAACTCAACAAAATGTTACCGCGATCCTGGAACAAATTTATCGGGGAAATTTCAGTTTATTGAGGCGAAATGAAAACCGCTGTCGCGGGAATGAGTGTGATTTCTATGATTTGTGCCGAATTGCATCCGGTCAAAAAAATTCACATCAGCAACCAGCAACCCACTCCCACCAAAAGCGCACCTGAAAGCGTACAGACTAAATTGACGACATCGTTATTAATCCAGCGATAACCTGAGATCAGAGTGGTCGCTTGATTATTACAGTGTTTGACTTTTTCGGTGGTTTTCCGACAGACCGGACAGCGATACTGCGCCTGAATCGTCCCGCCCAATACGGAATCAATCAGCGCTCCGAGAATGCCACTTATAATGATAATCAGGGCAATCTTCATCAGCGATTGTTCTAAAGGGAAAATTCCGCTCAATGTCAATATACCGGCACCAACGAATACGCCGGAAGTGCCCAATACCGTCACGCCGCCGGAGGTGCCGGCCGGAACCGCTTTGCCGGTCAATATATGAACCGGTTGGCTTTTCGAAAAAGTGCCGATTTCGGTGCCCCAGGTATCGGCAGTCGCGGCCGCTAACGAGCCTAAAAACATTAAATAAAATAAATCCATTTCAGTATAAAAATACAAGAGCGCCATAACCAGCGCCACCCCGCCATTGGCATAAACTTGGATTAAGTCGCGGTTACTACCTTTTTCCTGCATAATGGCTAATTGGCTCTTGTGGGCTTTGCCGAGTTTGGAGAGAATAGACGATAACACGAAAAAAGTCGCCATCGGGATAACCCAGTTAATCCCACCGATTGAAAAAACGACCGAGCCCAGAAACATCGCCCCGGCGGCGCCACCCGCGGTCAAGGCTTTCAAACGATAGGCTGTATAAGCCAGCAAAAATGAAAACAACACCCAGCCCATTACCGCAATCTGCCCCTGAAAAGTCAAACTCTGCACCACATCAATCATCAAAGCCGCACTCAACGGCAAACTCAAATTATCGGAACCAGCACTTGAAATCGCCTCAGCCAGCGTAGCAACCACACCAACGGTTAACGCCATCACGATCAAACTTTGCCAATTGGGAATCGGCGTGCCATCCAGCCAGCGAAAAAGCGGCAGAAACGCTGTTATGATTATAAATGTGGTAATAAAAACGACTAAAGAACCCTGCACCGATTTCGGGTCTTTCCAGAAAGTGAATTGGCGTGGTTTTTTGACTTTCATACCGACTATCGAAGCCAGCGGATCCGCCAAAGTCATTACCATCATCCCGAGCATTAAAATCACCGGGTCAGAATACCAGTAAATCGCAATCAAAATCAAAAAGGTCAATGGGAAAAAAACCGTACCGTAAGAACGACGCTCGGTCGTGTGCATTCCCTTCATCTGTCCGGCTTTCAGAGCGACGGCATTCAATAAAATAAATATCAAAGCCAGTAACGCCGGTTGCAAAGCCGACTTGAAAAATAAGGGACTGAAAATCACAAAAATTCCGACACCAATATGAACGAATCGGCGGGTCTGTTCGCCGGTCAGGCGACTACTCCGACGCAGGACTTCGCTTAAGCCCACAATTCCCAAAATCAGACCGAGAAAGCAGGCGAAAGTAATCCATTCCGAAGAAAACGGTATGATAATCGGCATTTATTCTTTTCTCCCCATAAAAACGCTCGAATTTTATGCTTTTTAAAATTTATTTCCAAAAGCTTTGATGCTTAAATTAGTCTATATGACCGACTTAACCTGCGAACGCGAACAGTTCATCAGAAACATTACGGAGAATCAATTCGTCTGCGCCGCCGCCGGAACCGGTAAGACCACCGTTCTGGTCAGACGCTACCTGGAAATTTTACTTTCGGGAGCCGCCGACTGCGACCAAATCATCGCTATTACCTTTACCGACAAAGCCGCTAATGAAATGAAAGAGCGCGTGCGTTCATCTCTCCTCAAGAACGAAGCCGGTTTGGAACCTGCGAAAATCGCCAGTTTGATCGAGCGCCTGAATACCGCCCCGATTTCTACCGTGCATGGTTTTTGCCTCCGTATTCTGCGGGATAACATCGGCGAATTGCCTTTCGACCCACTATTCAAGATATGTGACGAAACTGCGGAAGCCCTCCTCCGCGATCAGTTTTGGCAAAAATTCCTGGAGCGTAAAATTGCCGAGCGCGATCCTGACCTAACCATCCTAATCAATTCAATAACACTCGACGAATTATCCAAATTGCTGGACTTGATCTACGAAAAGCAGGCCGAATGTGCGCCGATTCTGGAACGTTACAAAAATCTCAATGTAACTAGTCATCTTGCCGATATTGAAAAAGCCTGTCGCGATTACAATTTCCAATTGCTATACGAATATTTCAGCGATACAACAATTAGCGATATTATAAATCAAATTTCTACCTTTAAGTCATCCAAATCTGATGACGTTTTGCAAAGAGACTTCTATATTATCCTCACTGCTTCCGCTGAAGTTCTTGGTCGGCGACAGATACCGGTTTCACACCGGGACGGCTCTTTGCGTAAAGCGCTCGGCGGTGGGAAAAAAGGCACAGCCGCGGCTTGGGGCAACGAATTAGAAACCGTGCGTGAATTACATAGTCAGTTAGCCACAAAATTCAGACTAATCAAAGACGAATTTCATACCTTCGATCCGGAAATTGAAAAACTTCACGCTGATGTAATGCAAAGCCTGGCGCGCCTGGCATTAAATTTTCTGCAAGAATATCGTGCGGAAATGCGACGCAAAGCTCTACTGGATTTCACCGGCATCGAGCTCGAAACCGAAAACCTGCTGGCGCGGCGGTCGCCGGAGATTGTGCGTTACATCAGGAATTTCAAACATTTGCTGGTTGATGAATTCCAGGACATTAATCCGATTCAATATCGCATCATTCAACTTCTGCAGGAACTCAATCCCGATTTGATTACTTTTTTCGTCGGTGATGAAAAGCAGTCCATTTACCGCTTTCGTGGGGCGGAAGTCGAGATATTCAACACCCTGCGTGAGCAATCTGTCGTTCAGCCCCTTTCGATTAATTATCGGAGCGTTCAAGCTCTGATGAATTTCTACAATTTCTTCTTTGCTCAATTTCTCGGTAGCACGCCACCGGCGGAACGTTATGCCGCGCATTACCCGCTACCGATTGCGGCTAAGGACAATTCTATTTCTACCGAACCGCCGGTTGAACTGCTTTTAATCGAAGAAGAAAAGGAATTCGCCGCGCGTCCGCGCCAAGAAAGTCCGAAAGACGAAGTCCTAGAAGCCCGAGCTATCGCCGATCGCATTTGGCAACTACATAAAGCCGAAATAGTCAGGGAAAATGGCATTATCCGCGAGGCTGAATTCGGCGATATGACGATTCTCCTGCGTTCGCGCACCCACCAATCTCAGTTCACAGAGGCTCTGCGCCAGGCTGGAATCCCTTTTTACGTGGTGACGGGAATCGGATTCTACGACCAGCCGGAAATCGTGGACTTGATTAATTATCTGCGGGTGTTATTGAATTGGCACGACGAGGTCGCTTTAGTGGGGACATTGCGGTCGCCGCTGGTCGGATTGAACGACGCCACTCTGACTGAATTAGCCCGTGAAGAAAGTCTATGGAAAGGGATTAACCAATATTTAAAAAATGAAAGAGAGTTCGCGCTGGAAGCCGATGAAGCCGCACGCCTGAAGAATTTCTATCGTAATTATACTGAATTAAACAAACAGATTACGCAACTATCCACCGCCGAAATAATTAATCAAATTGTGGAGCTGACTAATTTTACCGCGCTTCTGGCTGGTTTACCGGACGGCACTCAGAAAATTGCCAACGTAAAAAAATTGATTGACTTGGCGTTGGAATGGGAAAAATCTGAAAGCCTCTCGCCGATTGATTTTATCCGGCGTATTCGTATTTATCGAGATAAGGAAGTGCGCGAAGGCGAAGCCAATCTATCCGCCGCCAAAGGTGACGCGGTAACGATTATGACGATTCACGCGGCAAAGGGTCTTGACAGTCAAATTGTCTTTCTGCCTCTGTTGGCTGATAAAATCAATTACCGGAGCGATCACTTCCTTTTTCATTCTGATATCGGTGCGGCAGTCGCCATTAAAGCCGATAAAAACCAACTTCATCCGTTCCATTACAATCAATTAAAACATCTCGAACGCCGCCGGACTTTAGCCGAAGAAAAACGCCTGCTGTACGTCGCTATGACTCGCGCCCGTTCGTATTTGGTCTGCTCGGCAACTGTGTCCGGCAAATCCAATGAACCGGATAAATCGCTCTGGGATTTAAGTGCCGAAATTTTTGTTAGGGCGCATGAAAAAAATCTGTGCCGCATCGTAAAATTAACCAAAACCGAAATCGAACAGACGGCTCTCCCCAGTGGGATTTCACTCGCTCAGCCAGTCGAATTAAACGATGAAACGTTGCGGAGAATTCGCACTCAAATTCAACCGCTCGAGTTCAAACCGCCGATCCGGAATTTAACTGCTACCGCTCTGGCAGAATGGGTAGTCGCCGGTGAGAAAATCGCCTCCACCGCCGAGCCAGAAGACGACCAGGCGCTTTCACCACAGGAGTTAGGCACTTTGATTCACAAAGCCTTCAGCTGGTGGGATTTTCAGTCGCTGGATTCGTTTCAAAATATGCTGGCTGATTTACTGCGTCCCTACCGACTAACCGCACCTGAGTCGCAGAAAATTAGCGCTGAACTTTCCGACTGGGTTAAGCAATTGCTCGATTCTGATAATCATTTACGCCAGCGATTGACTTCCGCCAGAAATCGGCGACGGGAAGTCGAGGTGGTCGGGCTTTACGGAGAAATGATCCTCGAGGGTAAAATTGATCTGCTCATCGAAAATGACGACAATACTCTTACTATTATAGACTTCAAATCCGACCGCATTGCAGAGAAACCGGACGAAGTTTTATTGAAAAAGTACTCCACCCAGCTGGATTTTTACGCTTTCATTCTCGAACGCAGTTCTGGGCGGAAAGTTAGAGAACAGGCTCTTTATTTCATTCGTAACGGTTTATTGATTACTAAAACAATAACCGAGTCGGTATTAGACGAAGCCGAACAGAATATTCGCAAATATATCAGCGAGTTGGCAAAGTAAGTATTTTTAACGACTCAAGTTACCTCCAAGAAAATAAAAAGGTGATCTTCTTGATGCGTTTTGCGGTTTATACCTTCCGCTTCTCGGGATCTTTTTGCCAGATTACATAGGAATAAATCGTTACAGATAGAAGCAGTCCGATTACTCCAACTAGCAGAATAACGAAAACCGCTATGCCAGGCAAAGTAAGTCCGCCTAAGCCAATCAGCGCCCCCAGTAAAATAAAGAGTCGCCCCGCAAAACGGTGAGTCTTGTGCCAGGACAATTCACTGGATAAAGTCCATGGAGTTCGTATGCCGAGGAAATAATTACTACGAATTTTAGGGGTATAATTACCGATTAGAATAAATAATAGTCCAATAGCTAAACACACGTTTTTCATAATGTCTATCGGTTGCCCGAACGTAGCCATTAATATCAAGAAATGCAGAAATGTCATTAGCAATGCAATGGCTGACAGAATTATGTTGTATGCCTTCATAGATGATTTGATATGCCGATAATGCGGATCAATCAATGGTACTACAACCATACAAACTGCCAGAAAAATCGTGAAAAGCGGCATCAACATCAGTCCTTGAAATTTACTGCCATAACGATCGGCTTTACCGGCGATATTCCAATGGACAGGAACGCGAACATCGTTAGGTAATTTCTGCCAAGAGATAGCGGAGGCAATTAACATCATAATTACTGCGATAATCGTAATGGTTATGGCCGGTCGCATAAGCTCGATTTTATTCCGATTGTCTTCCATTATTTTCCCCTTTGAGTTTAAATATTTCCATCAATGCCATAATGGCTTCTTCAAGTACACTGACATTCAAATGGTAAGTAATTGTAACCCCCGATTTTTCACCTTGAATCAGTCCGGCTGACCGTAAAATGTTAAAGTGCTTTGACAGAGAGGGTTTAGTCATGGTAAAATGTTCGGCGATTTCACCAGCAGTCAGGTCTTTCTCGCGCAGTAATTTCAGAATTTGTCGCCGGGTTGGATCGGATAGCGCCCGATAGACCGTATTCATTTCTTTTTAACACTCCTCATTAATCGCTATTTTTATTATTAGCCACATAGCTAAATATAGACTATATTTAGCTAAAAGGCAAACAATATTTTCGGCTTGACTTTAATGGCTTTAATATCCTAACTTTACGTGCTTTTTACCACTGATAAACGAGTTTATTATAATAACTTGAAATGATTGTTTTTTCATAATCAGAGATAGAATTTGGAGAACGGGGTGTAGCGCAGTCCGGTTTAGCGCACCTGCTTTGGGAGCAGGGGGCCGGTGGTTCAAATCCACTCACCCCGACGATCTTTCTGATTTTTACTAATGCCCCGATAGCTCAAGTGGATAGAGCATCTGCCTTCTAAGCAGGTGGTTGCAGGTTCGAGTCCTGCTCGGGGTACGCGCATATTTTACTTATTCATTATTAACGTTAAATATTTCAAATGATAGAGCATTGAACTTCTAAGCAGGTGATTACAGGTTCTTCCGCAGGAATCCCGACTACTCGGAGATTTTTATCCGGTTAGTTTTGATTACTGAAAATAAGTTTTTAAAATTGGCAATAAATTGTAGATTTTTGTTCATTATGAAATTCTAACTAAGGAGTATTAGCAAAATGTTTGGGAAAGGAATTCGCAGATTATTTTTCGGATTGAGTGTTCTGCTGGTAGCAATGGCTTATGGGGATAGTAACATTGTAATTAATCCCGGATTTGAAGATGGAAAAGAGGGTTGGTTTGATCGCACTTGCGCCATAGAAATTGTAACCTCGCCGGTATATGAAGGTCGCTATAGCGGGAAAGCTTTTCAGCGCCTGGCTAACTGGCAGGGTATCAAACAGTCGGTATTTGGTAGGATGGTTGACGGCAAAACCTATCAAGTTTCCGGCTGGGTCAGATTAGATAATGCGCCCAGTGACGAAGTCGCCATTTCTTTTGAACAACAAGACGACAGCGGAACAAAATACATCGGGGTCGCTCGCGGGATAGCCACCGATACTGCCTGGACTAAACTTTCCGGTGAATTTACATTAAATGTAACTGGTACTTTGTCGGTTCTGGATGTGTATTTCGAAGGACCGGCGCCGGGCGTCAATTTCTACGTGGATGATGTAGTCGTATATGGTCCGGAGGCGAATCCACCGGTAATCATTCCACCCACGCCGCAAAGCAAAAGCCAGGTGGATGCCAAAATCCGTCACCAAATAATAGAAGGCTTCGGCGCTTCTGGAGCTTATTATACAATGAATCTAGTAAATCATAATAAAAAGACGGAACTGTATAACCTGCTTTTCAAAGAACTTGGACTGGACATTTTCCGCATTCGCAATAATTATGATATGGAACCGCATTCAATGCAGGAAACCGTCGAGATTATCAAAAACGCTAAGGCGTTGCGAGGAGACGGCCTGAAAGTTTTGATGTCGTCGTGGTCCCCACCAGCTTATTTGAAGAGTAATAACAATGTGGTAGGTGGAACGCTCAAAAAGGTCGCCGGAAAATTCGTTTACGAAGGATTTGCCGACTGGTGGTATGAAAGTCTGATGGCCTATGCCAATGCTGGGGCGACCATAGATTATATCAGCATTCAGAATGAATTGAATTACGAAGCGCCCTGGGAATCGTGTGTATTTGCTCCCAGCGAATCCGACGATACCACCCTTGCTGCTCATAACGTAGCCTACGAAGCTGTCTGGCAGAAGCTGAACTCTAAAATGGGCCAAGCGATGCCGAAAATGCTTACGCCTGAAACTTCCGGCCTGGGAGATTCTGAAGTATATATCAAAAATTTAATAGATTTGTCGCATGTCTATGGCTATGCTCATCATCTTTACGATTGTAGTGGATGTGGGGCAGATCCCGATCGCTTCATTCCGCGGATGATTAGTTATCGGGAAATGGTCAAGAAATATGGCGACAAACCCATTTTCCAGACGGAATTCGAGGACGACCCCGGCGCCTGGCCGGATGCCCTCAATACCGCGCTTTTATTACATAATTCCCTAACAGTGGAGCAAGTTTCAGCCTATTTATACTGGGATTTGTTCTGGGCGCCCGGTTCCGGTCTGATTAGTTTAAATGATTTCGATACTTATACGATTAAGCCTACCTATTACGCCTTCAAACAGTATTCGGCTTTTATTGACGCTAATTGGCAGAGAGTCGAAGTCACTAATGATAATACCGGCCTTAGAATTTCCGCGTATGTCAGTCCTGATAATAAAAAAATGACGATCGTGCTTCTCAATATAACTCAGGATATGGACATTAAACTTAAACTTGCGATCAAAAATTTTGCCAGTGCCGAAGGCGCAATCTATCGCACCAGTGAAACCGAAAACTGCGTCTACGTTGGTGAATTCAATAAAAGAAAGCCCTTAGTATTGCCAGCCAACTCTATCACGACCCTCTCGCTTTCTACCGCGGAAAAGTAACTGAGATTAACTGCCAAAGAGCGGATATCTCTCAAATGTCGCTTCACAGTTGAAAAATTTGATTTTCCCAATATGAAAGGAGAAAATGCTATATGAAATCGGTAAGACACACTATCGCTAATGGCGGACTTAATCGCCAGCATCTTCAATATCAAACTTCTGCCCTTGTATTGGTAATTCTTTTAATTATGGGATTTCTTTCCTTTGTTTCTGCTGAACCGACCAAATGGGTGGGCACCTGGAGCACTGCCCCACAATTGGTGGAAACAAACAATAATCCGCCAAGCCCCGGCTTGAGTAATAATACCCTGCGCCAAATTGTCCGCGTTTCCATCGGTGGTGACACCCTGCGGCTACGCTTTTCCAATGAATTCAGCACCAAACCGGTCACGATGAATTCAGTTCACGTCGCTATCTCAACCGGCGGTGGTGCGATTGATACCGCCACGGACAAATCACTATTTTTCAACGGCTCTCCGAATGTTACTATGGAAGCAGGTAAAGCCGTTACCTCAGATCCCTTCCAATTCACCTTGCCACCCAGGGCGGACATTGCAATAACTATTTATTTTGGCGCAACTTCTCCGGACGTAACCGGTCATCCCGGCTCGAGAACTACATCATACCTACTCACCGGGAATGCAGTTACCAGAGCAGATTGCGCCGGTGCAGTCACAACTGATCACTGGTATGTTATTAATACCATTGATGTAAAAGCGCCGGACTCAGCCGCGGCGGTGGTTATATTGGGTAATTCCATTACAGATGGGCGCGGCTCCGGCACAAACAAACAAAACCGCTGGCCAGATGAACTGGCGCGTCGCTTTCAGGAAAATCCGGCTACCCGTTTGGTTGCGGTTTTGAATCAGGGAATTGGCGGTAATTGCGTGCTCAGCGGAGGCTTGGGACCGACCGCGCTTAGTCGCTTTGAACGCGATGTACTCAATCAAAGCGGAGTGAGGTGGCTGATCATTTTCGAGGGTATAAATGACATTGGCAATGGGGCGCCCGGCGTGGGCAACAAACTAATTGACGCTTACAAGCAGATGATAGTAAATGCGCATTCCAGAGGTATCTTTGTGTACGGAGCAACGTTATTACCCATGAAGGGCTCATTTTATTATTCTACAGCTCATGAAGCCGAGCGAAAAATTGTCAATGATTGGATAAGAAACAGCGGTTTCTTCGATGGAGTCATAGATTTAGATCGGGCACTACGCAATCCGGCAGATACTTTAAGTCTATTACCTGAAGCGGATTCTGGAGATCACCTCCACCCCAATGAAGTCGGGCATCGATTGATAGCCGAAGCGGTGGATCTAAATTTGTTCATAGGCAGAGAACCCTTGGATTTTACCGATGAAAGTATGAGAATTTATTTCGAGCCCGAATGTGCTATCGTAGGAGAAAATTGGGATATATTGACCGACTCTCAGGCTTCCAATGGTAAATATGTGACCGTCAAAGCCGGAATGCAAAGTCTCGATAGCGCGCCCTCCGGTGACACAAACGCCATTCATATTCCTTTTTCGGTTGATAGTGCCGGAAGTTATTATCTGTATGCGAGATTAAACTGCCCCTCCTATGATGATGATTCTTATTGGGTAAAAATGGATGGTGGTAACTTTCAAATGTTTAACGGATTAGTGACGACCGGGTGGGAATGGAAGAATTTAAGTTCTTACACTCTGACGAAAGGCGAGCATAAACTTACGATCACTTACCGCGAAGACGGAGCAAAGCTGGATAAAATTTGTCTTTCAAATTCCGCCTACGCGCCGATTGGTATGGGAGACGAGGCCGAAAACATTTGTAGTCCTGCCGGAATGGGACTGGATAATTCACTCAAAGTGCCCGATCGCTATGCTCTCAGATCAAATTATCCCAATCCTTTTAATCCCACCACGACGATCGCTTATCAATTGTCCGAGACAGCCTTTGTCAGACTTGCTGTATATAATATGAATGGTCAATTAGTCGAAAACCTGATTGCTAAAGAACAATCGGCCGGGTATTACGATACTGTCTGGAACGCCACGAATTATAGTTCGGGAATATACTTGTATAAATTTCAGGCAGGCAATTTTCAACAGGTCGGGAAATGTTTATTATTGAAATAAGTCCTCAAAATACCTGACTGTTTACGATCTCAAATTGTTGGGGCTGTAGAATATTTGGTTTTACCTTTCCTCAAAAATTACCGATGGTCAGGCAACTTAAAACTGAATGGGGAAGGGTTTGGATACGTGATGTTTTCTTTCGAGATAAAGCGCTTTAGAAGTTCGGATTAACCCAAATCGCCGGACGGCAACTTAAGCCAAGCCATACCCTTTCTCTTTTGCTTCTCTTTTCTCAGGCTTGACCTTTTTTTCGAGTCTTTGTGGTATAAGATTAAACCGCTAAGTTCGCTAAGAGACGTAAAGGAAAATAGAAAAGGGTTGTGAATCTTTACGTTCATTGCCTTGATGGGACGGAACTTGCTCGAAATAATAGCTAAAAACAAGTTTTTCACTCCCGTACCCCGTAATCTATTTTCTCAACTACAGGCTTAACCTCAAAATTTCCCCAGCAGGCTTGAGTCAAGTTGAATTATAGATTCACATCTCAATGCCTAGTCGGGCGGCAATGCCTTTTTGATAATAATGCTTGATTTCGCGCATTTCAGTTACAAGATCGGCGGCCGCTATAATTCGCGGATCGGCATTCCGTCCGGTAATCACGATCTCGACCTGCTTTGGCCGGTTCTGGACGACCTTGAGCAATTCATCAACGCTAAATAAATTGTAATAGACCGCGATATTGGCTTCGTCCAGAATCACCAAGTCATAATCCCCGGATTGAATAACCGATTCCATTTCGCCTAAGCCATTTTGTGCCAGGCGAATGTCCTCTTCATCCGGTTTATCTTTGATAAAACAACGCCGTCCATACTGTTTAATTTCGATGCCCGTGGCTAATTGGCGCAGGGCTTTGATCTCGCTATACTCGGCGCCTTTGACGAATTGTCCGATGAAAACCTTCAGTCCGGCACCGGTGGCTCGCAGAGCCAGACCCAAAGCCGCAGTCGTTTTGCCCTTGCCATCGCCGGTATAAACTTGGATTAATCCTTGCATTCTAAACCTTTTTGTTTGAAATCTACTCAAAATTTAATTACTTATCGGTTAACAAATGACTACTAAAATGAAATCAAATGCAAAAGTGCAAATTCGCCTCGAACCGCTCGGGCGAGTGATTGAAGTTGACGCCGGATCGGCTTTAAAGGATGTCCTTTTTGAGCAAGGCGTGGAATTTCCTTGCGGTGGGCGCGGTGTCTGTCGCAAATGTCGCATAAAAATTTTAAAGGGTAACCTGAAAGTCAATGAGATTCAGAAAAAGGCGTTGACTTCCGAGGAAATTAGCCAGGGCTGGCGTTTAGCCTGTCAATGTCAGGTGACGGAACCATTAGTTATCGAGCTCGCCCAGCTGGAAATCCCGATCCTTTCCGATGTCACCCGGATAAAACTCGTCGGAGAAAGCGGCTTGGCGGTGGTGGTAGATCTCGGAACGACCACTCTGGTAGCCCAATTGCTTGATTTATCCAGCGGAATAGTTCTGGGCGTGGAAACGGCACTCAATCCGCAAGCGCGCCATGGCGCCGATATTATGAGTCGCATCCAGTTCGGTCTGACAACCGCAGGCCGAGAATTATTACAAAACCTGATTCGTCATCAAATCGGGCAGATGATTGCTAACTTGGTAGAAAAATGTCGCTGTCCGGAGCGGCGACTGAAACAGATTAATATCGTCGGTAATTCCGTTATGCACCACTTGTTTGGCGGGTTATCGGTTGAACCGCTGGCGCTATTGCCGTTTGAAATCGAGCAACCCGGTGAATTGGAATGGTCGGCAGAGGAAATCGGCTGGCAGTTGCCGGGCAATCCCAAAGTAAAATTTCTACCTTGTCTCGGTGGATTCGTGGGAAGTGACATTCTAGCTGGAATTCTGGCGGTTGGAATGCACCGCAGTCTCGAAACCGTCGCTCTGATTGATCTCGGTACCAACGGCGAAATTGTCATTGGGAATCGTGACAGAATTCTGTGTGCTTCGACTGCGGCAGGGCCAGCGTTTGAAGGTGCTCAGATTACGATGGGTATGCGCGCCACCACCGGCGCAATCTGGAAAGTTTGGCTTACCAATGGTCAGTTGCAAGTTGAAGTAATCGGCAATGTCCCGGCGCGCGGGATTTGCGGAAGTGGACTGGTGGACGCGATCGCCGCTAGCCTCGATCTCGGCTGGATTGATCCAACCGGACGAATTACCTTGCCCGAGCGGGAAATTCCCCTCCAAACGCCGGTGGTCGTTACTCAAGCCGATATTCGCGAATTACAATTGGCTAAGGGCGCCATCGCGGCTGGAATCCAGATTTTACGGAAACAAATGCAATTGAAACCGGCTGATATAAAGCAAGTTTTTCTGGCAGGTGCATTCGGCAATTACATCAATGTCGCCAGCGCGCGGCGAATCGGTCTGCTTGATTTTCCCACAGAATTAATTGAACAAGCCGGAAATACCGCTCTGCACGGCGCCAAGTTGTCTTTACTTAATGAGCAAGAGTACCACTCGATTCCGCTTATTACAAAACACTTTCCACTAGCTACCGACGCTCAATTTATGGAAATATTTGCCGAGAATATGAACTTTCCGGGGTAAGCCACGATTTCCAGTTGCCGGTTACAATTCACCGAATTCCTGCGTCCCCGCTTCCAACTAAGCAAAATAATCAACCGCCAGGAAAACCAAGATATTAAGCTCTCCTAAGTGCTTATAAGAGATTAACGGCGATTTGCCGTCCCATTAAAACAATAGAACTTAACAGCACTTCCCTGCCAACAAGCACCCAGCTCATTCTCTATAAAATTCAAGAAATTCTGCTAAAGTTTCAATTTCACTACATAAAAGTAATTTTTGTGTTTGTTCAATAAAGTAATTTTTTTTAATCTACGACTTATGAAAATTCGACTAAGATTTAGTTCAGTATAAATACAACAGACATTTAATTAAACCAATCGGATCGGGAAAAAAAGCGTACCGCTAATGTTAATTAAAATTAAAAAGGGATTAAATCTGCCAATTGCCGGGGCACCGGAGCAGGTTATTTACCCGGCTCAATCGGTCTCGCAGGTAGCGCTTTTAGGGCTGGATTACGTCGGACTGAAACCGCAATTCGCGGTAGCGGTTGGTGAGCAAGTCAAGCTTGGGCAGACCCTTTTTAGCGATAAAACTTACCCGCAGATTCGATTCACCGCGCCGGGTGCCGGGCAAGTTATTGCCATTAATCGTGGCACCAAGCGGGCTTTTCTATCGCTGGTAATCAAATTGGATGGCGATGATGCTGTTGAATTCAAATCTTTTTCAGAGCAACAAATTGGTTCTCTAACGCGAGAAGAAATTATAAATCAATTGCTGGAGTCCGGTTTATGGCCCTCGTTCAAAGCCAGACCATTGGGTAAATTAGCTAATCCGGAAAGTCAACCGCATTCGATTTTCGTTACGGCTATGGACACCAATCCGCTGGCGCCAGACGTCGCGGTCATACTACGTGATCAGGCGAATGATTTCCAGCGCGGCTTAGCGCTCGTTGCCAAACTGACTGCCGGAAAAGTGTTCGTCTGCCAGGCGCCAGGATCAGCGATTCCCGTTCCTGAAATTGAAAACATAGAAATAGTGGAATTTGCCGGACCGCATCCCGCCGGACTGGTAGGAACGCATATTCATTTCCTCGACCCGGTTTCACTCCATAAAACCGTTTGGAGCATTGATGCCCAGGATGTCGCGGCTATCGGGAAATTGTTTACTACCGGCAGATTGCCAACCGCGCGAATCGTCGCTTTGGCGGGTTCAGCGGTTAAAAAGCCTCGACTGATTACCACGCGAGTCGGCGCAAACCTAAGCGAATTAACCGACGGCGAACTGGAAGAAGGCAATAATCGCATAATTTCCGGTTCGGTTCTTGCCGGACATACAGCGGCAGGCGAGTTGAATTTTCTCGGACGGTTTCATCAAATAGTAAGTGTCATCCCAGAAGGTGGACGTCGTAAATTATTTGGTTGGCTTAGTCTGGGAACGCGGCTATTTTCGGTGAAGAATATTGCGCTGGCGGCTTTTTTACCAAACCGTAAGTTGGTCTTCGACACCGATACGCACGGTAGTGAACGCGCGATCGTTCCCATCGGTAGTTACGAAAAGGTAATGCCATTGGACATTTTGCCGACTTACCTTCTGCGAGCGTTGGCGGTAGATGACCTCGAAGAAGCCGAAAAACTCGGTTGTTTAGAACTGGTTGAGGAAGATTTGGCGTTATGTACATTTGTCTGTCCCTCGAAAATTGACCACGGGCAGAACCTGCGACGCGTGTTGAATTTAATCGAGAAGGAAGGATAGTGGGCGGGTTCCGGAAATTTCTCGATCAGGCAGGCAAGCCTTTTCGACCCGGCGGGAAGCTTGCTGGATTATATTACCTGTTCGAAGCGATTGACGCCTTTTTCTATACGCCGGGCAAAGTTACCAAAGGCACGGTGCACGTACGTGATTTTATGGATTTGAAACGGATGATGATCACGGTTTTCGTGGCGCTGTTGCCGGCAGTTTTCATGGCTTTTTATAATACCGGTCTGCAGGCTAATCTCGTATTGCAGTCGCTCGGCTCCGGCGCTAATTTTACCTGGCAACAACGCCTGATGCTGGCATTGGGACTGGACTTCAATCCGGAAAGTTTCTGGTCCAATTTCATCCATGGCGGTTTATATTTCCTGCCGGTTTATATCATAACGCTGATAGTTGGCGGATTCTGGGAAGTGCTGTTCGCCGTAATTCGCAAACATGAAGTCGCGGAAGGTTTTTTTGTTACCAGCCTGCTTTTTCCGCTGATCCTGCCGCCGACGATTCCCTACTGGCAGGTAGCATTGGGAATTTCATTTGGTGTAGTGCTCGGCAAGGAAGTTTTCGGCGGCGTCGGCTTCAATGTTTTCAACCCGGCATTGGTGGCGCGCGCTTTTCTGTTTTTTGCTTATCCGGCGCAGATTACCGGTGACAAGGTTTGGATCGCAGTGGACGGCATTAGCCGGGCGACGCCGCTGGCGCAGTTCGCGGAAACGTCATCGGCAGTTACTACCAGCTGGTTGGATGCTTTCCTGGGGTTTATTCCCGGTTCAATGGGCGAAACTTCGACTTTAGCCTGTTTAATTGGGGCGCTAATTTTATTGGTTACCGGCGTCGGTAGCTGGCGCATTATGCTGAGTATTTTAATCGGAATGGTGACACTTTCTACTACTTTCAATTTAATGGGCAGCGCCACTAATCCAATGTTCGCGGTGACGCCGCTCTGGCATCTGGTGCTGGGCGGATTTGCCTTTGGGACAGTTTTTATGGCGACTGATCCGGTTTCGGGCGCAGTTACCAAACCGGGCCAATGGGTATATGGTTTACTGATTGGCGTTATGGTTATTATGGTGCGCGTTTTGAATCCGGCTTTTCCGGAAGGTATGATGCTGGCGATTTTATTCGGAAATATGTTCGCGCCGCTGATAGATCGCATTTTTATTAACGCTCATATAAAGAGGAGAGCAACCCGCGATGTCAGATGAAAGCGCGCGGAAAACGTTCTTAGTAGCACTGGGCGTTTGCCTAATTTGCGCGGTGATGGTGGCGACTTCTGTGGTTCTCCTGCGTCCGCGCCAGCAAGTAAACCAAGAATTGGACAAGTTGAAAAATATTCTCCAAGCCGCCAACCTTTACACCGATGACGCCGCCGTGAAAAAGACTTTTCAGGAGAAAATTCGCCCGCTAATGGTTGAGCTTGCCACTGGCCAAATTATTAGTGAACCTCCGGCGGATAAGCGCCTCGATCCGGCACGCTTTGATTCCAAAGCCATTGCTCGTGACCCGGCCTTAAGTCGGACAATTCCATCTGCCGATGATTTGGCACACATTGGTCGTCAGCCAAAATATATGGTAGTTTATGAGGTTGTTGGAAATGATCAAGCTGGTGGTGTGATTCTGCCGGTTTACGGCAAAGGTCTCTGGTCCACGCTCTATGGTTTCATAGCTTTTGGTCCTGATTTGCAGACCGTTACGGGTTTTATCATTTACGAACATGGAGAGACACCCGGTCTAGGTGGCGAAGTTGATAATCCGCTCTGGCGCGCCAAATGGGTTGGCAAACGCGCTTTCGACGATTCTGGCGCGCTGAAAATCGAAGTTATCAAAGGTAAAGTTGACCCAACCAGTCCTCAGTCGCAATACCAGATTGATGGCTTGTCCGGAGCAACGCTCACCACGCGCGGCATTGATCAACTCGTAAAATTCTGGCTCGGAGAAAATGGCTATGGGCCGTTTTTGCGCAATCTTCAAGCCAAGAGGATGAGAAATGAATAAGTCACTCACCACTTTAACCACGCCGATAATTAAAGAAAACCCGGTGATCGTTCAGGTGCTGGGAATTTGTTCGGCGCTGGCGGTTACTTCTAAATTGGAGACAGCGATTGTGATGGCATTGGCGGTAACTTTCGTTACGGCTTTTGCCAACACGGCGGTCAGCCTGATCCGGCGCCAGGTTCCTGGAAGTATCCGCATTATCGTCGAAATGACGATCATCGCCTCGTTAGTGATTGTCGCCGATCAATTAATTAAGGCTTTCGCTTTCGGCGTCAGTAAGCAACTCTCGGTTTATGTCGGCCTGATCATCACTAACTGCATTCTGCTGGGGCGCACGGAAGCCTTCGGTTTAAAAAATGCGCCGTTAGCCAGTTTCCTGGATGGGTTAGGAAATGGGTTGGGCTATAGTCTGATTCTTTTGATTGTGGCTTCGATTCGCGAACTATTCGGCACCGGAAAATTGCTCGGCTTTACGATTCTGCGGGTCAATACCGAAGGCGGCTGGTACGTGCCAAATGGATTATTGGTTTTGCCCGCCAGCGCTTTTTTCCTGATAGGGTTAATTATCTGGGGTTTACACACTTTGAAACCGGAAACAAAGCAGGAGTAAATTATGCTGGAACATTATCTGAGCCTGTTCATCAAGTCCGTTTTCATCGAGAATATGGCATTGGCTTTTTTCCTCGGTATGTGCACCTTTTTGGCGGTCTCCAAACGTTTGGAAACGGCAGTCGGGCTGGGTATTGCGGTCGTCGTGGTTCAGACGATCACGGTCCCTATTAATAACCTAATCTATCACAATTTGCTGGCTGAAGGCGCATTGAGCTGGTTGGGCATTGACCTAGATTTGACGTTTC
>JAGNGI010000099.1 GCA_018002295.1 Fidelibacterota bacterium
CCCCTGACGCATACGATTGACAACGGTGTACCTTCCTTCCATCGGTAAACTTGTGCAATCGTAAGTGTGTGATGGTCTGACAATTGTAATTGGGAACTGCTCTTCTTGATAAGCCTTTAGCAAACGCTTTTCGCAGGCAATTTTATTACGTGAATATTCCCAAAAAGGATTTTCGAGTGGAGTTTCTTCCGTGATTGGCAATTTCTGGGGCGGCTTCTGATAAGCCGAAGCGGAACTGATAAAAACATATTGCCCGGTGCATCCTCTAAATACTTCCAAATCGGATTCGATTTGATCCGGCGTATAGGCTAACCACTCCACAACTGAATCGAAATTCATCTTACCAATGGCGGCTTTTACCGATTCTCTAACGCGAATATCAGCCAGAAGATGATGCGCACCTTTAGGGATTGGCCGAAAACATTGGCCACGATTGAGTAAATATAGCTCGATTCCCCGTTCTATTGCCAACTGAGAACAGGCAGAACTGATAATGCCAGTTCCGCCGATAAACAAAACTTTCATAGTAATTAACTCTATTTAAGTAACAGCATTTTACGCGATGCTACGGCTAATTGCTTACCTACGGCCATATTCAGCTGATAGACGTAAACACCCGAAGGTGCTTTTTGACCGGCAATCGTTTCTCCATTCCAGACTGCCACAAATTCACCGGCAGTTTTATAATTATTCTCCAGAACGGAGACCAATTTCCCCGTCAGATCATATACTTTCAACTCGACACGCGCCGGCGCTTTTAGAGCATAGCGGATAGTAGTAGTAGCATTGAAGGGATTCGGATAATTCGGATAAAGGCTAAAAGCGCTGATGAGATTAGCCGGTTCAGCCTCGATCGCATCCGAAACGCTCCGCGTAATGGTCACTAATTCAATTCCGGTACCGGATTCGGGATCGAGATTACGGGAGTATTGCATTTCAGTGGCATTATTCCAATGTTCGTGAACGCCCAGGCTGGCAAATAAAACTCCGTCGTTGTCCGGGTCATATACGATGCCTTCTGGCCAATTTGCGGAATCAGCCGCTTGATGCAAGTAATCGTCCACGCCGTCCATCTGGACATAAGTGCCAGCGGCAGGAACCCGCTCAGCGGTGAATTCCGAACGCAGAAAATCATAACCGACAGACTCAATCGCCACTGGATCAAAAGAAGCAAAAATAGACGAGGTAAAGTCATTGTTAAACGGCGCCATCTGCCACTTGAGCGGTTTATCGAGCTCATAGTCAGTTGCCCATAAGGCATCCATTAAATAGAACAAGTTCTTATCGCCTAAAATCGAGTGACTCATAATGTCAACTTGCACCCGATATTGACCGTATCCTGGACGGGTAACTCCCAATTCCATTTCACGCGGCGCTACCAATCCATTGTGTAGATGCCCGGCATCGGGTCTGGTATGCGAACCAAAATGATTCTTGGCAAACATCGTTACTCCGCCGCGCCGGTGACCTTTTAACATAGGTATATTAATCAAATACTCCGCATCCTCGAGAATTGCGTAAACATTATCGTCATAAACGGGACCTTCTCCCGGCCGGTTGGCATCCCACACATTTTCTCGCAAAATCGTTCCTTTGTCAGAATAATAAATCTTGGTCTTTGTACCAACCTGTGCATGTTCCCGTCCTAGAGAATCGGGATTATCATGATCGAGATAGTGTACAGCGGGAAATTCGCTATGCCAGTAATCGTATAGATGTTTATAGATGTGTTTCATCGGATCACCGATATAAATATCGCTTTCGGCAACGCCGACAACATTGACCAGATGGCGTAAAACCGTCATCACTACCGCCGGTGAAGTCTCGGAAATTCCGTAACTAGAGTTTTTTGCACATGATAAATCGGTCGTGCTGTAATTACCGCCCCAGCCGCTGGTGGCATTTATCTTGATGAAAATTTTCTCACCAGGTGAATAATCAACTGCGCCTTTTTCCCGAGTTGTATTGTGATATTTGAATATCGCAACCCAGGCGGCACTATCGCTGGTCGCGCCAGTTAAAGACTGGATTGCTGAAGAAACCATACTGTCAACTACCGCCTGATTATTATTCTGGGGCAAAAACCAGGCTTTTCCAGCACGATAAGTTGTATAACCACTCCCCCACCAAGAACTAACGGTTGAATCCGGTACGCAATTTTCATTGGTAGCATCAGGATTATAAACCCAGACAACCCGACCGGGGAAAATGCCTTTAGCCATTCCCATCGGTAAATTTGCTTCCTTTTTAATGGTTGCATATTTGGCGTAGGCTGTTTCTCGGGAATTATGAAAAATGAGCAAGGAAGCCAATAATCCCAGAATGACGAATCCAGTCGCTAGGAGGTAGCGCGATTTGGCTAACATTTTTTTGGCTTTCATAAAAGCTGTAGCCGAAGCAATTACCCCGATTAAATAAACGATAAATCCCGAAGCCAGCGGCATAGCCACGCGCATACAAGGATAAGTTGCACGAGTCGGTTTAGGAAGCACACGAACTACCACCCAGATTAATGCTAACAAACCAGTTATTGGAAATAATAACTTCGACCAACCACTAAGCGGTTTAATTCCTCTGACCTTGCCGGTTTTTGGGCAAATCAAAAAGAATCGTTGCAGGATCTTCTTCATTAGTTTCTCTCTTTCAGATTGTTAGTGATTATCAAATAATTTTATTCTGCATTTATTAGCAAAATAAAAATTTTATTGCATTTCTACAACAACTTTATTTTCGTTCTGAATTATATCCAGCGGAATTAGATTTCCGGTTAATTCTTGATTGTTTATAATTAGTTTTCGAATGCCTTTTTGAGTACCGTTCGGGTTTTTTATTAAAATATTAAACATTTTATTCCGAAAACGCCTCGTAATCTGGATCTCTTTCCAGTTTGAAGGAAGACATGGATCAATCCGCAAACCGAAATAATCCGGCTGAATGCCGAGAATGTACTGAGTGGCAGTATAATACGACCAGGCGGCGGCTCCGGTGAGCCACGGCAAACGTGAAGCCCCCGCGCGTGGACTATAGCGACTATTCGTAAACTGACAATAAACATAAGGTTCAATCTGCCGGATTTCAGCTCTGGTATTATAAGCCGCCGGTAGATAAGCCCGTAAATACTGGTAAGCTCGATCGCCGTGTCCCAACATAGTTTCAGCGATTATCGCCCAACCCTGAGTATGCGAGAAAATCGAGCCGTTTTCTTTCATACCGGCATTGAAAAGCGGCGCTTTGACGATGCGATGGTCGGTTTTGATATACGGCGGGGCTAAAATCATCAAACCATATTCGGTTGCCAAGCGCTCATAAACAGCTTGCATCGCCGTCTCCGCCTCATCTTTATCGGCAAACCCGCTGATTACCGCCCAGGACTGTGGATTGAGCCAGATCGAACCCTCTTCATCAGTATGCGAACCATATTTCAGACCATCATAGCGGTAAGCCCGGAGAAACCACTGTCCGTCCCAGGCATATTTGCGCAAATTTTCATCCAATTTTTGTAATTGCTCCACTGCCCACTTTTTCTCACTGAGTCGCTCGAGCAGTTCACAAATTTCAATATAAGTCTTTAGGGCATAACGCAATTGAAAAGCGACGAAAATCGTCTCGCCACGTTGACCGAGTTCCAGACAATCATTCCAGTCGGCATAAAGTCCACAGGGCAAACCATGGGTGCCAGTTCGTTCTAAATTAAATTCAATTGCTCGTCGTAAATGACCGAGCACGGTGGCTTCGCCTTCATCAGCAAACGGTAAAACTTTGTCGAAAAAAGCTAAATCGCCGGTTTCTTTAACATAAGCCGGAACAGTGTTGAATAACCACATACAGTCATCCGAACGGTATTCTTCCTCCTTGGGTGGAATTTCCCGGCCAGGATGATGATCAAACGGCTTCACTACTGACATAGCGCCACCGGTGGAAACCTGACCAGTCAACATTAATTCGAGACGTTCACCGGCTTCTTCAGGAATCAAAGGCAAAACCCCCAGTAAATCCTGCACCGTATCACGATAGCCAAGCCCGTCGCGTTCACCACTATAAATCAAGCTCGCGGCTCGCGACCAGGCGTAAGTAATCAAACAATTAAACGGACTCCAGACATTGGTCATACTATCAAATTCGGAATCGGGCGTTTGGACTAAAAATCCCTGCAATCGTTGGTGCCAGTGTTGCTTTAGTTTTTCAAATTCAATGTGAATATTATCGAGGTTCTGAAACTCGCTCAAAACCTTCCGACCCTCGACCTCTGCCCTTCCAATACCCATCAGAACCGCAAGTTCGCGCGATTCACCCGGCTTGAGTTCAAGATCAATCTGCAAAACGCCTACGCCGTTATCACCAACGGCAATGGAATTAAGACATTCGCCCTTTTCCACCACAATGGGATTATGGTAACTGCGATAGCCACCGAGGAATATTTCCCGGTCGGTATCGAAACCGCTGACTTCTGCGCCCACGACTCCTATAAAAGTATGTTTATTGCCATCGTGAAGCCAGAGATCGCCAGTATCGTCCGCCAGATTGACGTTGATCCCGTGGTCGATGATATTTCCGACTACATTCATCCTAAGAATGAACTGAGTATATTGCAAATTAAAAGTATCCTGCCATACGTGCCAATTATTGGTGTATTCAATGAAAGTAAAGAGACGCAGACGTCTTGTAACATTATCACGGTTGTGAATTTTCAATAACCAACATTCAAAATGCCGGTTCAAAGGCACAAAATAAGTCGTCTCCGTCAAAATATTATCATATTCCGACTCGATAATGGTATAAGCCGTCCCGTGCCGACAGACGGTTTTAAATTTGTCAAGTGGTTTGCCAACCGGTTGCCAGGAAGTCGACCAATAATCATGCTTGTCAAGGTCGTGGATATAAAAATAACGCCCCGGTTGATCCATCGGAATCGCATTGAAACGCAGACGCATGAATCGCCCTTGCGCCGCCGACTGAAAAAAACTGTAGCCACCGGCATTGTTAGTAATTATCGCACCGTACTCGGTCGAACCAAGATAATTGCTCCAACTTCGCGGAGTATCCGGCCGATCAATTACATATTCTTTATTCTTATCGTCAAAATGACCAAACTGCATATTTAGTTACTCCACTATTTTAAATTAAACCGTACCGCGTCGCGCCTCAAGAGCTGACCGGATCTCTGCGCATTTCTGCCGAGTGAGGTTTACCCTGGTTATGAAAAAAATCACTAAAATTAATCCCACAACGGGAATGCAAGCCAGCATCGCCCGAATCCAGAAAATGGTCTCCGGCGCTTGAACTGCAAGACTAG
>JAGNGI010000100.1 GCA_018002295.1 Fidelibacterota bacterium
GATGCTACCATTGGACCAGATGGAAAATTGTATCTTTTGGGTAACAACCGCTCAATTGACGTTTTAGATCCACAAAGCGGCAAGGTTGCTGAGTGGATTAAGCTTAAGGCAGGCAAGGTGGTAAAATACGGTGATTTTGACGAGAATGGTTATTTATATACCGGAGGTCGGAGCACGGGACTGGTTGTCGTCGCTCCAGATCTTACGCCGAATTATACCAGTTTGTATGAAAAAGATGAAATCAAAGGTATTCGCGTGTTTGGTAATTATGTGTATGTAAGCCTGGTTTGTACCACCCCCGACTTGCAAAATCCGGCTCTGGCAATTTGGCGTAATCCAATTGATAATAGTGGCAATCCAGGAGAAAAAGAATTAGTGCTTGATTTGACGGCCTATAAAAACTATTCTGATGATGCTTTAAATAGCTTTTCGCTTTCATCTGACGGCAAATTATTTCTGGGTATTAACGCGCAGGCTCCTCTTCTTGCTATTGATCTTAACACCACGAGCGCCGATTATTTTTATTTGGGTATAATAGCTCCCTATTGTAAATCTTTTAGCTGGGGGTGGGGAAATTACCTATATATGATTTGTGGCGATACGGCTCTTGGAGTAGAGTGGACACTCTATCGCATTGATATGGGAGTCACCAGCGCTCGGGAATAATCTGTCTGTCACTCAACTAAAGAAAAACGGCCGGCTTTTGACTGGCCGTTTTATTTTTATGAAGAATAAAATTAGAGCCTGATTGTCTGCGCTTCGCCCCGATACTTAATGATTTTATCCGGTCGCGGGGTAATTTCGATTCCGATGCCATGGTTGGGTGAAACAAGCACTATCTGGAATTGACGTTCCATCAACATACCTGGAAAAGAACCGTTACGTTCTCCAATCGTCAACTCATTTTTGGTATCATCCCAATAAAAATTAATAGTCGAATAAGCACCTTTTTCATAATTGTAATTATCGTTTTCATCCTCATAAAGAGTAAAACTGCCATCGGCGCCCCGATAAATTCGCACTTCGAGCGGGTCGGCTGGCTTTTCGGTGGAATATTGGAGGAACGGTCCCATCGGTACAATTGAACCGGCTTTGATTAATAAGGGAATTTTGTCAATTGGAGCATCGGCGACAATGGTCTGACCGCCCGAATAGGTCGTTCCAGTCCAGAAATCAATCCACTGCGTTCCGGCAGGTAAATAAACATTGCGGGTTTGGGGTCGCGTCTCGACTATTTTCTCTTGGGCAAAGATTGCGGGTGTTTTCCAGTTTAACTGCATTTTGGCAGCTCCGGTCGAACGATTTTGCATTTCGAGACGAAAATCATATTCCTGTCCAGCATTTAGGTTGATCAGGTCGGTATATTGCTCGACACTGGTATAAACTATCGGCAACTCCTTGCCATTGATAAAAATGCGTTTAGCGTCGTAGCTTTTTAAGTGAAATTGATGCAGGCCGGTCTGACTGGGGATCAATTTACCTTCCCAGCGTACTGAAAAAGCAGAATCGGTCATATAATCCGGTCGGCCGGTGTACCAGAGATGATTAATATCGGGCTCAATCTGTTCGTGAGTTAAAATTTCAAAATCCGGATCACGAAAATACTGAACTTTTAAGCCTGCTTTTCCATCATTAGTCTTAAAATGGTCACCGCTGATTAAAATGCTTTTCCCAGGTGGACGATGCAACATATACTCCGTTACCGGGCAGACCATAATAGCCGGACCGAACATATATTGGTCGCCGAGAGAGTAAGTCTCAGGATCGTTCGGGAAATCCATCGGCAAACCGCGCATCATAGTGTAATCATCATTAGTCACCCGCCAGGCTAAGGAATAAATATAAGGCATAAGCCGATAGCGAAGATGGTCAAATTTTATTAGATGCGGGCTGAATTCACCAAAGCACCAGATTTCCCGTGGCGTTTCACTCCCGTGTGCCCGGAAAATTGGACAGAAAGTTCCAAATTGAAACATACGAGTATAAAGTTCTTGATAAGCCGGATCCTGACCGCCATTAATGAATACTCCACCATAAGCGCCAATGACGAATCCACCGATGTCAAAAGTCCAATAAGGAATGCCAGCCATACAAAAATTCAGACCGGCGCTAATTTGATTTTGATAAATCTCCCAGCTGGCGCCAATGTCGCCTGACCAGGTTGTGGCACCGGTTCTCTGTTGACCAGCAAAGACTGACCGGGTCAGCATATATACTCTTTTGCGGTCGGAATCATGACGCTGATTCTGGTAAAGTTTATCCATCATTACCAAAGAATATGCGTTCAGATAACGCGCCCAACTGCCAAGGTAATTCCGACCTACCTTTTTCATTTCGTATTCTTGGGATTCTTTGGTGGTGGCATTGACGATATCCGGTTCAGTGGAATCAATCCAGAGCGCATCGATGCCGACCGAGATTAAACCATTTTTTATATATTTCCAGTAAAGATCATTAGCGGCTGGATTGAAAGCGTCGAAATATTTGAAATTTGCCCATCCGACGGTATTGTAGAGGAACCCGCCTTGCTCCATTTCTTGATAAATTGCGGTATTCGGTCCAAGCCCCGGCCAGATTGAAATCATAATATGAAAATTTTGATTGTGGATTTGTCGGATCATTTCCTCAGGCTTGGGATATTTTTTCAGATCAAAGAACATCTGGCTCCAATTTTCATTGCCGTCCCAATAATTCCAATCTTGGATAATATTATCAATCGGTATGCGCCGCCGCCGATATTCACTCACAATGCTTAACAATTCATCGCGGCTTTTATAATGCTCCTTGCTTTGCCAATAACCATAAGCCCATTTTCCATACAAAGGAGCCTTTCCAGTTAGATAACGATACCCACTAATGACGGAATCCATTGTTCCGCCATAAATTAAGTAATAATCGAGATTGTCACCGACTTCCGACCAAAGTGACATCGTCTCAGCCGTATCCTGAAAAATAGTCTTGGAATAATTATCCCACAGAATGCCCCATCCGCGAGTAGAAATCAAAAAAGGAGTTACCGCATCCGTATTGGTTTGGACGAGTTTGACAGTTCGCCCGCGGTAATTCATATATCCGTCTTGATGTTGGCCAAGCCCGTAGAGCCCTTCGTCTGGCGTTAATTTGAAATTTTGCTGAATGTTGAAAGCTTTTTCATCCGGAAGCGTTACCGGAGTAAGAACGGCTTTTTTATTTTCTTTTAAAATACTTGTGCCGCTGGTCGTAAAATATTCCAAATGGCCATCTTTCTTAACCAGGCGAATTGTCATTCGCTCTGATTTTAGGATTACGTCGTTGTCATTTTCCTCAACCGTAATAGATAAATCCGGCAAACTGTCTCTAATGACCATTAAACTTAGCTTTTCAGCTGAAGATTCCGGCCGCCACTTAATGACTCGGGCGATGTCGTCAGCGTAAAATTGGACACGTACATTCAAATCACGAGTTTTTAAGTCAACCCCATTCTGAATGGGTTTAACTTTTCCGGACTGGCCGCATTGTGATACCGCCAGCGCTAAAATCATTAACGAATAAGTAATCTGTGATTTCATTTATTCCCCTCATTTTTTAGGTTTGTAAAAGACCGCTAACTGGAATTTTTTAATAACTGTCGGAACTGATTCACATTTGACCGGACTTGATGGCGGCTCTGCTTCAAAAACCTTCGTAATATCAATGGAATTATATTAGTCAATCTTCACTATGAAAACAAGCTTTTGAATGGTAAAAAAGTAGCAGATTAAACCGATGGAACCTAAAATTAGATAATTGGACACTGAGGCGCACAGAGGTAAACCGATCCACCCATACAATTATGTAGTAAACCAACTTTATACCAAAGAGATTTTAAAAGCACCTAAGCGCACTTACCAGCACTTTAGAGCGTTTGATAAATTAGGCTTGTCTCATTGCGGGAGTAATATTAATTTGATTCGGCGATGAACAATTTTAAACGCAAGATTACTCGTACCGTATACGTCGGGAATGTTCCCATCGGCGGCGGATTTCCAATTCCAGTGCAATCAATGACAACCGCTAAGACGCACGACTTAAAGGCGATTCTGCCGCAAATTGAGCAGCTGGAAGCCGCCGGTTGTCAGATAATCCGCGTCACCGTCCCCGACGAACAAGCCCTCAAAGCTTTACCGGAAATAAAAAAGCGAATGACAGTGCCACTGGTCGCCGATATTCATTTTGATTATCGCTTAGCACTGGGCGCAATTGATGCTGGTGCCGATAAAATCCGAATCAATCCCGGCAATATCGGTGGTGCAGAGCGAGTGAAAGCCGTTCTAGGGAAAGCTCGGGCGGCGCATATTTCTATACGCATCGGCGTCAATTCTGGTTCACTGGAAAAAGACTTGCGGGCAAAATACGGTGGAGCAACGCCTGAAGCTATGCTGGAAAGCGCCCGCCGCCATCTGAAAATTTGCGAGGAGAATGATTTCCGCGATGTAATCGTTGCCCTCAAATCCAGTGAAGCCAGTCTGATGATTGCCACCAATCGGCTCTTTTCCGAGAAATATGATTATCCCCTTCATCTCGGTGTTACCGAAGCCGGCCCGGTCTGGTCGGGTACAATTAAATCCGCCATTGGCATCGGAACGCTTTTAGCTGAAGGAATCGGCGACACTTTGCGGGTGTCTCTGACGGCGGATCCAGTCGAGGAAGTGCGCGCCGGTTTTGAAATACTAAAAACCCTAAATTTAACCAAAAGCGGCATCCGACTGGTATCGTGTCCCACCTGCGGCCGCACCTCGGTTAATCTGATTGAAATAGTGAATGAAGTCGAGAGTAAAATCCGCGATCTACCTCAAAATTTAACCGTTGCCGTTATGGGCTGTGAGGTCAATGGCCCCGGTGAAGCCCGGTCGGCTGATCTGGGAATTGCTTTCGGCAAAGGAGTAGCTCTATTATTTAAGCACGGTCAGGTTGTCGCGCGATTGAAACCGGAAGAGGCGGTAGCGCGATTACTGGCGGAAATTGAAAATTGGAGCCCGACGCAATAGGAGGTCCCATTATGCATAAAATCCCACTCTGGCTTGGATATGTTTTATTATTTAGTAACCTGTTCGCTCAGGAACCGGCATTGCCGGAAGTAGTTGTTCAAGAAAGTGATACATCTGAAACCGCACTGCCGGATTCAGTTACCGAAGCGATGCCTCAGGTCGAAATTCCCACAGTACCATTGACTCCGGCTCAATTGCCTTCGGAAACGCTTACTGAGGAACCAGCTCAGCTAGAACCGGTCCAGCC
>JAGNGI010000025.1 GCA_018002295.1 Fidelibacterota bacterium
TTCTGCGCCTTCGCCAGCATTTGCAAAACGGTGGCTTTTTACATGCCGACGATAATTATGGTATGGATCAATCCTTTCGGCGTGAAATTAAACGAGTTTTTCCCGATAATGACCTGGTGGAATTGCCATTTGATCACCCGATTTATAATATTTTGTATAAATTTCCCCACGGTTTGCCCAAAATCCACGAACACGATGGCAAGCCACCGCAGGGACTGGGAATATTTTACAAAGGTCGACTGGTTGTGTTTTATACTTATGAGTGTGATCTCGGCGACGGCTGGGAAGACCCGGAAGTCCATAATGATCCTGAGGAAAAACACCAGGCGGCACTTCAAATGGGCGCCAATATAGTTTTATATTCGTTGATGCAATAAAAATGAGAAATAATCAATCCAGCTATAACCGGATCGAACGCAAATTAAACGACTTGCGACGCAAATTTGCGCGGCATACTTTACAGGTCGGTTTGCTGAAAGTTTTATTGTTGATTATAATCGTGACTTTTTTAATTGTTGTCGTCGAAGGTTTTCGCTATTTCAAGGGTTCGGTTCGCAGTGACATTTTATTTTTTACGGTTGGATTCAGCCTCATTTTTCTGGCGATTCCAATTGTGTATTATTTCCAAATAATCCGGAATCGAATTAGTGCTTACGATGATTATCACCTGGCACGCCGGATAGGCGCCGACCAGCCGGAAATCAAGGACGATTTACTGAATGCATTGCAGTTAAGAGAGTTGCTGAATAAAGAGACACAAGGTTATTCGAGTGAACTGATCGAGCAAGCTCTGGAGCGGATAGCCCGAAAAATAGAGCCGCTTAATTTTGATCGGATAATACCATCTCAGGAAGTCCGGAAGAGTTTGCGTAATCTGGCAATTGCGATTTTTTGCCTCGTAATTTGTATCGCTTCCAGTCCCGCATATTTCAAAAATAGCACGGAACGACTTTTGCATCCCGGAAGCGAGTACCCGGTCAAATTGCCCTTTTCTATCGAATCAACCCGAGCGTCATCGGGGGTGCTAGGTGGCGATTCGGTAACAATCAGCTTTCAGTGTCAGGGACGATTTCCGCACTATTTAACGCTTGACCTTCAGTATCCGGATTACACTCGGCAAGAGATTTTAACGGTAGATGATTCCGGACGGAGCCAATATCTGATCGAAAATTTGCGCTCTGATTTGATTTATAGCGCTTATTATCAAAATCATTCGCCGTTCAAGCCCTGGCGCCGCATCGGAACTCCTCCCGATACAATTCGAGTCATCAACCGACCTGAAATTCTCTATGTCAAATCCCGTTTTATTTATCCGGAATATACCGGACTTCCGGCTCAGACTCAGGAAACCAAAAGCGCGGAATTTAACTTGCTGTCTGGCACGAAAATTTCTTTAGAAATTCGTATAAATAAAGAAATTAAAGAAGGCCATTTATCCTTTGCCAGCGGGAATGTCTTAAATTTGGCGACGAATGGTGATCGCGCTCGTGGAGAATTCATCGTAAAAAATGATGACCAGTTCGAAATTATTGTAGCCGATGAAAAGCAAGTGACAAATATTAATCCTATCAAGTACCGACTGAGCGTCATTCCGGATGCCTACCCGACTATCACTATGCTCAGCCCGAAAAATGATCTTGATTTAAACGCCGATATGGTAATTCCACTCGGTATTCGGATTAGCGATGATTTCGGATTCACCCGCGCCGCTATTCGCTACCGTGTGATAAAAAAATATGCCGATTATCAGGAAGAGGAAACGGAAATAACATTCCCACTCGCAAAATTGAATATCACTTGGCAGGAAGTATTTTTTCAGTGGCAAATCGGCGAACTTAGCTTAGGTCCGGAAGATGCAGTCGAATTCCGGGTTGATATTTATGATAATGATAATATTAGC
The DNA here is from genome assembly GCA_018002295.1 of Fidelibacterota bacterium. Classification (GTDB taxonomy): domain Bacteria; phylum Fidelibacterota; class UBA2242; order UBA2242; family UBA2242; genus JAGNGI01. The sequence continues at coordinate 1,901 of JAGNGI010000025.1, forward strand.
GGCCCCAAAAAAGCCAGTACCGACTGGCTAATCGCCCGCTTTCCATCACTCAATGAACTTTTTAGTGCGGTTAATGAACAACAGGATGAAATTTATTCCAGTAGCGAGGAAGTTTTAAAATCTCTGGAAACAACCAAAAAGGTTCTCGACGAGATTTCCCGTGAATTACTCAAAAAACCGGAACTGAAATGGGAACAGAAAAAGCAATTAGAAGAGGAGATGAAAAAAACTCGCGAAGCCGGTGAAAAAATCACCAAACTAAGCGAGCAACTCGATGACTTGATAGAGAAAAGTCGTGAGAATCAACTCTTCGATGCGGAAACATTGGAAAAATTAGCCCAGGTGCAGGAAGCATTTCAGGGTATAATGACACCGGAAATGCGCGAAGCGCTCGATAAATTGCAAGCCGCTATCGAAAAAATGGATCCAAAGGAAGTTCAAAAAGCTCTAAATAATTTCAAAACTTCCCAGGAGCAATTTTCGCAGGAACTCGACCGCCTCCTGAAGATTTTTCGCCGGATTCAAATTGAACAGAATATTGATGAATTGGTTAGGCGCTTTGCCGATCTAACCGAAAGGCAGAAGCAAGTGGCTGACGAACTGAAGAAAACAGCGCCGAATGATCAGCAAAAATTGAGTGAGTTGGCGCAGGCTGAAAATGCCATTAAAAATGATACTGAAATTGCTCAGGATATTATGAAAAGAACTGCGGCTGATATGGCAGAATTTCCAATGATGCCGAATAAAGAGCTTCAACAATTGATAGATGAAATGCAAGCGATGGATCTACCGCAAGAACAGTCTCGAGCTAGCAGTGCCATGCGCAAAGGTGATAAATCGCAAGCTGAGGAGTCAGCCCAGAATTCTCAGCAAAACTTGCAGAAATTGTTAGAAAGAATGGAAGAATTTCGCACTGAATTTCAGAGGCGGAATATGGCGGACGTTATGACAGACTTCCGTCGGATTTTGAATAAGACAATGCAATTATCCTATCGCCAAGAAGAACTCACCGAGGAGATTAAAAATACTCCGCGTCAAAGCGATCAGATTATGGATATAGCCGTTAAGCAAAGTGAAACTCGCCAGAATTTGTCCCGCCTGATTTCCGATTTGATTGATTTGTCAGGTAAAACTTTTGGCGTTTCCCCGCGTATCGGCAAAAACCTCGGTCAATCAGCTAATAGTATGAATGCGGCTATCGCCTATATGGAAGAACGAGATCCGGGACTGGCGGCACTTTCCGCTGAAAATGCCACCGCTTCGCTCAATATGACGGCTCTGGAACTGATGGCGGCTATGCAAGAATTACAGAAGAGCGGTTCGGCTTCCGGTTTCGAAAATTACCTTCAGCAATTGCAGGAATTGGCTGGTATGCAACAGGGTTTGAATGAAGAAACCCAGATGTTGGGATTGGGTTCTCCCGGTGATCAGGGAACTCTCCAGCAATTAGCCGCTCGCCAGCAACAAATTCGCCAATCACTCGAAAAATTACGCGATGAGATGCAAGGGCAAGGTAGCACAAAACAGTCGGGCGATCTCGGTGGCATTGCCAAAGATATGGACGAAGTCATCAAAGACCTCGAGAATAACCAGGTTTTACGCCGCACGCTGGAACGCCAGCAGAGAATTCTCTCCCGACTCCTGGATGCTCAGAAATCTCTGCGCACTCAGGATTTTAAAGAGGAACGCCAGAGTAAAACCGGGCAGGAAATCGTTCGCGAATCTCCTGATGGTCTGCCGTCTAACCTTGGCGAGCGGCGCACTCTTTTACAGGAAAATCTAGAAAAAGCTCTGCGCGACGGGTATTCCAAAGAATACGAAAATCTGATTCGCCGGTATTTTGAAGAATTGAGTAAGGAATCGGTAGAATGAAGCTCGAATGGCGTTTGGGATTATTAATCTTATTAATTTTTTGGCTTACAGCTTTCGTTGCCGCTCAACCGGTAAAAGTCGTTTCACCCGAAGAAAAACTGATGAATTTACGCTTTAATCAGGCTCAGCGCCTCGAGCAGGAAGGTCAGTTGACGCAAGCCGCTGAAATTTACCGGGCGTTGGTTGATGCCCAACCGGATAATTATCTGTATTATAGCAATTATGTCAACTTGCTTTTCCGGCAGAAAAATTTACCGGAGATTGAACGTGTCATCACCCGTTTTATGCAATTGAATCCGGACCACGAAAGCGCGGGTATTGATCTCGGTAAACTTTTCTATGTGCGCGGTGACAGCGCTGAGGCGTTTCGGGAGTGGCAGAAAGCCGTCGTGAAATTTAACTACAGCGTTTCGTTTTATCGTGCTCTGTTCAATGAAATGGTCGGCTTGAGATTATATGATGAAGCCGAGCGCTTGATTGCCGCCGCCCGCGCTCATTATAGACAACCCGATTTATTGACGATGGAATTAGCCAATTTGCAAATTGCACGGGGAAAATATAGCTCGGCGGCAAGAGAACTTGTACTTTATGCTCGCGCCAATCCGCGTTATTACAATATGATTGCCGGACAAATCTTGCGTTTCCCGACTGACTCGAGCTTGTTTATTCAGATAGATTCCTTGCTAAAGGCGGAGTTGTTACTTTTGCCCGATCAAGCCGCTCTGCATCGCCTGCGGGCGGATTTTCTTTTTAAAAACGGGCATTATAATGAGGCACTGGAGGAAATTTTCCAGGTTGAGGCACTGACTGGTAATCATGGAGATCAAGCGCTGTCAATGGCTAAAAATTTAGTCCAGATTCGGCGTTACGAACTCGCCCAGGATTTTTATACGAAAATTTTGGCAAAGAACGAATTGCAGGGTATCGCTCCACAAGCTTTACTCGGATTAGCTGAGTCATTCGAGAAAGTCGTGCTGGAACAGACAACGGCTGAGCCGTTGCATTATTTTTATCCTGGTAACTTCTTTTTCAATACCGACTTTGTCCAGCAAATTAATCAGGAACAATCGAGTTTGCAGAAAGCCTTTGCGATTTATGATTCTTTAGTTGCCAATCAACCCAATAGCATCTATTCAGCTCAGGCTTTGTATCGGCTGGCAGATTTGCGTTTTCGGGCAGTGCGTGATTTTGATGGAGCGCTGAATCTACTGCGTCAGGCTCAGAATATCACCCGCGACCGACAATTAATTTTAAACTGTGCTTTACGAATAGGCGAGGTGCAGATTGCGCGCGGCGATCCCGACGCGGCTCTTAAATATTATCAAACGGAAATTGCGCGATGGGAAGGAACGCCAGGCGAAAAGGATTTACGAGTTCATCTGGCGCTAGCTCAATTTTTGGCGCAGGAATTCGATTCACTGGACATCGAACTGAAAAATTTAATTCCATTGCTGGGACCAAAGCATGCGTTTTTTAATGACGTAGTCGGCTTGGATGGTTTTTTCCGGGCAAATTATAGCGAGACCGACGCCGCTGGGAAAAAAGCTTTTGGTGAATTCGCTACGGCTGAACTTCTTTTACACCAAAATAAATTGAGTGAAGCCGAAAAGATTTATGCCTTTATTTTACAAAACTATCCTCAAACCCCGATCATTTCAGCCGCTCGGTTTCGTTTAACCCAGATTCTTTTACAGTTTAATCGTTATGCCGAAGCCGAGGCGACCGCCGAATCCTTTTTTGCTTCTGAAAATGAAAATGCCGATCAAATCGCTTTTATGCTGGCTGAAGTTGCCGACTATCGTGAGGCAAACTATCAAGCGGCGGCTTACTATTACGAATTAATTCTTGAAAAATATCCTAATTCATTTTTAATTGATAATGTTCGCAAGCGTCTACGCGAACTGCAACGCTTGTCAGGCGTAAAAAAAGAAATTTGAATCGAATGAAGCGCAACCGGCCTTTAATTGTATTAATTGGACTGATTTTAATCCTGGCGAATCTGAGTTTTGCCCAAAAAATTCTGATTCCGATGGATCAAACTCAGAGCGATCACCTAAAAGCTTACGGCATTGTTTACTGGAGTTTGAAGCAAGGAGTAAATGTCGAGTGGTTGTTGAATTATCGAGGCGGCTCTTTTCTTCTGGATAATTATCCAGGCATTGTTAAAGAACTACGCTTACGAGGAGTTGCCTATGAAGAAGTTAGCGCCGCTCAAAACCTGCAAATTTATGCGACGATCGAAGAAAATAATATGGACGTTGTGCTATTAGAAAAAGCCGCTAAGATTGCGGTTTATTCGCCACCCAATAAACAGCCTTGGGACGATGCCGTAACTCTGGTTCTGACGTATGCCGAAATTGATTACGATGTTCTCTGGGATGAAGAAGTGCTAACTGGGAAATTGCCGGAATATGACTGGCTTCATCTGCATCACGAAGATTTCACCGGGCAATACGGAAAGTTTTATGCGAGTTATCATAATCAAGCTTGGTATCAAAACGAAGTCGCTGAGAATGAAGCTATCGCCGCTAAGTTAGGCTTCCGTAAAGTTTCAGAGGAAAAGAAAGCCGTAGCGCGTACTATAAAGAAATATGTCAATGAAGGTGGTTTCTTGTTCGCAATGTGTTCGGCTACCGATGCCTTGGATATCGCATTGGCGGCTGAGAATGTGGATATTGTCGCCGAAATTTACGACGGTGATCCGGCTGATCCGCGCGCCAATGAAAAACTGGATTATTCCAAGTGCCTAGCATTTGAGAATTTTAAATTGTATCTGGATCCGATGCTCTACGAATATTCCGATATTGATTATCCTCCAAGCTTTCAAGCCGTAGCGCCGGGTGCCGAAGCCGATTATTTTACCTTATTTGAATTTTCAGCGAAATGGGATCCGGTGCCAACCATGTTGACTCAAAATCATGTCGGAGTAATAAAAGGATTTATGGGACAGACAACCGGATTTCGCCGCGATCGGATTAAAAAATCGGTTGTCGTTATGGGTGAAGTTGTTAACGGTGAGCAAGTGCGCTATATCCATGGTAATCATGGCAAGGGAACTTTTACCTTTCTTGCCGGACACGATCCAGAAGATTATCAACATTTTGTCGGTGATCCGCCTACCCGGTTGGAATTACATAAAAATTCACCAGGTTATCGGCTGATATTGAATAATGTACTTTTTCCATCAGCCCGTAAGAAGGAACGTAAAACTTAAGATAGGGATGAAAATTGAAAGAGATTATTTTAAAAACCAATCGTCGTATCGAGCTAATTGACATTACAGCTCAAGTGGCTGAAGCTGTCCGCTCCAGTGGAATCCGGGAAGGAATATGTGTCGTCTATTGTCCACACACAACTGCCGGTTTAACTATCAATGAACATGCCGATCCAAATGTCGCCAGCGATATCGTCAACCGCCTAAGTAAATTGGTGCCCCACAATGAAAATTACGCCCATATCGAAGGCAATGCCGACGCTCATATCAAGTCAACTTTAACCGGCAATAGTGTCCAGCTGATCGTGAATAATGGAAATTTGTTGTTGGGCGTTTGGCAGGGAATTTTTTTCTGTGAATACGACGGACCGCGCAACCGCCGAGTCTGGGTGCAAGTAAAATAAGCGTTTTTAACCATTAGTAAAATTAATAATTCCGCGAAAAAAAAAAGTCCCGGATGACCCGGGACTTTATAAGATGATGATTAATTACTATTCATTCTTTTTCTTTTTTACAACACTTCTCGTGTCCCCAGACAGCAAAGGCAATGGCGAATAGTAACATCGTTTGAGTCAGGCTGTTCCAACTCGCGGCACAGAACAGGATAGAGTGACCAACTAATTGGGTGATAACTCCCATAAGGAAAGTCAATACCCCCAGAACGCCTGAAATCAACACCAAATTCTTCATAAAATCCTCCGTATTTAATATTGTAAAATACCTTGCTAATATTAATAGTGTTTTATCAGAAAGTCAATTGTTTATTATTAAAATAGTTGCAATTATCAGAATATAGTCGTGGTTTTTGGGTGTTTTCTATTTTAATCAATTAAAAAAACAAGCTCCAGATAGACTCAGCGCGACACCATCAATAGAAAGTTCAAATGATTCCGAATCGTTGAATGGAATGACTAAATCAGCCAAAAATATTCTGAATGTTTAAGTGAAAATGACGATATTTTTGTTGTTTATTTTTTCTAAATACTCCATATTTGATTAAAGAAATATGGTAACGATGAGTCAGAGACGGAAATCAATAACAAACTTAATCCTGATCTTCCTTCTAATTGGAATTCTTTTTTATTTACATTTTCGCAACCTTAGGGCTAAAATTACTAAATCTAAAAACAATGTTCCAGTAAAAAGGATTAAGCAATGAAGCTCAAAAATGAACGATCCGTTTTAGTGATTATTGATGTTCAAACGAAGCTTTTATCGGTTATGTACAATTATCCGCTCTTACTTGAAAACCTTAAAAAACTAATCCGCGGTTCACAAATTCTGGATGTGCCGATTATTTACACGGAACAATATCCGACTGGATTGGGTGCAACTCATCCTGAAATTGCCTCGTTATTATCAAATACTCCACCGATTATAAAAATGGCATTCAGTTGTTGCAGTGAAGAAAATTTTATGAATGAAATCCACAAAATTAACCGCGATCAAATCATCGTTTGCGGAATTGAATCCCATATTTGCGTTTACCAAACCTGCCGGGATTTGATTGATAAAAAGTATGAAGTGCATTTGGTAACCGATTGCATCGCGAGCCGTAAGCTGGAAAATACGCAACTGACGGTAAGCAAATTGCTGGCTTACGGGGTTCACCCCACGAGCGTCGAAATGGCACTCTTTGAGATGCTGAAAGATGCATCGAATGACGCCTTTAAGAAAATTGCTAAGATCATTAAATAAAGGTTCTGCCAAATGAACATTGAACAGATTCAAAGCGAAATTCGCCAACAGAACGTTGACGGGTGGCTTTTTTATGATTTTCATAACCGTGACAAAATGGCTTACCATATTCTGGGCTTAAATCCGAATATGTTCGTTACCCGGCGCTGGTATTATTTCATTCCGGCAGAAGGCATTCCCATAAAACTTGTTTCGGCCGTCGAAGCGACTAAAATAGATAATCTCCCCGGTGAAAAAATTATCTATCGCAGTTGGGAACAGCAACATAATAGTCTTCGCACTATGCTCAAAAACAGTCGGCGAATCGCTATGCAATATTCGCCGAATAATAACATACCCTACATTTCGGTTGTTGATGGCGGAACGATTGAATTAATTCGCTCTTTTGGGGTGGAAATTGTTTCTTCAGCTAATCTCGTACAAATTTTTGAGGCTGTTATTGATGAAGAAGGCTATCGGTCGCACCTGCGAGCTGGTCAGAAAGTTCAGCAGATAAAAAATGAAGCCTTTGCCCTAATCAGTTCGCGAATAAAAGAGCAAAAATCTATTACCGAATTTGAGGTTCAACAATTTATCGTTAAACGTTTCGGCGAAGAAGATTTGACGGACGACAACGAGCATCCGATTGTGGGAGTCAATGAACATCCTGCCGACCCGCATTTTGAGCCAACGGCTGAGAATGCTTATACAATAAAAACGGGCGATAAGGTATTGATAGACCTCTGGGCGCGCGAACAATCTGAACGGGCAATTTATTATGATATTACCTGGTGTGGGTTTGTCGGCCAAAATCCGCCTGCTAAATACGTCGAAATTTTTAATATCGTGGTGCGCGCTCGCAACACGGCTCGCGATTTTATCCGTCGCAAAATGGCTGACAACCAGCCTTGTTACGGTTATCAAGTTGACGACGCCTGTCGGAATGTAGTCAAGGAAGCCGGATATGGCGATTATTTTGTTCATCGCACCGGACATTCGATCGGGCATTATGTGCATGGCAATGGCGTCAATATTGACAATTTAGAAACAAAGGACGAGCGCGAACTGGTGCCCGGTATCTGCTTCTCGATTGAACCGGGAATTTACCTGCCGGGTGAAATGGCGGTGCGGTCGGAGATTAATGTTTTCATAACCAAAGACCGGGAAGTGGTCGTCGCTGGTGATGAACAAGAAAAATTGTTATTATTATAAATGACAATGAAGTCTTTAACAAACAATGGAGGTTAAAAATGAAGAAGACGCTTGTTGTTTTTTGTGTGGTGGTGATTTTGATTTTAGCGAGTCTGGCGACTGCCGGCACACCGACGACCCAGAAAGGTTCGGCGGCTATGTGGTTTAATTTTAACGGATTGAGCGATATGAGTTACCAGAATTCCGCGATCGGGCTAAATTACTTGTTTAAGGACAAGACTGGTGCCGGGATAGCCTTGAATTTTTCCCATGATAGCGAAGATGATGGAATAGAAGAGAAAGAAAAAACTACTGCCCTGGGTATGGATCTATACTTAATTCATTACCCATTCCAGAAGGGTCCGGTGGCGTTGTATCTTGCTCCGGGTGTCGGATTTAATTTTTCTAGCAATAAAGATAAAGATTTTGGTGACATTCATATCAATTCGACTTATATGTGGTTAGGTGGCTCGGTGGGTGTCGAATGGTGGATTTTCGATCAGGTGAGCTTATCGGCCAGTAATTGGGTAGGTCTGGAAATTGACTTATTAAATGATAAGGAAAATGATGATAAGATGACTGACGTCCATCTGGGAATTCTCGGCAGTTCGACGGCGAGCATCGTGCTTGCTTTCTATTTTAAATAACTCTGCAGTCGTTAAAAATTAAGGTTCAGGAAAGGTTAATGAATTCATTAACCTTTCTTATTTTGTAACGTGAGCCAATTCATCGAGAATATTAAATGCTTCCTGTACGGATTTGCTCCGTACTAATTTTTCACGGATTTCGGAGACGTGTCCAAAGCCGCGTAAATACCAGCGGTAGAATTTTTTCATTTCTTTATGAGCTACGACTTCTCCGCGATATTGGATCTCCATCTCTAAATGTCGGCGACAGAGTTTGACTCGTTCAGCGGGCGAATCATAGGAAATTAGCGGCTTATCTTCCAGTAAATCTGAGATTTGGCGGAAAATCCAGGGATTTTCGAGCGCCCCACGTCCGATCATAACCGCATTGCAATTGGTTTCAGCGAACATTCTTAAAGCAGCCGCTGGTGTAAAGATATCGCCGTTACCGATAATCGGTAAACTGATCTTTTTCTTTATTTCTTTGATGATTGACCAATCGGCTGGATGGCGAAAACCATCAACAGCAGTGCGTGGATGAATTGTTATAGCTTTAATCCCGGTCTGTTCCAATCGCTGGGCAATTTCAACAGCGATAATGGACTGACGATCCCATCCGCTCCGCATTTTTATCGTAACCGGAACTGATACTGCTTCGACAACGGCACGGGCAATTTTTTCCAGTAAAGGAAGATTTTTCAGCAAGGCGGAACCGGCGTTTTTCTTAATAACCTTGCGGACCGAGCATCCGGCATTGATGTCAATAAGGTCGGGATGAAATTCATTCTCTATCAAATTGGCGGCTTCCGCCATAACCACGGGATTATTGCCGAATATTTGCATACTAATCGGTCGCTCGAAGTCGGAAAAACGTAGATAGTCATAAGTTTTTTCTGAACTGCGTACCAGACCGTCACTACTGACGAATTCGGTACAAACCAGGCCGGCTCCATTCGCTTTACAAATCTGGCGAAAAGCTTGGTCGGTATAGCCAGCCATCGGCGCTAAAATCAGCGGTGGCTTGATGCAAACCTTGCCAATCATCAAAGCGGTGACGTTTTTAGATGAATTCATAATTTCCCGCTTAATCTTTTTGGCTCTTTAACATCTCATCCAAACCGTCGTCAACCGCTAAAAAATTTGTTTTCAAAAATGAACGGGCTAGCGAAATATCTAAACTTAAATCGCGTGGTCGCGGCGCTGTTAATTGATGTTCGTCGTATGGAACGGCTTGGATAAAAGTCAGGGGTAAGTTTAGCTTGCGGCAGAGTTTTTCGCCGAAAGCGAACCGGCTGATGCGTTCCGGACCGCCGATATGTATTATTCCACAAAAATGTGATAAAGCCAGCTCGATTAATGCTTGAGCGGCATTCGTGACCATCAACATACTGCGGTATTGATCGTTATAAAGTTTCAACGGTGGTAATTTCGGTTCCTTTTTGCGCTGTAGTAGCTCTCGTAGTAGCCATTCTGAATTGTAAGCACGCGGAAAAATTCCGCGACCGTACATCAAAGCCAGACGAGCTACGACTGTATCGGGATTATTTGCCATCGCGAGTTTTTCGGCTTCGTATTTTGATTTGCCATAAACACTTAACGGATTAGGTCGGTCGGTTTCCGAATAATTACCTTTCTGACCATCGAATACCATATCGGTTGAAACATAAATCAAACGGGCATTATTTTTATGACACCAACTGGCGATATGTTCGGTAGCGATAACATTATTTTGTCTGGCAAAGTCCGGTTGATTTTCACATTGATCGGGGTTTGCCAAGGCGGCGTTATGAATTACAACGGCAGGTTTAAATCGTTTGAGGACAACGATGATTGAACTCGGCGAGGAAAGTTCGATTCGCTGGGTTGTGATTCCTTTTAAATTGAAAGGATAAGTCGAATAAAGTCCGAGTGTTTGGAAACGAGAAACCGCTAAATTTGCAATATGTCCACCCAGGAAACCACTGGCGCCGGTGATGACTAATTTCTTCATATCTTTTGCCAGATTTCGAGAATCAAACTGCCAATTAGATAATCGGCGTCAATTAGTCCAAAAGAAGGTAAAAGGAAATCCATTTTCATTGTGATAACGAGTCAGTTATTAGATTAAGATAGCGACGGTCGATTACCCGATATGCTGGTTGGTAATTTTTTATATATTGACTTGAATGATGAATCACCGGGTAGCCGGTCTTTTTGATACTATCGGAAAAAGTGAAAAAATCTGACCGCGGAATAGGCAATGAGCCTTCCACAACTAATTTTTCGATAGTTTCCCAGCGGCGAATGAATCTGGAGGAATCGGCTGAAGATTGGGGGATTGAGTTCAAGATGGCTGTGACGATTTGGGCAGTTTGGATTTGCTCGGCTTTACAGCGTTTTAAATTTAGGCGCACATATTTACCGGAAGGTGTGATGCTTTCCGATAACGGGGCGCTCGAATCCGGTGTAATAATCGCCAGCTCGTTTTCCAGACCGGTTGATATTTGGATTGAGTCGTTACCTAAGTGCGCCGGTCCGAAAGTTCCTTGGTAAACTAATTTATATACATCGGCCGGTTGCATTGCCGGGTAGCGATTCAAATGTTCTGCGATCAAAGTGCGCCAACCGGAAGGTTTGTCATCTGGAGTTTGGCCGAAAATAAAAAAGACTAATATCAATACAGACGAAATAATCAGGATGTTTAAGAAAAAAACGGAAATAGTCAAATTTGCCAGTTTATCAATCTTTTGGTTTTTTTTCTGGCTCTTCTTTGATTTCTCTAAACTTGGCATCTTCGATTTGGCTTTTATCAATTTTAAGGTTTGTGCGGGGTTTTTTAGGTTTGGGATTATTCGGTTTAGGTCGTCGTAGATTGCGCGACTTGACCATTTTCCAAAGCAGGTAAAAGATCAGAAAAAGTAGTAATAGTCGGAGCATTATAAAATCTTCTTCGCTGGATTATAATAAATCGTCCCGCTAATTGGTTGCTTGATTTCCCGGATCAGTTCATTCAGATCATTTTCATTATTGACGAAGTCAATTTCATTGGTGTTAACAATAATTAGCGGACTGTCTTTGTAGCGGAAGAAGAATTCATTGTAAATCTGGTTGAGGGAATCAATGTAGTCGCGATTGATAGATTTTTCATAAGAACGGCCGCGTTTTTTGATATTTGCCATCAGGCGGTCAGTGCTGGCTTGTAAGTAAACTACTAGGTCCGGTTTGGGCAAGTCTTTTTCCAAATGTTGAGCGACCAGGTTGTAAAGGGACAATTCTTTTTCATCGAGATTGAGAATTGCGAATAGTTTATCTTTGGCGAACATATAATCGCTGATTAAAAGGTTAGTGAATAGATCAATTTGTTTCAATTCGATTTGTTGGCGGTAGCGACTCAAGAGAAAATAGAGTTGAGCTTGAAAGGCGTATCTTTCCGGATCGCGGTAAAAATCTTCCAGAAATGGATTTTCCTCGAATTTTTCGAGAACCAGACGGGCATTTAGTTTTTCAGCCATTAGACGCGCCAAGCTAGTTTTACCGGCACCGATAACGCCTTCAATGGCTAAAAAGTAAAGGTTCTTCATAGAACTCCAGTAGTAACGGGAATAGTCAGTAATTCATCCAGTTGGCCGATTCTAACAACTTGCTCGATATCCGGACAAATCCTTAGCAACTCTGCGACCGATTTAGCGGTTTTTGGGCAAATGAATTCTGGGGCGATTTCTGCCAGTGGCACAAGCACAAATTTACGTTCGTAGAGACCCGGATGGGGAATTGTCAGAGTGGGGCTTTTAACTATAAGCCGATTAAAAAAGATTATATCGAGGTCAATTTCACGAGGCGAATTCTTAAAGTGGGGGAAATGCCTTCCTAATCGAACTTCAATGTCTTTACAAAATTCGAGTAACTGTAACGGAGTCAAGGTGGTGGTAATTTCTACTACCATATTCAGGAACTTCGGTTGGTCGGGATTGTATTTTGGGGCAGTTTCATAGACTGCTGACATACGACAGATGGAAATTGCAGGATTATGCGACAGTAATTCCAGAGCGGCTGATAAATTTTTTTCGCGCAAGTTCAAATTACTTCCCAGAGCCACAAAGACGCCAGAACTTTTCACGATTTTTCTCCCATTTGGTCGCGTCGTCGAAATATTTCAACTTCGACCGTATCCAGCACGCCCTTGATGGGCGCATTGGGTTTGCGAATGCGAACGCGGACCGATTCTACCAGATGATGATTAAAGATTTCGCTTAAAATTTTACCGGCTAATGCTTCAATCAGGAAAAATTTGGACTGGGTTACGACTCCCTGAACTAATTGATAAACCTTTTCGTAGTCAATCGTGTCTGCCAGATGATCCGTGGTAATGACCTTAGTCATATCAAATTCCAGCTCGACATCAACCTCGATTTTGCCGCCGAGTATTTTTTCCGGTTCGGCTACTCCGTGGTAACCATAAAAGACCATGTTGTTTAATCTGACAATACCCATAATTTTTCAATTCTTTAGACTAATGGAATTTAGAGATTGAGTGTCAAAAGGACAAGAACGTAAAGTCATATTTATGATTAAATCCTTTGATTGAGGAAATATATGATAGGTCAATTTGCCCCTGGATGGTTTGCCCTTCTGGCGTGAATCTGTCAGGAAAGAATGCCAATTCTACCAAACATAGCCACATCGGCAAAGTGCTTTGTCGTTTTTTGCAAATAGTCTGACAATATCCGGTGTTTTTTTGGGTCGGCATACTACTTGAGTAATTATTAAGCGGTTTTTGAAAAATTGAAATGAGAAAGTAAAAAATAATAAAAAAAGGAGGTAGAAATGGCAATTACTAAAGCAACTCCAAAAAGCGTAACGAGGAAAAGTCCTTATACCATTGATCGGTTTTTCGATCCTTTCTTCGATTGGGATACAGAAACATCCTTAGTGACTTTTGCTCCAGAAGTTGATATTGAAGAAAAAGATACGGAATACGTTGTTACCGTTGAACTGCCCGGTGTCAAAAAAGATGATGTCAAAATTAGCCTGAAAGATAATGTTCTGACCATTTCCGGCGAGAAGAAACGGGTTAAGAAAATCAACAAAAAGAATTTCTATCAATGTGAACGCGTATTTGGTTCGTTTGAACGTTCTTTCCGCTTGCCGGAGTTAGTTGACCATGAGAAAATTGAAGCTGAGTTCAAAGATGGTATTTTGACCATCGTTGTTCCGAAATCACCGGAAAGCAAACCGAAATCGATTGAAATTAAATAAACAAACAAACTAATCTAAAAAGAAAGGAGGTGTGTTATGGCAATTACTAGATGGACTCCAAGAAGCTCGTGGTTGGATGTAAGGAATGAGTTTGACCGTCTGTTCGAATCAATCTTCAATCCGCAGTATGAAGAGGAAACCAGTTTATTAGCATTCAGCCCTGCCGTTGATATCATCGAAGAGGATAAGGCTTATAACATCCAAGTTGAACTGCCTGGTATGAACAAAGATGATATCAAAATCGCAGTGAAAGATAATTACCTGACTATTAGCGGCGAGAAAAAACGCGAATCTAAAGTCGAGGATAAGAATTATCAACGCACTGAACGCATCTATGGTTCATTCCAACGGAATTTCCGACTCGATGATTCGGTTGAGGCTGATAAGATTGAAGCCGAATTTAAAGATGGTGTATTGAACATCGTCATTCCTAAAAAGAAAGAATCACTCGCCAAGCAGATTGAAGTTAAGGTCAAATAATTTCCTCCCAATCACCCTCAATCGAGAGAAGTCCGGCTCTTAGCCGGGCTTTTCTTTTTTATAGACTTGCCAGATTTTGTTTATCAATTTAAATCAGACCTTGTAGGATAAATACCGACAAGAAAATCAGGCTTTGTCTGATTTACATGTCGGAGTGATTAACCTATATTTAATCATGAATTATATGAATCCCACACCTTCAGATAAAATATTTTAAGCATGAAAGTTTTTATTGCCGATGATTCCGAAATCCTTCGTAAGCATTTAACGAATCTGCTAACAGAAATACCAGGAGTGGAAATTGTCGGCTATGGTGAGGATACCGAATCTGCTATTAGCGGAATTGATACCCAAAAGCCGGATGTAGTTATTCTCGATATTCGTATGCCGGGCGCTGGTGGCATTTATGTGCTTAAAACGGTGCGCCAAAATCGTCCTGATTTACCTATAATTATCTTTACCGATTATCCCTATCCCCAGTATCGCAAAAAGTGTCTCGAAGAAGGGACTGATTATTTTTTTGATAAATCCAGCGAATCAGAAAAATTAATCGAATTGATCCGAAAAATGGTAGGGAGTGAAGACTGAATCAGTTATTAAAAAATACTTTAAAATACTTTATGGATTGAGTTTTTCAGATGGAGGTCTATTGATGATAATTGAAAAAGCCGCTTTATTCGACTTTTTAACGCGTTGTCAGAAAGAACATCTGGGTGATTTCAAGCAAGTGATTGCACCGCGTCGTTCCGATAAATCCGATGATGTTCTATTTTTTGATGATTGGCGGGAAGGGGCAGAATTTGTGATTGACAGTTATCGGACGGTTGATCCCTTGCGAATGCTTTTCTATATGGCGCGGGAGCGAATTTTACCGGCTATGACGAGTGATGAGAAATGGTTGATCGTCGGTGCCAAAGCCTGTGACCTGCAAGCTCTGGAAGTATTGGATAAAGCTTTAATAAATACCGATTTTGTCGATCCGTTATATGAGGACCGGCGTAAAAATTTGACAATCATCAGTGCCGATTGTAATGAAATCGCGCCGACCTGCCACTGCAATTTAGTCAATGGCCGACCTTATGCTACTAAAAATTTTGACCTGAATCTCACCAGACTCGATACGAAGTATTATCATCTGGAAGTCGGTTCAGAAAAGGGCCAGGAATTACTCGATTTAATGCAGAAAAACGTGAAAATTAGCCGGAATTTAGAAGATGATTTAAATACGCGCGACGAGAACCGCAAAGCCATCGAAAAGCGTTTGATATTACAAAATAAGCAGTATGAACGTAATCAGCGGTATGAAAAACTTAAAGCCACCGATTTGACTAAATGGGTTGACGAAGCTTTTACCTGTTGTGGTTGTGGTGGCTGTACCAATATTTGTCCAACCTGTTACTGCCTGATTCTAAACGACGAAACCAGCGGTGAGATCTTTACCAAAGATCGCAGTACCGATACCTGTCAGTTACACGGTTACGCGCGGGTGGCAGGTGGCGCGACGCCTCGACCGAAGATGTTCGAGCGTTTCCGCAACCGCTATTTATGCAAATTTAGTTATATGCAAAGCAACTTCGGAATGATTGGTTGCACCGGTTGTGGACGTTGCATTGAAGTTTGCGCCGGAAAAATCGAATTTCGTGAGGTAGTAAAACGGATTATGTCATTCGAAAATGTCAGGGAGGCAGCCAATGTCTAAGAATCCCTATGAAACGACTGCGGCGGTTATTTATGAAATTATCGAAGAGTCTCCGACTATTCGTACTTTGCGCTTACGTCCCGAGAAAACGATGCCCTTCCGAACTGGTCAATTTATGGAAGTGACTGTGCCGGGAATCGGCGAGGGACCTTTCACGCCTTCATCTTCGCATTATATTGCCGATACCCTGGATTTTACGATTATGAAAGCCGGGTTTGTAACGGAATATATACATAGAACCAAAGTCGGCGATCGTCTGGGTTTGCGTGGGCCTTATGGCAAGGGTTATCCCCTGACGGAATTCAAAGGCAAGGACGTTTTGATCATGGGCGGGGGAGTCGGGATGGCACCGACGCGTTCGTTATTTCTGACGTTAATACATGACATTGACGATTATAACAGCGTAACCTTTTTGGCTGGTGCTCGCACTCCGGCTGATATGATTTATAAAGATCAAATTAGCGAATGGCGCAAAATACCAAAAGTTACTTTTCTGCGTTCAGTTGATAAAGTTCCGGAAGGTCAAAGCTGGGACGAAGAGGTCTGTTTGGTAACTAAATTGCTGAGTAAAATTTCTGTTGATCCGCATAATAATCCGGTGGTTGTCTGTGGTCCGCCGGTGATGATGAAATTTGGCACGTTCGATTTGCTGAAATATGGCTATCCACCGCAGAATATTTATTTATCTATGGAAAAGAAAATGTACTGCGGAATCGGGCAATGTCGTCATTGTGTAATGGGTCCATATTATGCCTGCAAAGATGGCCCGGTTTTTACTTACGAGCAAATTAAAGACGAGGAGAATATTTGGGAATGAAACGTTTATTTATTGACATTCCAATGTTATATGAGGCGGGTGACGCAGTGCAAAAAATTGAGTGCGAGTACTTTTTTCATCGCCATAACGATGGGCAGTTTAGTCTGCTGGAAATCGCCGAATTTGCGGTCTATTGTCGTCAATGCCAGGACGCCTTTTGCGTAACTGTCTGTCCCAAAGAAGCTCTCGAACGCACCGAATCCGGCTTGATCAAACGCTGGAATATGCGTTGTGTCGGTTGTAAATCCTGCACGCTGGCTTGCCCGTTCGGGACGATTTTTCCAGAGGTTATTAATTACGTGACCGGCAAGTGCGACTTTTGCCTGAATCAACTGCAGGATAATCCGGACTATGTTCCACTTTGCGCCAAAACCGCGCCGCTAAATAGTATTCGGATGGAAGAAATTATTCAGGAGGAGCCATCTGCCCAGATTTTTCTATATGGTGAACATTTGGCGATCAAAAGCCCGAGCTGGCGACATAAGGAGGAGAAAGTATGACGGGATGGGTATTTTTTTATCTATTAGTCTTTCCAGGATTATTGTTTAGTGCGGTTCTGGGATTATTAGTCGGGTGGGTTGATCGCAAAGTCAGCGCGCGGGTGCAATTTCGCGTTGGCCCGCCGCTTTTCCAGAATTTCAACGATTTTTTCAAATTACTCGGCAAAGAAACTATAATAGTAAAGGAAAGCCTGCATTCTCTTTTTGTGTTGTCGCCGCTGGTAGCATTTGGCGTAACGACGTTAATCACGACAATGCTGGGCGTCGCCCTTTTTTATGGAATTGGCTTTGGCGGTGACTTGCTGGTGATAATGTACTTATTGATGATTTATTCGGTTATGGTCATTCTGGGCGGATCGGCTACCGGCAATGTTTATTCCAGTCTCGGGGCGGGGCGCGAGATCAAACTGCTTCTTGCCGACGAACTGGCTTTCATTTTAGTTTGCCTGGTGCCGATAATTAAATCGGGCTACCACATAAAACTTGAGGAAATACTCAGCGCTCAGGTGGCGGAGGGAATGTTCATCGGCTCGTTTTCCGGAGCTCTGGCATTCATTGTCGGGCTTTTATGTATTCAAGCTAAAATGACTCTGCCGCCGTTTCATATTCCGGAAGCCGAAACTGAAATTGTCGAAGGTCCTCTGATGGAATATTCCGGGCCATTGCTCGGTTTCTGGAAATTGAATCAGGCTATGCAGTGGGTGGCATTTCCATTTTTATTAATTTTGTTATTTCTCGGTGGATTTAGCGAAATCGGCTGGGGCGCTTTATGGTCGGTATTGAAATATCTTGGAATCGTCGTAGTGATGGTTTTGATTAAAAATACCAATCCGCGGGTTCGGATTGATACAGCGTTAAAATTTTTCTGGAAATATCTGACGCCAGTGGCTTTGCTGGCGGTCATTTTAGCGGTTTTAGGAGTGTGAAATGGGATGGTATAAACGTCGTCTTTCGAAATCACTATGGGTTTTTCACGTCAGCGGTTCGCCCTGCAATAATTGCGACATCGAGATTCTCGATTTGCTGACGCCGCGCTATGACGTCGAACGTTTCGGTATTAAATTGGTCGGTTCAGTGCGGCACGCCGATGTGCTTCTGGTGACGGGTGTGTTCAATAAAAAAGTTGCGCCCAAGATTAAAAAGCTCTATGAACAAGCACCCAAACCGATTTTCGTAGTGGCGGTCGGTACCTGCGTTTCCGGCGGTTGTTGTTTCAAAGATAGCTACAATATTGTGCCGTCACGAGAAGCGGTCATACCGATTGACCTTTACATTCCGGGCTGTCCGCCCAAGCCGGAAGCCATGATCGCCGCGGTAGCGAAACTGATAGGAGTTTTAAATGAATGAGTATAAACAATTTTTGGAATTGATGGGCAACAAGGTTTCGCAGGTGATTCAGAAGCCACGCCGGCTCTATTTTGTGGTGTCGAATGAAAACCTCAAAGAAATTGCCCGGTATTTGTTCGTTACGCTTGGCTGTCGGCTCTCGACCGCTACTGCTCAAGAAACCTATCACGGTCTCGAAATCCTGTATCATTTTTCGCACGACGCCAGCGGTTGCTATTATTGCCCACGGGTGGTTTTAACTGACAAGAAGAATCCAAAGGTTAATACCATCACCGATATCGTGACCGGTGCACTGTGGATCGAACGCGAGATATTCGATTTATGGGGTATCGAGTTTAGCGGGCATCCGCGTATGGAACAACTCCTGACGTTGAATAGTCCGGAAAATCCTGACAGACCGTTACGCTTCGGGAGGTCGTTATGACCGAAAACAAGATTCCGCTTGGTCCATTTCATCCACTATTGGAAGAAGCCGAGTACTTCGAACTGAAAGTGGACGGTGAGACGGTGGTTGATATTGATATGGAAATCGGCTGGATGCACCGCGGACATGAGTTCATCAGCGAATCCAAGACTTTTACCCAATCTATTTATCTAGTTGAAAGAATTTGTGGCATCTGCTCGACTTCGCATCCGCTTGCCTGCGTACATGCTATCGAGGACATTGATAATATCGAAATTCCACTGCGAGCGCGCTATATCCGCACCTTAATTGGCGAACTGGAACGAATTCATAGTCATTTACTCTGGCTGGGATTGGCGGGGCATTTTATCGGATTTGATACGCTTTGGATGTGGGCTTGGAAATATCGCGAGCCAATTCTGGAAATGTTCGAGGCTATTACCGGAAACCGCAATCATTACGGTATGATGCGCGTCGGTGGCGTTGCCCGCGATGTTGATTCCGCTATTATACCGAAATTACTGAAAATTCTGGACAATGTTGACCGCAAGATGGATATGCTCGCCAAAGCCGCGCATGACGATCCGGTGTTGAAGTCGCGCTTGAAAGGCGTCGGTGTGCTTACCAAAGCCGATGCCATTGCCTACTGTGCCGTTGGGCCGGTAGCGCGCGCATCCGGGGTGGCGATTGATGTTCGTAAAGACGAGCCGAGTGATGCGTATGATCTGGTTGAATTTGACGAAATTGTAAGGTCGAATGGTGATGTTTACGATAAACTGGTGCTACGGATTCTGGAAATTCTGGAATCTAGTAAAATTGTTCGTCAATGTCTGGAAAAATTAAAGGTAGTCACAGGACCGATTCTGAATAATATCAAGGAAATAACGCCTGGCGAAGGAATTGGTCGCTATGAAGCACCGCGCGGCGAAGTTTTTCATTATATTCGATCGGATGGCAGTAACCGACCGGTCAGACACAAAGTGCGCGCCCCCAGTTATGTGAATATTCCGACTTATATGGCTTCCTGCAAGGGGATTCCGGTTGCCGATGCATTAATTACTTTAGCCGCCGTGGATCCGTGCTACTGCTGTACGGAGCGGGCGCTGAGAGTGATTGATCCCCTGAACCGGCCTTGTGAGATTGACTTGCTGAAGCTTTCACGTGCCAAAACCGAACAAATCCGGAGGGAAAGTTATGCCGAATAATTTGATTTTGATGGTGACATTGCCGATAGTTATCGCGGTGTTGAATACATTTCTCCCAACGATTTTGAAGAAAGTGTTGACCTTTCTCGGGCTGGGCTATTTGCTATATCTGTGTTACGATTTATTTACTGGAGTGGCGGAAGCGGTTTACCTTTTCGGTCAACCGATTCTGGGAATGGATAAAATGGCGCTTTTTGCCCTGATTTTTATTCAAGTGATGAGTTTTATTATTTTGATTTTTTCACTGAAAGGCGTTGATAAGGGCATCGAACGCGGATTTTTTATTCTGTATCCAATGACAGTCGGCATTAGTAATGGAATTGTTCTGAGTGTCAATACTTTTGGCTTACTGATTTTCTGGGGACTTTCTGGTTTGATGTTGTATTTGTTTGGTCTATTGGGACAGACTTCCAGCGCGCCGCAAACCGCCAAGAAAACTTTCATTATCGTCGGTGGGAGCGATGTTTTTCTGATTCTCGGATTGATTCTAATCTGGTTTTTGGGGGCGAATAATTCCTGGGGTTTATGGAATACTCAGGTAGTTCTGAGCGGAAGTCTGGCTTACGTTGCCTTCTTCAGTATTCTGATTGCGGCTTTTGCCAAAGCCGGTGGATTTCCGTTTCATACCTGGTTGCCGGATTTTAGCCAGGATGCGCCGCTGGAAAGTGTGGCTTTTTTACCGGCTTCGCTGGATAAATTAGTTGGAATTTATCTGCTGGCGCGGCTGTCAGTTTCATTATTTGTAGTTAACCTCAACATTCAGATGATTTTAATATCGCTGGGCGCTCTTACAGTAATTTGTGCCGTAATGATGGCGTTGATTCAACATAATGGTCGGCGCCTGCTTGGTTACCATGCCGTCAGTCAGGTCGGTTATATGATTATTGGAGTTGGGAGTGGGAGTGTCATTGCTTTTATCGGCGGTTTATTTCATATGGTTAACCATACGATTTACAAATCAACACTTTTCCTGACGCTTAATTCAGTAGAGAAGCAGACCGGAACCGCTAATCTGGACGAATTGGGAGGTTTGGGTCGCAATATGCCGCTGACATTCATCGCGGCTTTGACCGGGGCGCTGGCGATTTCGGGAATTCCGCCGCTAAACGGTTTTTACTCGAAATGGTTGATCTACCAGGGATTGATCGAAAAAATGCAGAATTTGACAGCCGGTTATCAAATCTGGCTCTTGGTTTGCCTGATACTGGCGGTTTTTGGAAGCGCATTGACCTTAGCCAGCTTTATGAAGTTCATTCATGCTATTTTTCTCGGGAAACGTCCCAAGAAATGGAAGGATGTTAAAGAGGCACCTTTCAATCAGTGGTTTTCCGTGGGTGTATTAGCCTTGTTATGTGTTGTTTTTGGATTATTCGCTAAGCCTTTGCCGATCGGGAAATTTATTGCGCCGATAATATCCGAACTTGGTTTGCCAACGCCGGTTGTTCTTGGGTCATACGAACCGGTGCAGTTGTTTCTGCTGTTTGGTACGGCATTCCTGCTGGGTTTAGTTATTTATCTGCTGGTCAAGAACGTTCGGTTTGACGAAAATTACCTTGGCGGGATGCCGTCTCTGGAAAAATTCCGCATTGCCGGGACTGAGTTTTATAATGAAATCAGAAATATGTCTCCTTTGAGGTCAATTTACAATGCGGCTGAAAAGAAGTATTTTGATGTTTACGATCTTGGAGTCCGCGGTTCTTTGAGTTTTTCCGGACTTCTAAAGCGTCTGCACAGCGGTCAGCTACTGGACTATAATCTCTGGATAATTATCGGGATGTTAATTCTGCTCTGGGTGGCGTGGTAATGTTAAAATTTGATTTTTTATGGAGGAATAAATGCCGACTGAAACGTGGTTGATTTTCATTTTGGGATTTATGTTAGTTGGTTCGATTGCGGCGCTCGAAATCAAGGATTTATTATCGGCGATCATCGCGGTGGGAGTTGTCGGTTTGGGATTGTCAATGGCGTTTTTGCTTTTACAGGCTCCCGACTTGGCAATTGTCCAATTTCTATTCGAGATTTTTTCGATAGCAATAATGGTGCGAGCTTTTATGAAACCGGGATATCATTTCAGCGATACGAAATCCAAAAGTACAGGTAGGACAATTATCGCAATTGCTGTCTTAGTAGTCATTTTGATATTAAGCATCAATGTTTTCAAAGCTTTGCCACCCTTTGGCGAGCCACTGATGACCACTTCGCAACACTATTTGGAAAATGCCGCGGGAGAAACCGGTTCGGCCAATATCGTGGCTTCGATAGTTCTGGATTACCGCGGTTATGATACGCTGGGAGAAGCCACCGTATTATTCGTAGCGGTTTTAGGAACGCTGACTATTCTAAGGGTGAAATCGAATAAGAAAAAAGAAGAGGAAGGCGAAAAATGAAACAAGAACCTGGTTTAACATTAATCGCCAAAACCGTGACGCGGGTCAGTGTCTGGTTGATCATTCTCTACGGAATCTATATAATTTTGCACGGTCATTTGAGTCCCGGCGGCGGTTTTGCTGGCGGGGTAGTGATCGCACTCGCATTTCTCAACGTTATGTTGACCTATGGTCGCGAAACAGTTACGCACTGGGTTGATGTAGAATTTTTACACGATTTGGACCCAGCCTGCGGTGCGATGTATGTAGCAGTTGGCATTTTAGGAATTTCCATCAGTGGTAGTTTTTTAGCCAATTTTTTAAGTAAAGGGACGCTTTTTAATCTGCTCAGTTCCGGGAATATTCTATTGTTAAATATTATTATCGGGATCAAGGTGGCTATGGGATTGTTCACCGTGGTCTGGACACTGGCGATTTTCCATATAAACGAGGGAGGTGAAAAATGATCGTTTATCTGTTATGTTTTGCAATATTACTTGTCGGTATTTATGGCTTGTTGGTTAAACGCGACCTGGTTCGTCTTATTATTGCATCTGGGATTACGGGCTACGCCACAAATTTGATGCTGGTTTTATTCGGTTACAAAAGGGGAGCGATTTATCCGATTTTGGAAAAAGGCAAAGCCATCAGCGGCAGGGTAATGGTTGATCCTTTGCCACAGGCGCTTGTACTGACTTCGATTGTCATTGAACTTGGTATAACGGCTATGCTGGTGGCGCTTGCCATCCGATTATTCGAGAAAAATAAAACATTTGATATAACTAAAACCAAGAGGTTATCAGGATGATCCTCCCATTTTTTATCATAATTCCATTATTGACAGCTTTTATTATTACCTTAATTGCCGGAGAGCGAGACAATTGGGCGGTAATTCTCTCGATTCT
>JAGNGI010000026.1:0-17674 GCA_018002295.1 Fidelibacterota bacterium
CCCTTTTTTTGCCCGGGTGTTTCTGTGGTCAAAAAGCAAAGCACGCCAAAATTTTTGATTTTGGCTATTGTAATCTATTCTGAAGAAAGGGTGAAATTATTTTTTACAGGTCTTGCTTGGATCGTCAAGTTTTAAGCAAGCTAGAAGATTACGAGTGACTTTTTCCGGGATTTCCTCACATTGGTCGGCAAGGCGGTAAATTTCAATCGTTCTTTTAATTTTGTCAATGTAAACTTCACAATTCGGGCAGGCTTCCATATGATCACGGATAATTTTACAGGGAGCGGAGTTTAGATCACTACCCATATACTCGCAGATTTCCTTGAGAAGTTCTTCGTCTAGCTTCATAACTGCATTTCGGTTTTTAACATTTTTTCCAAATTTTCTTTCAGGAAATTACGAGCCCGCATCAGCCGAATTTTGGTGTTGGAAGGTGTGATCTGCAAAATACGGCTGGTGTCTTCGGTTGATAATCCATGTAAATCACGCAGAATGAAAACTGTGCGATACTTTTCGGGTAATTGTTCAATCAAATGATCCAACCTTTGGCGAAAGTGAGGATCATTGACGATATCATAATCGAAATCAGGCCATTCGCTGGCGGCTTCGGAACTTAATCGTTCAAAATCGGGATCGTCAAGCGAAATGTGTTCATATTTGCGTGGTTTGGACTTTAACTTTCGCAAGCCAACATTCATCGCGATGCGATATAGCCAAGTATAGAAAGATGATTTGCCCTGAAATTGGTTGATCTTTTTCACCATAATTAGAAACGTATCTTGTAAAATGTCCTCAGCATCCTGATGACTACCAGTTAAACGCAACCCGAGATGATAAATGCGACTGCTGTAATTGAGAACCAACTGAGACAGAGCCGCTTGGTCGCCCTTTTTGGCGCGAGCAACTAATTCTTCTTCCGGTAGATTGTTTTCCAACGATGGTAAATTTAATGAATAACATCGTTAATTCCATTGGTATTTTAATTGCGCTAATCAAGTCGTCGGCTGGCTGGATAAAATTTTTTCCAGAAATTGTTTTTCTGAGACGGCACCGTCAATGATTATATTTTCATTTATAACGGAGCGCGGTACACCGCGAACGTTATACTTTTGGGCAAGATGGGGAAATTCGATGGCTTCGATCATATCAGCCCGAATGTTTTCATTGAAAAGCGCGAACCGATGGGCAATGCGCACCGCCGCCGGACAATATGGGCAAGTCGGGGTGCTAAAGACCTGAATATGCACTTGCCAGGTAACTTTTTTTAGGTCTGTTACGATTTCCGGAGATAGGTCGGTTTTATTATTAGAAATATCAACAATATCTTCCAGTAGGGCGGTAAACTCGTATCCGGCTGGAATTCCATAAAATTTAATCCGAGAATGGGGTTCGTTTTCAGCAAACAAAATAGTAGCCGGAATCTTGTCCACGCCATATCGTTCCGCCAGAGAATGGTCAATCTGGAAATTGTAAACTTCCAGACTCAATTTATCAGAAAGTGCCGTGATTTCTTCCAGCAATTCGCGAGTCTCGCGGCAGTATTGACATTCGAGAGTTTGGGTAAAATTTAAGATCTTGACCGGATTATTCAGACGACTGAAAACTTCGCGCACGAATTTCTGATCACTTTCTTTTAAAAACATTTCCACTCCATTTTTTCATTTGTATTATTTGTTGGTGATTTTTTAGATAGAGTTACAAAGGCGAGGTTACATTATGATTTTTAGACCTGGCGTAAAATAGCCTCAAGCTTTGGCAAATTTGATTTATCAGCAAATTGGTGTTTGTGAATTACACCGGAATTTTACCAGATCGTTATTAGTGAAAATGCAGTAAAAATTACCGACTTCTCTACGGAATCAAAATGATTTATTGTGAAAATCTTCGACTGAAATTTTATGTGAGCGCCTGGCGGATAGCGCGAATATATTCGGGAGTTGTACCGCAACAACCGCCGACGATTTCGACACCGGCTTGTTTGATAGTCATAATATTGCGGGTATAAAAAGCAACTTCTTCCGGATAGTGTAATCTGCCATTTCGCAGAATTGGAATACCGGCATTCGGCTGAATGACCACCGGAACCGATACAGCCGCGCGGATTATTTGGGCGAGGCTGACCATTTTTTCACTGCCGATCGAACAATTGGCACCGACCGCCGTAGCGCCGGCTTCGACCAGCTGTCGCATACTTTCTTCCACCGGATTGCCCATAATAGTTACGAAACCGGTCGGGCTTTCGCTAAAAGTCATAGTCGCAAAAATCGGTTTGGCAGACACTTGCAGAATGCCTTTGATCGCCGCCAGAGCTTCATTTAAATCGAACATTGTTTCAATTATGAATAAATCAACACCAGCGGCATCGAGAAAACCGGCCTGCTCGGCGTAATTAGTGGTGGCTTCTTCAATACTGATTTTTCCAAAAGGGGCTAACATTTCACCGGTTGGCCCAATGTTACCGGCGATTAAAGTAGTGGGCTTTGCCGCGGCGCGCGCCATTTCTACCATGCGATGGTTTATCTCGGCGACGCGTTTCTCGACACCTGCCTTTTGTAATTTTAACGATGACGCCCCAAAAGTATTGGTTGTGAGAACGTCTGCCCCAGCCGCGACGTATTCGGCGTGAATTTTGGTTACCACTTCCGGATGCTCCAGACACCAGACCTCGGCGTTCGCGTTCGTAGGCAGACCATGCTGAATCAGCATGGAGCCGAAAGCTCCATCAAACAATAATCCCTTTTTTCTAGCCAATGCTACTATATCCATTTATCTTTCTCCAATTGTGAAGTAATGTAAAAAGCCGCGCGATAGAAAGCAAAAGGTACAAAAGCAAAATCATAGCATTCCCAACATTAACAGGATTGCTCCTAATTTTTTGGGATTGATAAAAGTTGCTCGTTATTCTAAACTTATTACTGGACTTATTCAGCGGTAAACAAGAGTTCGAAAACAAGCTTTTGCTAATCTTATTTATCTCTAAAAGGCGAGGGTAATGTCCTGTTTTTTTTGAATATCTATTTTTTGGTGATTTCCATAAAATTGTGAATTTTGTCTAAATACCTAAATAATTTTATAAATTTGAATTTAACAGTAGAGTAAGATGGAGATTTCAATTTGACTAAGATTATACGTTGCCCCTGGCCAGCTAATGATGAGCTGATGATTCATTATCACGATACCGAATGGGGGGTACCGCTTCATAATGACCAAAAATTATTTGAATTCATAGTATTGGATAGTTTTCAGGCTGGGCTAAGCTGGCGTACGATTCTGCACAAGCGCGAAAATTTCCGCCGAGCTCTGGCAGGCTTCGAGGTAAATCAGGTTGCTAATTTCGGTGAAATAGAAATCAATTCGCTTCTGGCAAATGTGGGAATTATTCGTAATCGGGCTAAAATCCAGGCGACAATAAATAATGCCGCGCGCTTTTTAGAAGTTCAACAGGAGTTCGGGTCATTCGATCGTTATATCTGGCAATTTACCGCTGGGAAAACAATTGTAAACCACTGGCAGAAATTATCGGAATTACCGGACAAAAGCTTGGCAGCCGAAGCTATGAGCGCTGATCTGATTCGGCGTGGCTTTCGGTTCGTTGGTCCGAAAATTTGTTATGCATTTATGCAAGCGGCGGGGATGGTCAACGATCATCTCGAGAGTTGTTTTCGTTGGCAGGAATTGCAGGACTAAAGAATCCAATAGTGAAGTAACTAGAGCCGCTATAACTATTTGTTAATTTAGTAATTGTAAAATTATATGCTTTAATGATAAAATTTCGTTCAATTTAGAAGTTTTCTACTCCGAAACAAGCATCTGAGTAATTTTTCAATTGGAAAACAAGTTTATTATCTTGAAAGTGAATTTATTATTTAGATTTTTGTTTGTCAAAGCTTGACATTAACTTAATTTATGCATAACATTTTCCGCTTAATTAAAAGTGCTTAGAGAACGTAAATGGACATTTTGATTGCTACTCATAATCGGGATAAAGTGCGCGAAATCAAGCGTATTTTTTCTCTACCGGAGCTGATATGGCACACTCTGGATGAATATCCCGACTGTCCAAAAGTTGTTGAAGACGGGAACACGCTTTTCGAGAATGCATATAAGAAAGCACGTATGATCGCTGAATTTACCGGATTACCGACGATTGCCGATGACACCGGCTTGGAAGTAGATGCGTTGCATGGGCAACCCGGGGTTTTTTCGGCGCGTTTTGCGGGAGAGAATGCTACGTATGCTCAAAATGTAGCCAAATTGCTGGAAGTTATGCGGGATATACCTGACTCCGAGCGACAAGCGCATTTCCGCTGTGTAGCGGTTTACTACAGTCCGGATTTGACTTTAGTGGAAGAAGGGAAAATTGACGGGATCATATTACGTCAACCGCGCGGAAATGGCGGGTTCGGTTACGATCCGGTATTTTATCTACCACAACTCGGTCGAACCTTTGCGGAAATGGACTTAAGTGAAAAGAACTCCCTTAGTCATCGCGGTCAGGCGTTCACTCGATTAGCCAATAAATTAAAATCCGTTGATAAATTTGTAACCGACAATATTTGAGGTACTTTTTTTAGAATTGCTACCCTGCGCGCAATAAGCTTTGCGTCGGTTTAACCACCATAACCACCATATTAAAAGGTTAGTAAATTAATATCAATCTGATAAAAAGATATACTTTACCCATATTTATTTTAATGGGGTTCTTTGTCCAAAGTTTTGCCGCGGACAGAGAGCCGGACGTATTTCCTTTAAAAATTGACTGGCTGTCTAATCGCTATACGCCAGCTAATATCGAAAGCAAACGCGGTTTGTCGTTGATTTCACCCGATTATGTGACCTTGAACCAAAATATCCTCAAAGTCCAATTTCCCGGGATGAAGGTGACTAACACCCTCGATAAATCCGGCCAGCACTTTATTTTTTACAATGATCTTAACGGTGCTCCAGTCCTTACTCCTATTGGAATTCCAGTTGCTAGCTATTTTGATCTCAGACAGCGCCTGAATTGGCATAATAAATTAGTCGAAGTTGTTACCGCCAAACCGGCTGACACTAAAGCCGCCAGTGATAAACTGGAACTAATCGGTGCCGATATTGCCGGTCAGCACGTGGCTTTGCGCGTTTCCGGTAATATTAATATTAACGGACGTCTGCAAACCCAGAAACGTTCACAGGTGAGCAGTAGCTATGCGGAAGGAACTTCGACGAGTTTTATCGTTGATCAGAAACAGCAATTGAACATTGAGGGTAAGATTGGCGACCGGATTAGCATATTGGTTGACCAGGATAGTGAGCGCGACTTTGATTTTGAAAATGCTATGAAGATTATTTATACCGGCAAAGAGGATGAAATTGTTCAAAAAGTGGAAGCCGGTAATGTCGCTCTGTCCTTGCCCGGTACTCAATTCGTAACTTTTTCGGGCAAAAACAATGGCTTGTTTGGCCTTAAAGCTTTGATGAAATTTGGCGGCGTTGATGTTACCGCAATCGCCAGCGTCGAGAAAGGCAAAAAAGAAAAACTGAGTATAGATGGCGGGGCGCAGACCTCGAACATTAGCATCAAAGAATACGAATATCGCCGAAATCTTTATTTTTTCCTCGACACTCTCTTTCGCGATAATATGTATAGGGGTTATCAGTTCGATCAATTATTTCACGCTGATCCAAGAGGGAAAGTAACGGATTTACAGGTCTATAAATCTCAGACGATCGAAACTGCCGGTTGTGCCTATGGTACCGCCTATGTTGATCCCCGCGATACTACTCTTTATAAAGATTATAGCGAAAACCGCATTTTTAAATTACTGGAATTGAATAAGGATTATTATGTCGATGTGACTTTGGGATATATTCGCATGACAACTCAAGTACAGGATGGTGAAATACTGGCAGTTGCCTACCGCTTGACTGACGATAATAACGTAACTGTCACCGGCGAAGAATATGGAGATTATAATCGCTCTGATACTTCTACCGCTCATATAATTTTGAAATTGATTAAACCTCAGGAAATGCTTCCCACTCATCCCTGCTGGAATCTGGAATTCAAAAATATCTATTATTTGGGTACAACCGGCATAAATAGTGACGGATTTGAACTGGATATCGTTTATACTTTGGGTGAGGGTGAGCAAAATTACGATTTAGTGACCGGTAAGAAATTCCTGGAGATGTTCGGACTAGATCGGGTTGACAATAACGGTAATCCTACTCCCGATGGTGTTATTGATATGAATAATGGAGCGATCCTAAACTTGTATTCCGGTGAATTATGGTTTCCCTATTTACGCCCATTTCAGTACGACTCGACAGATAACACCGGCAAACGCAATCCTAATATTAGCAAAATATATAACTGTTCGGCAATGTACGATAGCAACCGAACCGATAATGACATTTTAAGCGAAACTAAATTCAAGATTATGGTAAGCTATAAAAATCGCAGTTCGATTCTCAATCTTGGGGCTATGGTTATCGAAAATAGTGAAACAGTAACCCTTGGAAACAGTACTCTGGAGCGGGGGAAAGATTACATTATAGATTATTTTTCAGGAACGTTAACTCTTCTAACATCAGATGCAACCGACCCAAATGCGAAATTAGAAGTAAAATATGAAAAGAATCAGTTTTTCCAATTGGACAAAAAAACGATCCTTGGTGCCAGAGCACAATACGATTTTGGTGAAAACAGCTACATCGGTGCCACTGCTCTTTATTTCGGGCAATCAGTGAGTGATGAAAAAGTCGAAGTCGGTTACGAACCGATGCACAATTTTGTATGGGATATCAATGGACGCTATAATCGTAATCTGGATTTTCTAACGCGAGCGGTTAACTGGTTGCCATTAGTCAGCACCAATGCGGCTTCATCCTTTGATATCGAGGGCGAGGTTGCACAGGTCTTGCCTAACCCAAATACTCTCAGTAACGAAGAAACTGGTGATCGCCACGGCGTCGGTTTTATAGATGACTTTGAAAGTTCCAAACGAGTGACGTCTCCGCCGATTATGCGCCGTTATTGGTCAAACGCGGCTTGTCCCCTTGGCAAAGATGAGAATGAACGCGGTTTCACTTTTTGGTTTAATCCTTATGGAGGCGTCCCAACCAAAAGTATCTGGCCTGATAAAGAAGTAAGTACAACCGCCCAAAATAATATCACTGAAATTATGGTAATGAGTGTTGACCCGAATTGGTCAATAGCGGTAGTGGATGGAGTATCTCCCGTTCAATCTGCCTGGGGCGGCATTACCTACGCCTTTCCCCAGAGTTATTATGATCAATCTACGACCAAATATGTTGACATTTGGGTAAAAGGCAATTCCGGCACACTTCATATTGATTTAGGTCAAATCAGTGAAGATCAAGTCCCCAATAAAAAACTTGATACCGAAGATATCCCGGATGCCGGATTGACAATGGGCAACGGATTACTAGACCCAGGGGAAGACACTGGTATTGACGGGCTGGTTGATAAAAACGAAAAAATTGTGACCACGAAGTACGGTGAACTCTCCTATGGCGATACCAGGCTAACCGAATACAAACGTGATATATCTGATCCTCATTCTGATAACTGGAAATATACGGAAGGTTCCAAAGAATATCGCTATATCAACGGCACCGAAAACAATGAAAAACAAACCGACGGCCTTTTTCCCAATTCGGAAGACCTGAACAACAATTATGCCATAGACCTGACGAATGATTATTTTACCGCCGCTTTTGATCTGTCCGACCCTAATAATGAGTATATTGCCGGAAAGACTTATATAGATTCCAGACCCACCGGCTGGAAACTCTATCAAATTCCGCTGACCGCCTTTTCCAAAAGCGCTACGGGAAAAGATATTAGCTGGGAAAGCATCCGAGCCTGTCGTATCTGGTTTGATGGCTTAACCGGCGAAGATTCTGTATTCATAGCTAAAGTAGAATTGGTGGGTAATGAATGGGAAGACCTCGGAATTGCTAAAGACGATACGTCCATCTTCGTTGTCAATGAAAATTCCTTTTCGATTTCAGTCATTAACACTGAAGATAATCCTGACCTTTATGAGCCACCAGCCGGTGTTCAGGGTGAATATGATGAAATCAACCAGATTCGTACCAAAGAACAAGCTCTGGTTTTGAATTTGCCTGAAGAGGGTTCTGGTTTATTCCCCGGCGAATTTTGCGCCGCCAAGAAAGTGCTTGCCGAAGAAACTAGCTATATCACTTATAAAGTAATGAAATTGTTTGTAAACGGGCATGAACTAAAAGCCGATGGTTATCAATTCTCAGAAGGCGAAGAAACCCCTCTTCAATTCTTTATCCGGTTTGGTAAAATATTCGAAAATTCGCCGACGACAACGAACTATTATGAATATCGTCAACCGATCTATCCCGGCTGGGCAGAGGAAAACGAGATGGAACTGGATCTCGATTTTCTAACCTCATTGAAAAATTACGAGTCGGCAGATGACTACATCGGCGAAGGTGAATACCAGATATATACTAACACTTCGGGTGTTACGATTCGCCATTATAAAGAAAAATTAAACGATGCTTATACCGGTCGAGAAATAATTATTTACGGCAAACCCTCGCTGGCAAACGTTAAACACCTTAATATCGGTTTGCGCAACCGGGCTGATAATAGCGGATCTGTCAATAAATTTAAAACCGGAACTATCAAAGGTCAGGTCTGGCTGGATGAGTTGCGCCTATCGGAGGTTCGCAAGGACAAGGGCATAGCCTACCGCGCCAAAGCCAGCCTGCGCGTAGCTGATTTAGCCAGCTTTGACGTTTCGGTTAACTATAGAGATGCGGATTTTCATACGGTTGAACAGCGTCCCAGCCTCCAGACGGAAAATTTGAAAACCACCGAAGCCTTGACAGCCACCGGTCGTATTTCCCTGGACAAATTCACGCCGGCCAGCTGGGGCTTACGCCTCCCGGTTAGCGGCTCATATACCCAAACCACCGGAACGCGCAAATATATCTATGGCAGTGATATTCTGATGAAAGAAAATGCTCCCGATAGCCTGCTGGACATCTCGCATAGTTACGGAGTAAACACCTCGATTGAAAAGCGGGCTTCGGACTTCTGGCTAACTAAATATACCATAGACCAGATAAAAATCAGTGCTAACGCTACCTGGACCGATGCCAGCTCGGTAACCGTCCGCGAATCGCAAAGTGAGTCGTACAAAGCCAGCATTTCCTATAATTTTCCCTTTCCAAAAGATAAATATATAAATATTTTCAAGTGGACATCTTCGGTGCCGCTTATCGGAAATAAACTCAGCGAAATCCGCTTTTATTATTTCCCGAACGCCTTGACAGTCGCGGCAGATGCCGGTCGCAGTGAATCATATAGTATTCCTCGCTATGGCACAACTATAACTTCCAGCAATAGCTTTGGACTCAACCGCAATTTATCGTTAGGTTATAAAATATTTGATAACCTTAGTGCCAACTATACATTAAATCTTGAAAATGACCTGATCGAATTATGGCAGAATCAATGGGAAATTCTAAAATCTGCCAATCCGGGACAGATTACTAATATGAGAGAGTCTTATTCGGTCAATTTCAATCCCAAAATCGCCAAATGGTTCAACCCTACCTTTAACTATACGTCCAATTTTAACTGGAGAGAGCCTATTGGCAGTAATTCCGCAAGTGTTGATGCCATCTCTAATCAGAACCGTTTGACCAGTACCTTTAGCCTCGATCCATCGGCAATATTTTCATCATTGTTTAAACCTAGTGGTACTGCCCCGGCTCCATCTCCAACTCCTACTCCTCCCGGTCAAACTACCGGTGGGCGTCGAGCAACGCAAACTGGTGCCCTGAATCAGCCCAAAACAGCCGAACCGGCGCCGATTACAGGCGACTCAACCCGGACTGATCAAAAATCCGGTGAAAAACGACCGCGAAAACCAGGATCGACCATTGATAAAGGAGAAGATTTAAAACCTACTTCAGGACAGACACTGGAACAAATGCCTAAGCCAGTTGACGATGTCAAGAAACCAGAAGTAAATATAACCCAGATCGTTGCCAAGTATCTGAAAAAGATCCAGCCTTTTAATTTCAATCTTTCGCTAAATAATTCAATTACCAATCAGTATCGAACGGGTACTCCCGATTGGCAATATCGAATGGGTCTAACGCGCGATCCTGGGATACCATTTGTGATGGAAGAATATATTCCCACCAGTGCAGAAAATACCAGCAACAGCTTCGATTTCTCGGTTCGCTCCGGTATAAATTTGTTCTCAAACGTAGTTATTCCGCTGAGTTTTGCGCAAAATGTCTCGAATACCCAGTCTCAAAGTACGGTAAGTCGCACGTTGACCCGTGACTATATTCCGTCCGGCATCAATGGAAAGGATGGCTTCCCATTTCCCAGCTGGTCGTTGACCTGGAGTCAACTGGAAAAATACAAAATTTTTTCTAAGTACTTTAAGAAACTTTCTCTCGACCACGGCTTTTCTGGCAAAGAGTCTATCATTACTCAAAATGGCAAAGAGATGAGCTCGTCTTATAAAAGGTACTTTCAGCCGCTGATTGGGCTTTCTATGCAATTCGTGAATGACATCAGTGCCAGTGCCCGGGTCACCAGCGGTCAATCTATCAATAATGCGTCCGGTGGTACTACTATCATAGATGATGCCGGCGCTTCCATCAGCCTGAGCTGGCAAAAAAAAGGCGGCTTATCCATTCCTTTACCCTTTATGAAAGATAAACAGCTCAAAAACAATATCACTTTTTCAGCCAATTTCGATTATACCAATTCGACGACTCGTGCCAAACAGGGCTCCGCTACTAAATTTGCCGTCACCGCCAAAAGTAATAGTTGGAAAACTACTCCACGGATCAATTATACTTTTACCGACAAAGTTACTGGCGGTCTGTTTTTCGAGTATGGCGAAAGTTATAACAGGTTAACCGGCAAGCGCGTCACCCGCAACTACGGTTTCGACGTCAATATAGCAATTCGAGGTTAGTAGTGAAAAAAAGTTTTTATTTAATATTAATTTTGATTTCAGCATGCTCATCCGGCGGTGGCAAATTTGATAGTGGAAGAGCCTTTCAGTTTTTAAATCAGCAGTGTGATTTAGGCCCGCGAAATCCCGGATCGCCCGGGCATTCTGCTCAGCGCACAATGCTGATAGAGTTTTTGAAACCGCTGGCTGATACTTTGATCATTCAGGATTTCGAGTACTTGATTCCTGAGGAAAATAAGATTTTAAATCTGACAAATATCATCGCAGGATTTAATATTCGAAGCACTAATGGCTTGTTAATCGGTGCTCATTGGGATACCCGACCTCGTGCCGAGTATGACCCCGATCCGGCTAAACGCGAAACTCCGATTATCGGCGCTAATGATGGCGCCAGTGGCGTAGCAGTCTTGATGCATCTAGCGGAGATTCTATCTCGACAACAACCGCCCCGCACTATTTATCTGGTGTTTTTTGACGGTGAAGATTACGGCTTCCCTGGCACACTGGATTATTACTGCCTCGGCTCAGAATATTTTGCCAAAAACTTGCCGATTCCCAAACCCGAAGAAGCTATTATCATTGATATGATTGGCGACGCCGATTTGCGGATCCCGGTCGAGCGAAATTCGGTCAAGAGCCATCCCCAATTAATCAAAAAACTCTGGGCTATTGCCGATCGGCATAACTTCAGCGCCTTTGTTCATCAGATTGATGAGGAAATTTACGATGACCACCTAATGTTGATTCAACACGCTGGGATTCCGTCGGTTGATTTAATTGATTTTCAGTATCCTAACCGGTTTATCAATTACTGGCACACGACGCTCGACACACCCGATAAGTGTAGTGCGGAAAGTTTGGAAATCGTCGGCACAGTCCTTTACGATTACATTTTTTACGGTTCTGAAGAAAGGTAGCGAAGATGATTGCGACCTCTCAACGCTGGCTTAAAGTGCTTGTCCCCAAAAGCGCCGGAAATGAAGAACTCATAATTGCCCGGCTGATCCAATGGGGTATGCTCGGACTTCAGGAAACCGATACGGACTATGAAATCTATTTTCCCCTAAATATGAAATTGTCGTTGCCGGAGCTCATTGCGGCTGAATGGCCTCAACTTAATATCACCATCACTGAAATCGTTGACAATGGTTGGAGCACCAGGTGGCAGGAATATTTCAAACCGCAGACAATCAGTCCACGCATTGCTGTACGTCCTTACTGGGAAAAACCGCTTAAAGACGTGCCGGTAGAAATTGTACTAAAACCCGGAATGGCATTTGGCACCGGAACTCATCCAACTACGCACTTAGCCCTGTTAATACTGGAGAAATACTTGACACCGGGCGACGTGCTATTGGATGCCGGTTGCGGAAGCGGCATTTTAACAATTGCGGCATTGAAGCTGGGGGCGGCTCAGGTTAGCGCTTGGGACATTGACTCGCTGGTCATTGATAATTTCAATGAAAATTTGGAGTTGAATGGGCTCTCTCGAAAGGTCGCGATTCAGATCGGCGATGTAACCGCCCTGCCAAATTATAACTACGATCTGATTGTCAGTAATATCGAACGCCAATCCAATTTGCGATTATTGGAGGCGCTTGTGCGCCAGCAAAATCGTCCGCTGGTGATTTTTACCGGCCTGCTTAAAGAAGAAAATGAGATTTTTACTAATAAGGTCTTAAATTACGGCCGTGAAATCCTTGATCAAGATACTGAAGATGAATGGCTGGCATTGGTGATTAAGTAAATGAAAAGAATAATAATTGCCGCCCTGTTTATTACGATTTTAACGCTTTGGACTTGCGAAAATCAATCAATTGTGGAAACCGTTGAGCCCACGCCGATTATTGAAAATCTGACTTTACATTATTCGGAATTGAATCATAGCCTGTTTATTGCCGCCAAAGTCGAGGACGCCCAAGGTTGGGATAATCTCGATTCGGTAGTTTTCAATCTATATCGAATCAATACGATAGACTCGATGAATGGTGTCCTTTTTAAGAGCGAAAAATTATCGGATGACGGTCCGCCGCGCGATATTATTACGCAAGACGGCGTTTTTTCCTATTTAATAGATTCGACTGAATTGGGTAGCTATGAAGGGTATTATCGGGTCTTTGTTCAGGCTTATGATGCGGACGGTAATGTCAGCGATTCAGCCACCGCGACTGAACTCGTGCAAGCCAATAGTCCTCCGGAAATCTTTCTGCTATCAGCACCGACGACTTTTGAAAAATGGGACACCTTGAAATTTTATTTCAGTGTAACCGATAAACAGGGCTATGATGATATCGTAGGTGTTTACTATTCGATCCTGCGTCCCGACGGGCAATTTTTTGATCCGTACTTTTATTTAAATGATGCAGGAGAATATGGCGATGAAAAAGCCAGAGATGGCATTTTCACGGTTTTTCAGCCTTCTAATCCTGAAAGTGAGCTCCAAGGTCTATATACGTTCTATTTCTTCGCTGAAGATTATTCCGGGGCGATGAGCGATACCATAACATTAAAAATCGCCAGTCCGGGAATTCATATTACAGCCCCAGCCAGTGCCCTGACCCTGCGTTTCGGTCAAACTCTAAGAATTATGTGGGAGTATGCCTATCTTAGTCAGGTAAAAATCGAGTACACTTTTAATGCCAATGAGACCAATCCAGACTGGATTGTCGCCGATACAACCGCGGCCGCTTTGAAGTATTATGACTGGACTGTACCGGCTACTCAGGTTACCGATTACTGTAAAGTGCGCGTTTCCGACCTTACCAAACCGGCGCGTTATGACGTCAATGATGATTATCTGGTGATTACCCAATGAAAAAATATCCGGCGATTTTATTCATAATAGGATTTCTCTTCACCTCCGGTTTTAGTCAGGCTTTTCGTCTGGCTAAACCAACCCTGGATAGTGACAACACCTTTTTGGGTCTGGCAAGCAATAGTGTAACGGAAATTGTCAGTCAGGGCGATTCCTTGATGTGGTTTGCGACGGGCGGCGGTTTGAGTATGAGCCCGGATTTCGGCCAGACGTTCGTAAGTTTTTATCCCGGGTTGAATAATTTGCCACGCGGCGGTATTTCGGCGATAGCGGTCAAGGGCGATACGATCTGGGTAGCGGCCGTGTTTGATTCGCTGATCCAATCTTACGGTTACCAACAAACCGGCGGCGGTCTGGCATTTTCTATTGATAAAGGGAAAAATTGGACTTTCGTCCCGCAACCAATTGACGATCCAGCCGATAATAGTGCTGAATGGAATAATCAGAGTGTTTCCTTTTTGCCGGTAACGACACCGATCAATAATACCACTTGGGATATTGCTATAACTGATGATTACGTCTATATCGTTAGCTGGGCTGGTGGTATTCGGCGGAGCGCTGATATGGGACAGACCTGGCAAAGAATTCCTTTACCGTCTGATGACCTTAATAATTTGGACTGTGATGATCTGATAGACTTCGAGATTAATCCGCGCGATCCACCGGATGGCAATCATAATCATAAAGGTTTTAGCATACTGGCTTATGGCGATACGATCTGGATCGGGACAGCTGATGGAATTAATCTCGGCATAGTTGAATCTCCTGAGTGCATTAGCTGGCGCAAATTTAACGCCCAGAATTCCGCAATTTCCGGTAATTTCGTTGTAGCAATTGACCGCCAACTTTGGAAAGGCAAAGAGACCATCTGGGCCGCCACATTGACAGTCGGAGAAAGCGGAGAATATCGGGCTGTTAGCAAGACCAGTGACGGTGGGTTGACTTGGACGACAACCTTAGTCAATGAACGCCCTTATAATTTTGCCTTTCAGGATTCAATCGTCTATGTCTGTACGGAGAGAGGCTTATTCAAGTCAATTGATGGTGAAAATTGGGCTATTTATACACCGATTGCCGATATTGCTTCCGGTGAACAAATTTTAACCCAGTATTTTTACGCGGCAGAAGTTGATCGACGCGAAGGTCCAACCTATTTATGGGTCGGCACCGGAGACGGCGTCGCCAAAACCGCTAGCGATGGATTGACCTGGACAGTTTATCATTCGGCTGTTTCGACCAAAAGCCCCGGTCAACCAGCCATTTATGCCTATCCCAATCCGTTTGCGCCGCGTTATCAAAATGTAATAGGTGATGATGGCCATGTTCGTATTCAATATAATATAGATCAGCCCGCATCGGTTCGACTGGAAATCTATAATTTTGCGATGGAACAAGTTTACCGTAGTGATTGGAAGATGGTTATGGATGCCGGAGATCATCATTTGATCTGGAATGGTCGGGCAACGAATGGCGAGATTGTAGCCAATGGCACTTATTTCTGCAAACTGATCCAAAAATCAAATGGAAATGAAGTGGAGCACTGGACAAAACTGATCGTGATCAATTAATTATGCGCAAGTTTTTGAATCTTATATTAATTCTAATTTTTTCGACGGCGCTATTGCAAGGCGAAACGAATGACAATGCTGGTTATGCCGGGGCTTTTCTGCGAATGGGTCTCGGAGCTCGCGCAACAGCGATGGGTAATTCGGGAGTTGCCTTTCCATCTAACGGTTTTGGAATTTACTATAATCCAGCTGGTTTGGCATATATGGATGAAAGAAATTTAGCGCTTTCCTATTCTTTTTTGAGTCTTGATCGCCAGTTTCACTTTATCGGATTATCGGTTCCGCTTCCGCCAAATGCCGGTGTGGGAGTATCCTGGCTTCATGCTGGAGTAAAGGACATCGAAGGTCGCAATTCCATTGGTCAGGTTGATGAAACTTACCAAACCGGCGAGAACGTGGTCTTGATTTCCTTTGCTAACGCCTTTCATCCCCGAATCTCTCTCGGTATTAATTTTAAAATTTTACATAATCAAATGCTCGACGTCAGCGCTACTGGACTCGGATTCGATTTTGGTGTTCTTTATCAGCCATTGGAATGGCTTACGGCTGGCTTGCAATTCAAGGACATCGGTGCCGGTTATAACTGGAATACACAGGATTTATTTGGTGAAGAAGGCAGTAGTTATAAAGAAAATTTTCCCCAGATACTCAAATTTGGTCTGGCTATTAAACCCATACAGGAGCTGACCTTCGTCGGAGATGTTGGAGTCTCCGATCAGAATGTCTGGCAAACTCATTGCGGTGCCGAATATGTTTATCGCAACCTGGCATTTTTGCGGATCGGGATGAACCAACTAAGTCCGACTTTTGGAGCGGGTCTGGCATATGGTTTTATTGCTAATATGACTACTCAATTAGATTATTCTTTTATAATAGGTGCCGTTGGTGAAGGCACGACTCACATTTTTTCATGGCAATTTCAATTTTGATGGTTACTATGCGACAAAAATTAAGAACAGGATTTATCATAATTATCACCGGCATGTTTTTACAGGCCGAAAGCGGCGAATCAGGAATGGCGTTTTTAAAAATCCCAGTTTCAGCTCAAACTGCTTCGACGATGGGCGTTTTTGCCCAAGTCAGCGGCACGCCATTTACCATTTTCGATAACCCGATTGGAATTATAAATGACGACACCAAGATCGGCTTCAGCCATAATTTCTGGTTTGCCGATGTCAGCGGCGACGCTCTGGCGGCCACGCTTCCTCTCAAAAAAGGCAATCTCGGATTCGGGCTTAATTTCGTCAAGATTCCAGGTATCGAAATTCGAGACATTCCTTCTGACGAATCGTTAGGTGAGGTCGAAGCGCAATATATGTCAGCCGCCGTCGGATATGCTTATCCAATTTTTTCGAAATCGTCTATTGGTTGTACCGTGAAATATCTCTACGAGCACCTCTACGCCGAGAATGCCGGTGGGGTAGCATTTGACGTTGCTACTCACTGGCACATTCCGAGCGGGATGGATTTAGCATTATCGCTAAATAACATTGGCCAGATGCAAACGCTGAAAGATAAGGCTACGACTTTGCCGACTCTTTTCAAAATAGGAATCGTACGGCCGGAAATTTTCGCCGACAGCCCTTTTAATGTTAATCTCGGGATAAATTTAATCGCTAATTTGGTAACCGAAAAAACCTACTTTCAGGTCGGCGGAGAGGTGGCGTTCACGAACTTAATCAAAATTCGAGGCGGCTACGAACGGGTCGGGACAATCAATCGGACTGCCCTGGGCGCCGGTCTAAATTTCGGGCGGTTCGAAATTGATTATGCCTTTATTTTTATGCCGGATGGGCTGGGTTATCCCAATCTCCTTACTCTTAGCTACCGACCAGAACTATAAGCTTACTATTCTCGAAATAAGCCAACCAGCTATCAAAATATATCAGCTTACTAACCCGGACTCCACTTTGGTTTTTTTGACTATTTCTATTCGAGGTAAGCATTCATCTTGTAGTGAGTTCACTCGTTAAAATATCCTCAGAACTGACCGGATGTATTAAACACTTTTTATCAGCATGGAAATTCAATAGATTTTAATTATGTCTGATAGAAGTTTATTACTAATTAATCCCTGGATCGCCGATTTTACCGCTTTTGATTTGTGGTCAAAGCCGCTGGGCTTGCTGTATATTGCCAAATTTCTACAAAACTACGGTTATGAAATCGAATTACTCGATTTAATGGACCGTCAACGCTGGCAGGATACCAGTAATGATAAGTTCAATGACGGACGGGGCAAATATCGTAAAACCATCATTGCTAAACCACCGGTGCTGGCGCGCTACCCGCGACGTTTT
>JAGNGI010000026.1:17774-25344 GCA_018002295.1 Fidelibacterota bacterium
GTCAATAATGCGAATTACACGGACGCTGTCAATAACCTGGCTAAAGCCGGGTTTGCGCGGAATTCACTGGAAACTTACCTGATTATGGGCTTACCCGGTCAAACTCGCCAGCAGATTATTGATAGTATTAATTTCGTCGCCGATCAGGGTGTGATTGTAAAACTGGCATCTTTTTCGCCGATTCCCGGCACGATAGAATGGGAGCGCGCGCGTGGGCTTGGTTATGTTAGCGACGATCAGGATCCGCTGATGACCAACGCCACGATTTTTCCGTTCCTTTCCCGCAATCTCAGCTATGAAGATTACTTAGCTCTGCGCCAAGTAGCCAATGAACGCAATGCCGAAAATCGAGGCAATAACCAAATTTCTAATGAGGCAAGTGATGGGACAGATTAAATCCGCACCGCAAGGTCATTTATTTTTAGCAATAATGTCTGCGAGTGAGCATCAACGCCAAGTCGCACTGGAGGAGGTGCGGACTCGTTTTGGTGAAATAATGGGCGCCGGTCCGCTTTTTTCCGTCAGCGACTTCACCAATTATTATGAATCGGAATTCGGAAGGGATTTAAAGAAGCAATTTTTCATTTTCAAACAACCTACCAGCTTGGAAAATATTCACCAAATTAAGGTCTGGAGCAACCAAATCGAATCCCAATTCGTTGATAATTCTAGCGGTCAGTCCTATCGGCAAGTGAATCTTGACCCGGGCTACCTCGAACCGTCGAAATTAGTTTTATTCTCTACTAAAAATTTCTCGCATCGAATCTATTGCGGTGATGGTGTCTTCGCGGAGGTAACGCTAATATACGAACATGGCCAATTCAAAATTCTACCTTGGACTTACCCCGATTATTATTGGACGAAAAACCTCGAATTTCTAATACAAATGCGAAATGAAATCGTGCGTCTGAGTCGGAAGGATAGTAAACAGGCTTGACAGTATTTTTATAAAAGATTCTGCTATAGTTCAACAAAGGAATCCAATTAAATCTCCAGGATTTCTCCAATGATAACTACTTCTTTCATTGAAAATATTTCCTTAAATATTTTGTCAGGCTAATTCTGCTAAAAAAACCTAAATCCGGTCAGTCCTGTCTAAAACCATGCTACTACCCGGGCGGGGGCGCCATCGGTAGCAATCTTGAGCGGCAGAGCAATCAAGTGAAAAAGTTCCTGCGTTGGTAGCGCACCGAGATTGGTCAGATTCTCGATAATTAATACTTCATGTTCCATTAAGAGATGGTGAATTGGAAAATTTTGCCCGGCGGCATTAGCGGCATCCATACTCGGGAAATCGCCGCCGATACCCTTAATTTTTAGATCAATTAATTGCTGGGCAAGTTCAACCGATAGATAGGGATGTTCTAAAAAATAACTCGGCTGACTCCAAAACCGGTCAAATCCAGTGCGCAGAATCAGCCACTGCGGCTTAAAGTTTCGAATTAATTCAATTTCTTCGTCATCCAGATACAGAGGGGATGTGCCAGCCGAATCACGATGCAAACCAAGCGCCGCGCCGGTAAAGCGGTCTACATTAAAATCAGCGATGCTTTTTCCATCTGGCAAAAAATGGCGCGGTGCGTCAATATGCGTTCCATAATGAGTGCCTAAATGAATTTCTGAAATCGTAAATTGCGTCTCACTGCGCGTAATAATTCGCGGCTTAGGACGGTCGCCCGGAAAGGTCGGCATACCGTTTTCCAGGGTATGGGTTAGATCAAGGAAAGTAAATGCTTTATTCAATTTCTTATTCCTGACGTTTTGAATAATGGATTAAAAACCAAGCCACAGCCCAATCAAACCGACTAATAGACCAAACCCAAAATTGACAGCCTTGATGCGAACAAAATCACGCCGCGAATGCGCCAGCATCGGCAACATACCGTGACCGTCTTGGACAATCGAACTGGCAAGTAAAATACTAAATGGCACCAGCCCTTCGGCGAACATTGTCACGAAAATTAAATGCGGTCCCGATTCGGGAATTATTCCAACCAAACAGGCGATTAGTAAAACCAGGATGCATGCCTGTTGCAATTGCAAAAAGTGCTCGATATTTAGGTAATTGGTCAAAATCTGGATCACTATCAAAGCTCCGAGTGTCCAGAAAAAAATTCTGGGCACATGCCGTTTAGTAACGTGTTCCCAGAGATGTTCCTTCAGAAAGTGGTCAGGAACCGTCGCAACAATCGCCAGCCCGACTATCGAAGTAATAATTAACGTAATTCGCACCCAGCCCTCTTCCTCTCCGGCGATGAAACCGCTCGCGGCGGCTAGCAAAATCGCCGCCATAATTAAAATTAACAGAAATCGTTCGAGAGTAATAGAGCGTAATTGTTCTAAAATCTTTCCCCGCTGAAAGCACTCACAGTATTCATCATGTATCGGTAAGTCATGAGCAGTTACTACGTCATATTTTTTGCGAAATAAAAGATCGGCTAGCACGCCAACCGGGAGCGCA
This sequence comes from Fidelibacterota bacterium, assembly GCA_018002295.1. GTDB lineage: Bacteria > Fidelibacterota > UBA2242 > UBA2242 > UBA2242 > JAGNGI01. The sequence continues at coordinate 20,236 of JAGNGI010000026.1, forward strand.
ATGATGGCTAAAATTACATTCAATAACAAAGCTTTGCCGGGGAAGAGGGCAAACATTACATAAGCCTCGTCGCCGCTGGTTGCGATCATCGTTGTTACTACGGCGCCTATGGATACTAAGCGGTGAGTGTAAAGCGTGACCATCGCAAATGAACCGAGACAGCCTGGAATTATGCCAAGCAACGCTCCTAGAACATATTGCCGCCACTTTCGTCCCTTGAGTAATTTGTGCCATTTTCCCCGAGTCTGAACGTTTAAATATTCGATTACCAGCATCATAGTGAAAACGAAGCCGGTTATCATTATGGTAGATTTGATTACCTCAAGCAAATTACTCTCCTTACTTTTTTGGGCTGGCTTTTAAAGTCATAATATGAGCACCATTTCGCAGTAGTTCCGTTCGATCAGTCAACAAATTGACTGGTTCTACTGGATTCGTTGTACCGTTGACTGCAATGTAACAAGTCGTTTCGCTTCCGGCAGGTTGTAAGATTATAGTTTGGACCGCGCCGGAAGAGTTGAGACTAACACTTTTGCTATTTGAAAATTTTTTTCCTTTTATGTTGTTGCCCCATACGAAATCCTGATTTACTCGTCCCCATTGCCATTCGGATAAATTCGGCGAGTATTTTTCTTCGATCAACTGCACCGCTTCCTTGAATGATTGGCGAATAATTTCTCCCTGCCATTCAACAAAATCAGGTGTTCGTAGATTATCAAACCAATTGCTCTCGCCTTTCTCGATTAATACCAGCAAATTTTGCACGGCAAAATCACCGGAATTGGCAAATTGCTGAAATGTTTCCGAGTCAACTAAATTTAGTTCATCGCTGTAAATATTTCGCATTAGCGCTTTCAGAAAAGCCTGATAAATCGTTGGACCGACGGCGGTTTTAGCATAGCGACCATCCCACTTAATTAGATTCTGATAGGCTTGGAGTTCTGTCTTGTGCGTAAAAATCGTATCTGGTAGGGCGGCGCGTACCTCTTTGATCAATCTTGTGAAATATTTATCGGTAGCGAGGATTGGAAAAAATTCGTCAGTGGATTCAGAAAATAACGCTTTAGGTTGGTCTTGCCAATCCGGTAAAAAATGACTTTTCAGTGAATCTATCGTGAATTGAGATGAAAAACGCCAATCGTCAATCGTGAAGGGCGTCAAGCAATTAGTGCTAAGATTAGGCGACAGCGGTTTGGGCAAAGCGGAGGAACCATATTTACCTTTTTGGTCGAGATAAACAAGACCCGGCAGATTGGAACTGACTTCAGTCATAACTCTTGCGGCGTCGTTATTACCAATTAACATTAATGCTACTCGTTGATTTATTTCTGAGGCAGTAACCGCCTGCCATTTCGGGACGATAGCGTACGCAACCGTATCAACCGACTCGATTGGATAATCGAGAATTACACCCTGATCAGTATGATAAAATGTAACCTCCTGCTTATGGTCACTGCGGACGGCAATCTGCGTGCTACGCTTTCGAAGATTGTGCCAGCCGTCTTGCGCTAAATATTGTTCACTAGCCGGATTGATCCGAACTACCAACAAATTGACCTCATTTTCGGGCAACCAGTTAGTCCCAAATGCTACCTGCTGATTACAGCCGGCAAGGCAAATCGGGACGCCCGGAAAAAACAAACCGACCATTCGCCGGTCGAGAACCGCCATATCGAAAATGAAATCGTAAGAGTTAAACCAATTATTTTCAAAAAATAGTCGAGTCTGGTCAGCGGGAACGTTTTTACCAGCCAATACCCAGGCTAGCGATTTATTTTTACTCGGGAAAAGGTTCATAGCCTGGCGCAAGCTAATTCCATCCCGATAGAGCTGATTAAGGCTGGCAAAGAAGGTGTTTTGGTAACCCGATTCGCGGACAGTACTTGGCTCAATCAGGGGAAATCCGTCGCGAGTTCGTTCCTCCCCGAACACTTCGCCGGTTTTGTAAATCACGATTTTTTCATTCCATTGGCTTAAATAAGCCCATTTAAATAACTGTAAAATGGCGAGACATTCGGCTGGTTCCCATTTGTGCGGTTCATAACCGGCCAGGCGGAATTGTTGGGCAACTGAATGGCGCTGAGTGGCGATGAAAGCATTTATTCCTGCGCAATAAGCCTCAAAAAGTGTCTGTGCTTCGGGCGAAAGTTCTGCCAGTGTCTGTTCGGCTAAGGTAACAAAATCAAGTTGGTGGGCGGCGATGTCCAATTCGATAAATTTTTTACCATGTGCGGCAGACATCTGGCCAGTAGCTAAGCGCAAGAGACGATCCAGATTTGGCAATTGTCGGGTGGCTTGGAGATAGCCAATAGTTCGCAGAAGATCAGCATCATTAGCGGCACTAATATGGGTAATGCCATCCACTCCGGTGAGAATTTCCACATTTTGAGAAAGGCAATCTAAGACGATGTCACTATTTTCAAATTCGCCCGGTTGACTGAAGAATCCGAAAACGACCGCCGCGACCAGAACAACCAATCCGGCAATTAAAGTCACGATATTACCCAGAAATTTTTTAGGGAAATATTTCTCGCGATTCTGTATCATTCTACGGTAAATATAATTTATTTTAAGGGGCGTGACAAGAAGATGTAAAATTGCTTTTACGCTTGAAGTTGATTAAAATAATATTGTAAAAAAGGAGAATGCATTATGAGTGAGCTGATTAAAAAAATTTTGCTGGCAAGTGTTGGTGCTGTTTCCTTAACCAAGGAGAAAGCTGAAAACCTGTTGGAAGACCTGGTTAAACGCGGTGAAATTGCTCGTGAAGACAAAACCAGCCTGCTGAATGAAATCTTGAAGTCTATTGAGCAAAGTCAACAGGAAACTCGCAAATTTATTCAAAAAGAAATGGAGAAAGCCCTGAAAGCTCTTGACATTCCAACTCGTTCGGAATTTGAAGAGCTCAAAAAACAGGTTAAATCCCGTCAGGCGCGCAAAGATTAAATCCCCTGATGAGGCGTTTTTCCGTTTCCCGCACTTGGCGTCATCTCAAACGCTATAATCAGATCATTTCGGTTTTGATCAAGTACGGTTTTTCTGATGTAGTGGATGCCGCCCGTAAAGATCTGATTGCACGTTTCGGTGAAAAATTTGTCCCGCGCGGTCGCCGGAACCAATTCAGTGGTCTGTCCCATGCGGAGCGAATCCGTCGAGCGTTGGAAGAACTCGGTCCAACTTTTGTCAAGATTGGGCAGGTTTTAAGTCTGCGTCCAGATATTATTCCGGCTGAAATTGCCGCCGAACTTGCTAAACTTCAGGACGAAGTTTCACCGCTCCCTTATGATGTTATTGCTAATGTAATTCAGACTGAATTAGGAAGCGAACCCGATACCGTTTTTCAGGATATTCAATCAGAACCGTTAGCAGCCGCATCCCTGGCTCAGGTTCATAAAGGCGTTCTAATAAGCGGTGAACCGGTTGCTATTAAAGTTCAGCGACCTGAGGCTGAGTCGCTCATCAATACTGATATTGAAATTTTATACGATTTGGCATCTATTATACAAAATTATTTTCTGGAAAACTTCGCTATTGATATTTTGGCTTTCCTACGCGAATTTGATCGTTCGATTCACCAGGAACTGGATTTTGTACTGGAAGGTCGAAATCTGAGGCGTTTTCGGAAATTTTTTGCCGGTGATGAGGCTATCTTTATTCCGAATTACTTCGTGGAGTATAGTACTTCAAAGCTATTAGTAATGGAACTGGTAGAAGGGATTAAGGCTACAGAAATCGAACAACTGGAAGCGGCTGGTATAGATCTTCAAGTAATCGCCCAGCGCGGCGTCGAAGCCAGTTTTCGCCAGGTATTTGAATTTGGCTTTTTCCATGCAGATCCTCATCCTGGTAATATAATGATCCTGCCTGGCAACATTATCGCACCGATAGACTTCGGTATGGTTGGTCAAATTGATGAAGACACCATAGATAACCTCGGCCATGTTGTCGTCGGCGTTCTGCATAAAGACATTACCCGAACCTTGCGTTCGTTGGAAGACCTGACTGGTGCTGATTTATCAGCAGTAGCCCATGATTTACGGTATGACTTGATGACCTATATCAATAATTATTCTGAATTGCCCTTAAAGGATTTACAGCTGAGCCTTCTAATGGATGACTTTTTTGAGTTAGTACGGAAATACCATCTGCGTATTCCTTCGCATTTAGCTTTGATGTTGAAAGCTCTGGTTACAGTGGAAGGATTGGCGCGTATTCTCTGGCCGAATTTCGACGTATTGGAAGCTTTGAAACCTTATTTAAGAAAAATTACCCTGCGCCGTTACAATCCGCGCCGGATTATGCGAAACGGAACTCTCGTATTAGACGACTTTGCCGATTTAGTGACCGATCTGCCTGGCAGACTACAGGCAATTTTCAAAAAAGCCGCCGAAGGTAACTTTGCCATTCAATTTCAACACCGCAATCTTGAACACCTAATTGATGAGTTCCGTAAAGCCGCCAATCAACTTTCGCTGGCATTAATTCTGGCGGCATTGGTCGTAGGTTCCTCGTTAGTCATTCTGACAATGGCAGGACCCAAATTATTCGGTTATTCGTTAATTGGCTTACTCGGTTATGTAGCCGCCTTGTTAATAGGTCTGAGAATGCTTTGGAATCATTTTAGAAAAAAATAAAATAGGAGTAGAACAAAAAAATGAGAACGAAACTCACTAGCTCAATTATGCTAATTTTAATGGGGATAGCAATTATGGTTAATGTAGGTATTACTCAAGTAACTTCCGTCATCAAACTTCAACCACCGCAATTAGATCGCGGCAAACCGCTAATGCAAGCGCTGAATGAGCGCCAGAGCAACCGCCAATTCAGTCCCAAACCACTTTCACTTCAGACCTTGTCGAATCTACTCTGGGCAGCAGACGGCATCAATCGGCCTGAATCTGGCAAACGCACCGCGCCCAGTGCTATGAATCAACAAGAAATCGATATCTATGTAGTTATGAAGGAGGGCATTTATCGGTACGATCCTAAGGAGCATGCTCTTCATTTGATAGCTAAGGGTGATCTGCGAAACCTTTGTGGTCGGCAGGAATTCGTTGCCCAGGCGCCTGTCAACCTAATTTACGTGGCAGATTATCGTAAAATGGCTCG
>JAGNGI010000027.1 GCA_018002295.1 Fidelibacterota bacterium
TGCTCGATAATGAAAAACCCACTGACGTTTATCAGATGGCTTCTTATGATAAAGGATTTCTGGCAACCGGCGATTTCAATTTTATTTATAAAGATAGCGAGGCTAAAAGTTGGAAAGGCGTCTTCTCGGTTAATCTTAATAATAAAAGAAACTATAAATCCAAATGGGTGGCGGAAAATTATATTCTTAAATATGATACAACTGTCGTGGATTCGGTCACGGGAATCGCGATTGATACAACCCTGATTAAAATTTTGCCGGGATTTATCGGCAAGATGAAAGAAATCGGCGAAGAATGGAAAATTGCCGGAAAAATCCAACGTAAAATCGCCTTGACAACGAAGCATACAAAGCATAATCTTTTATTCGGCGGGGAAGTCAATTATGAAAAAAACACCGGGGACGGCGTAGTAATTGACGAAAATTTCCCCTATTACGGGCAATATTCCTCGCATCGCTCCTATGCTTTCGATGATTATCCCGATTTGACGTCCCTGAGTTTCTATGCTGAGGATGTCCTCGAGGGCAAAATGCTCGCGCGGCGCTATAAACTGATGGCTGGTTTACGCTATGACGCTTACTCTCCGATTGGATTCAATTTCAAAAATATGTTCAAGGAAAAAGCCTTTCTCAAATCAGAGCACGGAGATTTTCTAAGTCCCCGTCTGAATTTGCAGTACTCAATCACTGAAGATTGGCAGATGCGCTTGGGCGCCGGCCGAAGCGTTAAGGATATTTCCTTAGGGCACATTTTTAAAGCTCCAGATTATTTCAAATATGCCTCAGGTGATACAATCATAGAAGAAGTGCACCTGCAGTATAATCCGGATTTACAGGCTTATTCCATTGATAAATATGAAGCTTCTCTCGATTGGAAATTCAGCGATCTGATAGGTTTTTCCCTGACCGGCTATTATCAAGCCTCGGACAATATGCCGGTTACGGTCAGTTATCCTTATGGCTATGAAATTAATCCGGATACGATTACCGCCGCGGCTTGGGAGCGTTTCGAAAATCGAGGCTGGAGTCGTTCGAATGGGATCGAATTTACGATGCGCACCCAGCGCATCCACAATTTCCAATACCGGTTAAATGTCACCTATCGGTTCAATAAAAACGGCAAAACTGGCTTGGTCTATGATGCTAACCCGGAAAATTGGGAAGATATTTGGTACAAGCCGGAGTCATACTGGAGTGAAAAGATCATCATAGACTATCAGATTAATTATATCAGCAATCGGCTCGGCATCTGGGTTACACTCGATGCTCAACAAGTGCCTCTCGAACATTTCAAGCGTATTTACCGCAGCAATTCGACTTATAAGACTGAAAATGGCGTGACTTACTTGTGGTATCAGGGGATGACCTATTATTATGAGCGTTATCTGCGGGATACCGGCGGTCGGTGGCTCTTCAATTTCCGAGTTACCAAGTCGCTCTCTCAAAGTGTGGAAATTTCCTTGTTTGTGAATAATATATTGGATGACCGGGCTGTATGGAAAAATTTCGATGGTTCGTTAAACGAACATAATCCGCCGATTTTTTACGGATTGGAAGTGAGTGCTCAATGGTAAAAAAAGCTGCACTTTTAACCGTTATCTTACTCTTGAATTTAACGAACTGTTTTCACCAGAAACCAACGGAATTCGATGGCATTTATACTTTAAAACTGGTATTGGTGTATCGGGACTCTACCCTCGGTTACGATGAGAGACTATCAAAGGTCGATGTCAAAATTCATACTGGCGACTATAACCTTGATGATTATTGCGCAACTACTAATGATTCAGGGGTAGTGGTTTTTGAAAATTTGCCCTGGGCGATTTATGATCCGCAGGTGAAAGCCAAAGTCGAGTTGCCGTTCATTGATAGTTTTGGGAATAGAAGACTGGATTCGCTCATAAGCTATACTCTGATTGACACGATTGTGGCGATTACTCCCTCCGAAACCGGGATAGGCACCGATACAATTTATACCATTACCGCTAACCTCCGGCCTGGCTTGAAAATCAATGAGATTTATTACACTGGCCCCGAAAATCGGAATAATTGGTTTTACGATCAATTTATCGAGCTGTATAATTCCTCGGATGAGGTTCAATATCTGGACGGAATGATCGTCTGCCGGATTTATCATATGTTGACGTCTGTAACCTATGCTTTCCGCTTTCCTGGCACACCGCTGACCGGCCGAGAATATCCGGTTCAACCAGGTGAATTTGTCGTCCTTGCCCAGGATGCAGTTAATTGGCTGGAGTTATACAGCACCAGCGTTGATCTTTCTGGAGCCGATTGGGAATTTGTCAATGCTATGGATTTCGGCGACATAGATAATCTTAATGTTCCAAATTTAGCTAATATCGTACCGGGTAGAACCGTAGATTTTATGATCAATCTATCAACAAACGTCATCGCACTCGCCGATGGTAGCGACTCGGTTATGACCGACGGACTCGATATCGGTACCGTAGTGGATTGCGTGGAATACAACAGTAAAAGCCCTAGCGAACAGACAACCAAAAACATTGATAAAATTTTAGACGCCGGTTGGGCTGGCGTTGGCAATCAGAAGTATAGCGGGCAGTCGGTTGAGCGGATTCTGCCTGGCTTTGATACCAATAATTCCTTTAACGACTTCGTAATTATTAAACCGCCTACCCCAGGATATCATCACCCATCACCATGAGAACGAATAGTGATTTTATAAAAAAATGCCTATTTGTAGGAGTAGTGATTGGACTGGTATTCATTACTCCATTATTCGCTATTGACAATCCGCTTGGGCGTGAGATTCAGCCGCGTAATTTAATGAATCAGTATAATCTCACTATTTATGACCTATCCGGCAATCCCGCCTTCTACGGCATTTCTTATCCGGATAATCTCGATTTCTATCAGATGCAAGCTACCAATGATAATAATGTCTTTAGACGGCTATATGACCCGCGGCGTCAGGAAGATTATGCCCTTAATTTTCATTCCGCCAAACATCTCAATGAGCGCAACACCCTGGTTACTGGAATCAGGTTTAATCGGACTATTCAGCGTGATCTCTACCACTCTTTGGAAAAAAATATTTATGACGAATATATTGCTTTTCTGGATACGACCACTGGCACGACAACTTATAATAGCCCGCAAATTAATTTTCTTTATGACTATGCCTTAACCAAACGCCTGCATCTCGGGCTTGAGATTAATTACGGAGTTGAACAAAGTTTGAAGGATGTCTATACCCAATGCGAGATTATCGCCCGGAATACTGAATTGCGCGGCGGCTTGAGTTATATTTCGAAGAATCAGAAAATAATCGGGGGGCTTTTGGGGACCTATTATAACGCTCAGCGCAAATATGAAGCTGTGAAGTACTATCAAGATGCCTTCGTACGCACTCTGTTTGGTTATCATATTTATAAGGATGAAACTCCGAAATCCATTAATAGAAAAAATGATGAACGTGAGGGCGGCGGGCTGGCTTTGCAATTCTGCCACCGTGATTTTATGCTTCCTGGCCTGGCTTTGATAATTACCGGAGAATATAACGGACGTTCGGATAATGTCACCGTTGGAAGTCCTCAGAAACCCACGCCCCGTGGTCATTGGGTACGTGAAATCCGGCGCGGAATCCTTGATCTGAATTATTCCCCTATAGAATCGAATAATTCCCTGGAATTTATCTATGAATTTCGTTCTATGGACGATTGGGTGAAATCTGGCAATTATGAGGTCATTATTCTGGATAATGCCGAATTGCTCAATGTCTTTTCTTTGCGCTGGCAGACTTGGCTTTTTAAGCGGCTGAAAATGAATATCGGCGCCTCTTACGCCAGTCAAGCTTGTGACTATCAAGAATACACTATTCCATTTCAATACCACGAGACCGACTATCATTCATCTGCCTTCCTCGATTTAAACTATGCCATCAATCAGATTTTGTCAGTCTATTTTCTGGGAAATCTGGCGATTGATGATTTGTATTTTTATTGGAATGCTGAGCGGGCAACTCGCTATGGGTGCGAAATTGGAATTGAACGTCTAACAACTTTCGGCCGGTTTGGAGCTGGACTGGAATATTTCCAAACCGTTTTTGACAATCCCGATCCATACAATCAATCCGTTGGTCTAAAAATATTTTATTGGAAGTAATAAATTATGAGCACGGTGATTTTGCTAATTACTTATATTTTAAAGTATGGGTATAAAGAAATAAAATTTTAAAAAGGAGAGAGAAAATGAAGAAAGTATTAAAAGTCACAGCTCTGATGCTAACTGTTGCGAACCTACTCTTAGGCGGTTCTTGGCAGACCGTAAAAATTGCCTCGACGGATATGTCCGTTAACAAGGCGTCTTTTATTGATGCTAATACCGGCTGGATAGTATATAGTACAACCTATCCAAGCAAACAAATGGGCAAGGTGCAAAAAACTACTGATGGTGGTGCTAACTGGACGACTGTGCGTGAGCCGGATGTATCCGCCAATTCTTGGAATGATATGGAGTTTATTGATGCCAATGTGGGTTATGCCTGCGGCAATGGTGGCATAATCTACAAGACCACCAATGGCGGCTCGGATTGGACTATGATCGGCGATACCAATACCTACAAATTCGATCTGTATAGTCTCGATGTGGTCAATGCCAATGTGGTCTATTGCGCCGGTAAAAGCGGTACGGTTCTAAAAACTATTGACGGTTCCACTTTCACCAAGCTTTCCTACAATTTCGATGGCGATATGACCGCCAGTGATGAAACCCGCGATGATCTTGATGGTGGTATTGCCTTTTTCGATGAAAACCGCGGAGTAGTTGCCGTGGATTTTAATAAAGAAGCGACTATCTGGTGGACTGAGGATGGGGGCACAAACTGGCATCCGGTGAAAATAGCTGCAGCTTTTCCGCCTGGTGTAACTTCTTATCGGGTCTATGATGTCGCGGTCGGTGGTGATTCAACCGTAGCTCTAGCCTGTTATCATCGGGTCTGTCTGGTATCTACAAATGGCGGCCGGACATTTGCGAACAAAGGTGTTGTTCAATTTGCCAATGTCTATACCTCTTATGTTGAGGTATTCGATAATAATACCATTATTTATGGCGGTGGCTCTGATAATTTTGGTGCTATAACGACCAACGGTGGAACGGACTGGACTAATTTTAGTACTGGAACAGGTCAAAGGCTTCTCTCGGCTGATTTTATTGATGCCCGTACCGGTTACTGGTTTTGCGAATACCAGCAATGGATGAAAACTGCTGATGGTGGGGTGAATTGGATTCCTATTAATAATTGGCCTGGAATCAGCTGGTTGGGATTGGCTTTCCCGGACGAGAAAAAAATCGTATTAACTGCAGACGGTGGTGGTGAAATGACCTTTAGCAACGACTGGGGAAAAACCTGGTCTTATCCGAACAATCTGAGGACTGGTCTCGACGGCGATATTTTTGAATGTGAATTTATTGACGCTAATAACGGACTTATAGGTGGCAGTGGTGGATACATTTTGAAAACCACTGACGGTGGCGCTACTTTTACTCAGATTGATAACCCGATGTATAATAACAATAAAGCCGTTAATGCTATGCATTACCTAAATTCCGATACGGTTTTTGTAGGGGGTGGAAGCGGCTATATTTGTTACAGCTTCGATGGTGGGGACACTTGGACCAAAGCTACCGCTGGTTCCAAAACGGTTTACGATATCTGGCCATTGTCCAACAATGCGGTCGTAGCAACCTGCGCTAATGGAGAATATTATACTTCGACTGATTTGATGACTTTTACCAAACTTGGGGCGACCAGTGAAGCTAAAAACTTGCGGGCGGTCGAATTTCGCAACGGCATCGGTATAATTCCAGGAGCCTCCGGCTATATTTACCGCTCAACCGCCTGGGATGCTATGCCTACTTTGGTTTATACCGCCAGTAACGGAGCAGAACTATATGATGTGGAATTTGTTGATGACAATAACGTATTTGTTGTCGGACAATACGGAACTATTTTGAAGTCTGAAGATGCCGGTCTGAATTGGACGGTAGAAACCAGTCCAACAGATGAGGTTCTGCAAAAAGTCCGCTACAGTGATAATGGCAGTGTGGGTATTCTATGGGCAGTTGGTCAAAATGGAACTATTCTGAAAAACGTCATCTACTCTAATGTTCTGGCGGGTGATTATTACATCCCTCAGGGCGCTCACGAACAGGGTTTCGCAACTCTGGGCGCGGCTATTACGGCACTGAATACCTATGGTGCCATAGTGCCAGTTACTTTTTATATCGACGCCGACTTGATTGAGTCCGGCTCTGAATTAATCATCGATCGCGAAGATCTCACAGCCGAAACTGCGTTGACGATTAAACCGGCTTCCGGCAAAACGTCTTCCATTACAATCAATAATTTCCCAACTACCGGTAATTACTCCGGGCAAGGTTTTACTATTAAAAATACCGCGTATGTCACTATTGATGGCAGTAATACCAGCGGTGGAACCTCTCGCGATTTGACAATTATTGGCAATGATGTCAATGGCAAGTGTGTAATAGGCGTGATCGACAATTCCGATTTCATCACCGTCAAGAACGTCAATATCACTTTTGAAAATCTGCTGGCAAGCGGTTCGATCTTGGGCGTAGATGGATATACCGGTGTTCCTAATAGTCTTTTAATTAAAAATTGCCAGATCGGGACTCCTGAAAAAACCGTTGCCAACGGAGTGGCGCTTAGGGGTAATTCGCCTGAAACTCCCTGCGGCGCTGTCGTTATGGGCTGTGATATCTATGCTGCTGGTACCGGTATAATGGCTGACTACATCTCAAAAAACGCCTATATCAACAATGTTATTTCTATTATCAATCCGCTTGCCGATCAAACATTTTATAGCGGTATGTACTTAAACGGATTTGCCGCTGGCGACACCTGTGTGGTTTTTAATAATCGCATAGTTAATGTTGAAATGAACACAACTGCGCCTCAATTCGCTGGTGGATTAGTTATTGGTGAAAACGGTGGTGTCATAGATATTTTCAATAATTTTATCGCGATGAATACTACTAATAACGGCTCTGCAACTGATAATCGGATTTATGGAATTGGATTTAGTTCAGCGAATTGGAGCGGCGAAGCTAATATCTATCACAATACGATTGATATTGCGTCCACCAATCAGACCGGGGTTCACGCCGCGATTGGCACAGAAATTCCCTTTTCGGCCAAATTACATATCTATAACAATATCCTTTCCAATCGCCACGATGCCGCCAATTCTTTCGGCATTCACTGGCACAATACGGCTTCACCCAATAGTGTTTTAGCTTCTGACTATAACGACATCTATATTGCCGGTTCCAGTGCTTCGGTAGGACTCTATGGTTTGATACCACGTACCGACCTTGCCACATGGAGAGCCGCTTCCGGTCAGGATGCTAATTCAATCAATAAACCGGTCAATTTCGTATCGGCAACTGATTTACACGTTACTGGCAGTTCTATCGGTGACAACGATTTAGCCTGTCATCGTCCCGCTTGGTTGTCAACCGACATTGATGGCGATGCGCGACCCAATGTCACCTATATGGGTGCGGATGAAGGAGCGACAGCTCTATCGTTTGTTGGCGTTGCGAATGGTTCTTCCGGCTTACCAACAGAATTCAGCCTTCGGCAGAATTATCCCAACCCATTTAATCCGACTACGGTGATCGCTTTTGCCTTACCAAAGAGCACCCAGGTCACGCTGATGGTTTACAATATGCTGGGACAACCGGTTGCCGTTTTACAAAATGGGTTTCTGAAAGCTGGTTATTATCACGTAAACTTTGATGCCAGCAACTTGCCAAGTGGTACGTATATTTACCGGATACAGGCTGGAGATTACAGAAATGTGAAGAAGATGACTATTGTGAAATAAACTAATTGGGCAATTATGATAAGAAAGGGCTGTCTCGACAGTCCTTTCTTACCAGAGTGCGGGCTACTTACTTTTGCCAGACTATTTCCAGAAAATTAATGAAGGAATTCATTTAGATGCGCAGGAACTTTTTCCATAATAAAACCAAACTACTGTTTCAGGCTATAATCCTGTTATTGATCATTATTTTAGTGATCATCGGATGCACTGATAAAGCTAAAAAAGCCGATTTCGAGGCTTATTGTCCCTTCGGTGGCTTAGTTTCGCTCGGGAGTAAATTTCATCTCGGTTCGATGTCTTGCAGTATGAATGAGACCCAGGTATTTATGGGAATTTTTCTGCTGATTGGCGTTATTCTAATCGGCAAATTATTTTGTGGTTATATTTGCCCGATTGGCACAGTAACCGAGTGGTTAAATAAACTTTTTGCCCGATTTAAATTTTCTATTGTTCTGAAAGGGAAAGCGGATCGGATTCTGCGCCTTGGTAAATACGTTCTGCTCTTTTTCACAGCCTATTTTACCGCTACCGCCAGCGAACTGTGGTGCAAAAAATTCGATCCCTATTATGCCGCAGTAACTGGGTTTGGCAGTGATACGGTACTTTTGGTTGGTATTTTGACTATTTTTACGGTTGTAGTTCTATCCGTTTTTATTCGATTTTTCTGGTGCAAATATATTTGCCCTCTGGGAGCTCTTAGTAATATCTTTAGTAATGTTCTGATAACAGCTCCCATTCTGATTATTTATTTCGGTCTATATATTTTTGGTATCAAATTGCATATCCTGTGGTTATTATTGGCGTTGTGCCTCTCCGGCGCATTAACGGAAATCCTACGTTTTAAATTTTTCTCAATTTCGCCTTTCCGGATTAATATTAATAAAAATACCTGCACCGCTTGTGGTAACTGCGACGATAACTGCCCGCAAGGTATTCCGGTCAGTAGTTACGAGAAAGTCACTCATCCGGATTGTACACTTTGTTTAGATTGCACCAAAGAATGCTCCAGTAGTGGAAGTATTAGGCTTAACAAAGGGAATTATGGCTGGCTTCCTCCAGTAGCTTTAATGGTACTTTTTATCCTTGCTTTATTAACAGCCCGTAACTTTGAGTTTAAGACACTCTCGGAGCGGTGGGGAAATTATGCTGAGCTCGAATCGGTTCAGAAATTCGAAATGGAAGGTTTAAAATCTGTCAAATGCTGGGGCAGTTCCAAATCACTTCAAAATAAATTAATGAAGCAACCGGGAATTGTTGGCTTGGATACTTACGTAAAAAGTCATAAAGTAGTTGTGTACTATGACAGCACCAAAATTGACGAATATGGTATCAAAAAAGCCATTTTTACGCCTTATCAGTACAAAATCCAAAAATTCGACGAATATCAGCCTGAAAAAATCGCCGTTTTTGAAATTCCAATTAGTGGATTATGGGATGTTCAGGATAATGCCGACCTAATCCGTATGTTGCGCGTCAATCCTAAAATCGTCGGTTTCGAGACTAATTTCGGCGAACCAGTCATAGCGAGGATATATGTCGAACTTGGCAAAGTAACTCCCGACTCAATTATTTATTTGATCAACCAAAAATCTTACGAGAAAAAATTGCCTAACGGAAAAACCGAGGTCGTGAAGGTCAATTTCCGTTGTGAAGGGCGGGGCGCTTTTGTTGATACCCTTGATTATGTTACTTTCCGGCGTCAGCTTTTCGCTGGATATGATCAGGCATTCAATAATTACGAAAATTATCAACCAGCAGACTTGATGATTTTTGAGATTGGTTTGCCTGATGCCGAGAGCATTGCCGTGCGGCGGGCATTAAAATATTTAACCAGTCATATTTCTTTTTTCGACGGGGTTGTTAGAGTCCGAAATGACTACACTGATCGCGAAGCGCTTTTGATATACTTCGACCCTACCCAGGTAAATCCGAAAGACATTCAAACCAAACTTAATGAACCCATGCTGAAAATACTCACTTCTGATGAAAAAATAATGGAGATGGAGAATTCCTTTGAATTCCGTGAACCGCTAAGAATTTATCAAGTAACACCGGAAATGTACGCGCTTGAAAAATAATGAGGTGGATTGTTGGATTTAATTTTATAGAAAAAACTTGCACTTGACCAAATAGAACATTTTTTTTATTTTATAATGGGCATTAACAAGAGATAGTATGGAGCACACTAAACGCCACCGCAGAAAACACCACTCCGACCACCGCGATAACCGGGAAAAGCTGAAAAGATCTCTGAGAAGTGGTTTAATTAATTTTTTCCTACCAATCGTTTTCGTACTTATTATTTCGCTGGCACACCAAGCATTAATTACCTACCTCGGTCTTTGGATTGTACGAAGTGTAGCGCTGGCGGCGATTCTTTGGTGTATAGTCGGGTTTTTCATGCTGATGAATGGGCTTTTACTCTGGCTAAGGATTAAAGCCGGCTAATTGTTTTAGGATTATCTTAATACATTAAATTTTTCATTGTTTTCCCTCCAGATTCTCCTTAAGATATAAAGTATTAGTTTTAATTAACGGTAGGTAAGGTTTTTAGCGAGGGAGTGTATGGCAAAAATATTACCAAGGCGGTTGCGGCACCGGTCGCAGGTTTTAGTTGGGGGAGGGTTAATTGTCCTTTCGGTTTCTCTGATTTGCCTTTACTTATTGGTACAGCAGGTCAATGGTGAGCCCAAAATTTTCAATATAAGCTGTCTCCGAATACTATGTGTTCTAGACTTGGTTGTCCTTCTTGCTGGTGGAATTGCCCTTTTCTGGGGAATATCAATCTGGTTTCGCAACCAAGTATTTAAAGGCTGATTTTGACTTTTTGATTTATTGTTAAACCTTCAGCGACTCACCAAATCCGAAAAATATTCCTGAATGTTTTTTAACGTTATTCTGCTATTTTTAGAGAAATTCGATAGGACTTAATTCAATTGATTTCCCGGCGTCGCTCCCAGTAACGGATAAGCCATAAAATGGCTTTTTTATGCGCCATCCAAGTTAAAATAGATTCCCAGTAATATAAGACGGCTTCTTCGTAACTACCGATGCCATAGCTTTCCGGTAATTCTTTCGGCGGTTCTTCGAGACCGGTGATCAAATCCATTACATATTTATTCTCGGCGATAGCCTCTTCCAGAGCTGAGATCGTTCTGGTAGTGCCTCCATATTTTAAATATAAATAGAGGACGCGGTTATATAGCCAGCCAGCGCTATTTTCATCTTTATATTGTTTCAATAAATCTTCATACTCACGAAGCCGGTTCAATTGGAGCAACAGCACTGATAGTGAAAATCGAATCCCCTGATTGTCGGAGGGATTCAAGACTAACATTTCCTGGAATTCCTTGATAGCTGATTGAAGATCACCTTTTAAAATTAGGGAAGACGCATAACCGGCTTTAGCCCGCATATATGGACGGGTTTTGGTAATTCCCCAAAAATGCCCGACATATTCAATAAAGGCGTTCTCTCCTAAGGATTCACGCGCAACTTGCATCGCTTTTTGATATAATTCTAGGGCTTCATCTTCATCCTCAGTATGATCGGCTATAAAAGTATAAGCGTCGGCACAATTCGGATCCAAAGTTATAGCCTTTTTTGCCAGCTTAATTCCTTCCTCAGGCGATACTTCTTGGGCTTCGAGAATCAATTCAAATGCTTCGTCTGCGGCTGTTTTCTTTTTATTTAGAACTGAACCAATTTTTTTACCTCCCATTTTCGCTAAAAAGCGGTCTATCTCTTCCTTCGATTCAAACCCAGCATTCTCAATATACTCAATTAGATCAGACAATTCCTTTTCCATCCGTAAGGGGTTGTATTTTTTACTTTTCTTTTTCATTTGATAACCTCTTCTAAAATCCAACGATAACTTAATTTAATTTTCCTATTTTAAAAAATCCTTTGAGGGTAAGATATTTTTAAATCGTGACTTATCCCAATTTATTGAAGGTTTAACCCATATAGGTCAAATATGTATGGTCATTAGATTACCAAATACCGCTCTACGGTCAAGAAATCGTAGAAGTATTTTGTGCGATAGCGATTCGTAGTCATTCAATAGTGATGGATACCGCGTAGCGGTTAAGGTATTGTAGATCAATAGAGATCGAAAAGCTATTCCTCGGAGAGGATAAAGAAGACCACTCAAAGCCTTCGGATTTTTGCATTAATGTCTTCGTGTCTTCGTGCCTTTGTGGTAAATTCCGCTCATTCCCCAAATCCGTGATTGACTTTAAGGCATATTTTGAGTAAAATTTCTCGATGAAAAATTTGATTATGAGTTATTGTGAATTATTTTAATTTCATTAAGTTCGTTGTTAAGCCGATTCAAGAAAATGGGTTTATGATTTTCAGTAATTAGAGGTTTTAGTGTCTATTCAACTCGATAAAGTTTACGATCCGCGCCAAGTTGAAACCAAATGGTACGACTACTGGCTCTCGAAAAATTATTTCCACGCCAAAGCCGATTCACCTAAAAAGCCTTTCGTAATCGTCATTCCGCCGCCGAATGTTACCGGTATTCTGACGATCGGGCACGTTCTGAATAATACCATGCAGGACATCCTGATCCGGCATGCCCGTATGCAGGGTTTTGAAACTTTATGGCTGCCAGGCACTGATCATGCCGGTATTGCCACTCAGAACGTAGTTGAGAAAAACCTTCGCAAAGCAGGTAAGACTCGCTACGATTATAGTCGCGAAGAATTCACCAAACTCGTCTGGGACTGGGCGCTTAAGCATAAGGATATTATCCTGACTCAGTTACGCAGAATCGGCTGTTCGCTGGATTGGGAGCGGGAGCGCTTTACTCTCGATGAAGGGCTCAGTCGGGCGGTGCGTCAGGTTTTCGTCGAGCTTTATCATAAAGGTTTAATCTATCGGGGTCGGCGGATTATCAACTGGTGTCCGGCTTCGCAGACGGCGCTTTCCGATGAAGAGGTGGTTCACCGCGATACCAAAGGTCATCTCTGGTATTTCCGCTACCCATTAGCGGATAATTCCGGCTTTATCACCGTTGCTACTACTCGCCCGGAAACTATGTTGGGCGACACAGCCGTGGCGGTCAATCCCGCTGATTCTCGTTACCAAAAATTAGTCGGCAGAAATGTCAAACTGCCGATTATCGGGCGAATAATACCGATTATTGCCGACGAATTCGTTGATCGAGAATTCGGCACTGGCGCCGTCAAGGTAACACCGGCTCATGATCCGAATG
Organism: Fidelibacterota bacterium; assembly: GCA_018002295.1. GTDB lineage: Bacteria > Fidelibacterota > UBA2242 > UBA2242 > UBA2242 > JAGNGI01. The sequence goes on from JAGNGI010000027.1 coordinate 13,117, forward strand.
ATTTCGAAATAGCCGAACGCCACAATTTGCCCAAAATTAATATCCTAAATCCTGATGCTACGATGAATGAAGCCGCCGGAACGCTGGTTGCTGGCAAAGACCGCTTCGAAGCTCGCCAACTCGTTGTAGCAGAAATGGAACGCCTCGGTTTGCTGGAAAAAATCGAGGAGTACTCGCATTCCGTCGGATACAGCGAGCGGGCTGGAGTTATGATCGAGCCTTATCTTTCTGAGCAGTGGTTTGTGCGGATGCAACCGCTGGCAGAACCGGCGCTAAAGGTCGTCGAGGAAAAGGAAATTCGTTTTTATCCTGAAAAATGGGTCAAGGTTTATAAACATTGGATGACCAATATCCGCGACTGGTGCATCTCACGCCAACTCTGGTGGGGTCATCGCATTCCGGTTTTTTACTGCGATGCCTGTGGCTGGAGCGATGCTCTGATGGAAGACCCGTCCGCTTGTCCTAAATGTGGCGCCGCCGTGCGCCAAGATGAGGATGTGCTCGACACCTGGTTCAGTTCCTGGTTGTGGCCATTCTCGACGTTAGGCTGGCCGGATGATACCCCCGATTTGCGCAAATTTTACCCAACCGATGATCTCGTCACCGGTCCGGACATCATTTTCTTCTGGGTAGCGCGAATGATAATGGCTGGACTCGAGTTCTGTCATGAAATTCCTTTTCGCAATGTCTATTTCACCGGCATAATTCGCGACGCTCAGCGCCGCAAAATGAGTAAATCGCTCGGCAATTCTCCCGATCCGCTGGTTCTAGTCGAGAAATATGGCGCCGACGCTCTGCGTTTTGGCATTATGCTAATTGCCCCGCAAGGTCAAGATATTTTATTCAGTGAGGAACGGCTGGAAGTCGGACGCAATTTTATGAATAAGGTCTGGAACGCCGCCCGCTTTGTCTTGATGAATCTGGATGAAAATACGCTAAGCGGTGAACCTTTCGAGCCGAAGCGTATGCAACTGGAATTGGCAGATGAGTGGATTCTAAGCCGCTTGAATGATACTATTCGCTCCGTTGACAAAAATCTTAAAAAGTACCGTTTCGATACCGTTGCGCGCACGATCTATGATTTCGTCTGGAGCGACTACTGCGACTGGTATATTGAACTCATCAAGGATCGGTTATACAAAAAATCAGCGGCAGAAAAACAAACTGCCTTGCAAGTGGCGGTCTATGTTCTAAAAAATTTCCTCAAACTGCTTCACCCTTATGCACCCTTCATTACTGAGGAAATCTACCAGCATATCAAATTGCCTAACGAGCCGGACATCGTCGTCTCAACTTGGCCAAAAGTCGAATATCACCCCAAGGATAAAGCCCTGACTGAGCGTTTCGAACTCCTGCAGGAAATCGTCACCGCTCTGCGCACCGCCCGCAGTGAAATGAACATTTCACCGGCTGTGTCGATTGCATTGATAGTTCGGTCTGCGCGCAGTTCGCCGGTCACCGAACTACTGAACAATTCCGAAATTCAAAACTACATTAAAAATCTGGTTAAAGTTACCCAAATAACGTTCGTTGCCGAAAACGTCAAACCGGCTCATTCTTCAACGGTCGTTGTCCGCGGCACCGAGTTTTTCATTCCATTGGAAGGTGTAATTGATATTGCCGCCGAAACTGCTCGCCTCACGAAGGAAATCAACCGTTTAACCGGAATATTAAAAGGCGCTTCTGCCAAATTATCCAACCGCGACTTCCTCGCCCGTGCGCCGCAGGAAATTATAAACAAAGAACGCGCAAAAGAGCAAGTTCTGAAGGAACAATTAGATAAATTCAAAGCGAACCTTAAGTTGCTGAATAACTAAGTCACGTTCGCTGATTATTTTTTAAATCAAATTGAGGAGAGTCGTATGAAAAAGTTAAAAAATGGAATACTTTTAGCGACGATCATTTTGGGACTTATTAGGATGATTTTCGCTGATACGCCCGTCAAGTCCACTCAAATTACCGTTTACAATAACAACCTTGGTTTGGTACTCCAGACTCGCACGCTCAATATCGCCAAAGGTGAGTCGGAAATTCGCATTGAAGGCGTTCCGGCTAAAGTTGATCCGACCTCGGTGCGCATTACTTTTCCCGGGAAAGCCGATGCTATCGAAGTTCTCGAGCAAAACTTTCTCTACGATCTGGTCAATTCTATCAAAATATTCGAAAAATATATCGGTGAGTCAATCTCGTATAAAAACAAATCTGGTGAACAGACTATTGGAAAACTGCTCCAGTTCGATGGAGGTAATCTCATTTTGCAACTTCCGAACGGTGGTATCCAGATCGCATCGGCTGAAAATATTTCCGAATACGATTTTCCATCACTGCCGTCCGGGTTGATTTTAAAACCGACTTTGCAATGGTTGCTGTCATCCAGAATCAGTGCCGCAGTCGAATCCGAAATCAGCTATTTGACTGCCGGAATGAACTGGCACGCCGAATATTTAATGGTGCTGGATAAAAACGACCGGGACTTTACGCTCAATTCCTGGGTGTCGCTCGATAATCAATCCGGCGCCACTTACGAAAACGCCAAGATGAAGCTGGTCGCCGGAGATATTCATCGCGCTCCCCAACCGGCGCCGGTTCGCAGAGAGAAAGTCTATGCCGCCGATGTCCTTACGCAAGTCGCACCCTTTGAAGAACGCGGCTTGTTCGAGTACCATCTGTATGAGCTCCAGCGTCCCGTAACCATTAAAGATCGGGAAATAAAACAAATTACCTTATTCGACGAAGTTAACGCCAAAGCGGAGAAATTTTATCTATTCAAAAATTCCGCTTTTAGCGAAACGGAGGGACCGCTGGAAGTCCATTTGAAGTTTGCCAATTCAACCGCCAATCATCTCGGTATTCCGCTACCGGAGGGCGTTTTCCGTATTTTCAAAAAGGATGTTGATAATACCCTGCAATTAGTCGGCGAAGATCGGATTGCGCACACCGCCAAAGACGATACCCTCGACTTGATAGTCGGCAAGGCTTTCGACGTCAAAGGTCAGAAAACAATCACTGATCGCCAGAAAATCAGCGACCGTTCGGAAATAATTTCGATAAAATTGGAAATTTCGAATAAGCGCACGGAGCCGATCAACGTCGAGATTCAGGAAATAATGAGCGGCGATTGGTTTGTGAAAAATGCGTCGCATCCTTACCAGAAGAAAAGCAATAGTCTGCTGGTTTTTCCATTGACTGTCCCCGCCCATAAAAATATCCAAATCAAATATTCCTTCCAGAGAAGTTGGTAAGCGAACGACCGTCCAGTAAGAAAACTGTTGATCTGCGACCGGAAACGCCGATTACCTATGTCAAAGGCGTCGGTCCGAAACGCGCCGAAGTGCTGGCGAAGGTCGGCATTAACACTTTAAAAGATTTACTATATTATTTTCCCCGCCGCTATCTCGATCGTAGTACAATTACGGAAATCGCTCAGTTAAAAGTCGGTATGGACGCCACCGTCGTAGGAAAAATAATTTCGCAGAATTTGGTTCGGCGCTATCGCCGACCGTTTTTCCAGGTCGAGATTAGCGACGGTAGCGGCTTTATGACAGCGGTCTGGTTCAACGGTATTAATTACATCAAAAACGCTTTCAAGTTCGGCGAAACGGTCGCAATGAGCGGCAAGGTGGAATTTTTCAAAGGCTTGCGCTTCATCCATCCCGATTATGATAAACTCGAAACCGACGAATGGGAACTGACGCTCCACACAGCGCGCATCATTGCGCTCTATCCTTCCACGGCCGAACTGAAAGCAGTCGGACTCGATAGTCGCGGTTTTCGGCGTCTGTTGCGCCCGATTTTTGAGAAATTCAAACCTCATTGCGATGAGATTTTACCGCACGAAACACTGGAGGAACTCAAACTCCTACCGATTAACGCCGCTTTTCAGCAAATTCATTTTCCGGATAATGCTGAAAATCTCCTCGCCGCCCAAACCCGCTTCAAATTTGAAGAACTTTTTTTCCTGCAACTTTTATTGGCGGTGCGCCGAGCCGGAATCAAAGCCATTCAAAAGCCTCAGCGCTATAAGTCTGCCGGACCGCTCTTAAAGCAAATTTATGCGAAATTACCGTTCGAATTAACCAATGCCCAGAAAAAAGTCATTCGTGAAATCTGGAATGATATGCATTCTCCGACATTGATGAATCGCCTGCTTCAGGGCGATGTAGGCAGTGGTAAAACCGTCGTAGCCCTGTTATGCGCCAGCATTGCAATCGGCAATGGCTTTCAGGCGGCGGTGATGGCTCCGACAGAAATTTTAGCCGACCAACATTACCGCGTCCTGAAGCAGCTCGGCGAAGTGGCTGGCATCCAAGTCCGCCTGCTAATCGGCGGTCAAAAAAAGCAGGAACGCCAGACAATTCTCGACGAAATCCAGGCTGGACAAGCGGAACTAATCGTCGGAACACACGCTCTCATTCAAGAAAATGTGTCTTTCAAAAACCTGGCACTGGTTATTATAGATGAACAGCATCGCTTCGGAGTCGTTCAGCGGAGCACCTTGATCAGCAAAGGCTACCACCCGGATGTGCTGGTGATGACCGCGACGCCGATTCCACGCACCCTTAGTATGACACTTTACGGCGATATGGACATTTCCGTATTAGATGAAATGCCGGCTGGTAAAGGGCGAATTATCACCCGGGCTGTAACGGCGGACCAAATTGGAAAAGTTTACGATTATATTGCCAAACAATTACCGAAAGGTAACCAGGCTTATGTCGTCTATCCTTTGATTGAAGAATCAGCCAAGACTGATTTGCAAGCCGCCATTCAGGGCTATGAATATCTCAGTGAAAAAGTATTCCCGCAATTTCGACTGGCGCTTTTACATGGCGGGATGTCCATCGCCGAAAAAGACCGCATTATGCAGGATTTCATTCAGGGAAAAATTGATTTGCTGGTAAGTACGACCGTTATTGAAGTGGGAGTTGACAATCCCAACGCCACTATTATGCTAGTCGAAAATGCCGAGCGATTCGGTTTGACTCAGATGCACCAATTGCGCGGACGAATCGGTCGCGGTCGCAAAAACGGTGTCTGTATTCTGGTCGAGCGCAAGGTTACCGAGCTGGGTCATCAGCGGATTAAAACAATTCTCTCGACGATTGATGGCTTTGAAATCTCTGAGGCAGACCTTAAATTACGTGGACCTGGAGAATTTTATGGCACACGACAGCACGGATATTTAAAAATGAAAATTGCCGACCCGTTGACTGACATTGAGTTATTAAAAACTGCTCGCGTGCGCGCCTTTACGCTTTTGAAAAGCGATCCCCATTTACGCCGCGGCGAGAATGCGGCTACTCGCAATCATTTATTGCAACAATATGCTAATCAAATTGATTTCAGCAATATTTTATAGGTGACATTATGCCTGAAAAACAACCTGATCGTCAGCAAATTCTTTTCCTTAGTTTAGTGCAATCGCTGGTCAGTAGTGCCTGGATTCATCTCGGTAAAATGAAGAATCCGGTAACCGGAACCAATAGCATAGAACTGGAAGAGGCTTCTATGAGCATTGATATGCTGGAAATGCTCCATAACAGAACTCAAGGCAATCTCTCCGATGATGAAAAGCGCTTTCTGGAAAACGCTTTGAGTGACTTAAAGATTAATTTCGTTGAGGCTAAATTACACCAGAGTGCCGCCTCAGAGAAACCGAATGAAGAATCTCATTCATAAAACAATAAGTCTATAAAGGAAATTACATGAACTGGTTTAAAAAAGACATCGAAAAGAAAATTCTCGCCTTGCTTACGCTTCTGCTCAGTTTCATCGTCTATCTCGATACAATTTCACCGACGGTACCATTCTGGGATTGTGGCGAATTTATTGCTACCGCCTATACTCTCGGAGTTCCGCATCCTCCGGGTAGCCCGCTATTCTTGCTGATTGGTCGCATTTTTTCGATGATTCCTTTCAGCCAGGATATTGCGTTCCGGGTTAATTTAATATCCACCATCGTCAGTGCATTGGCGGTGATGTTTCTCTTTTTAATTACTGTTCAGCTTCTGCAATTTCGCGGGAAACCCACGACCAAATTACAAAAATTGATTGTCTATGGTGGAGCTTTTATTGGCGCTATGACTTTCGCTTTCACTGATAGCCACTGGTTCAACGCGGTGGAAGCCGAAGTCTATGCCTTTTCGACGTTTTTAACTGCTATTGTGGTTTGGTTGATTTTGGTTTGGGAAGAAAAAGCCGGTCAACCCGGACATGAGCGTTATCTATTAATCATCGCCTATATTGTAGGTCTGGCAATCGGTGTCCATCTCTTAAATCTGCTGGCAATTTTCTTTATCGCCTTGATAATTTATTTTAAACAAAAGAAAGTGTCTTCAGTCTGGTGGTTGATTCTGGATATAATTATCGGGGTAGCGGTTGCCGGTTTACTTTTCCTTATTTCCATGCAATTCAAAGCGTCAATATTTGTTCAGGCGATAATAACATTAGGTATTCTGGTGCTGGGTTATTACCAGCTTTATCGGAAGGCTCGGAAACCACGCCTGAAAGAACATGCTCAAAATGTCTTGATGGCTTTTGCGGCTTCCGCCGCCTTTCTGATAATTTATGTCGGCATAATGAAGGGTTTACCAATCCTCGCCGATAAAGTTGGACTCTGGGCAACCGTTCTGGCAATTGTTCTCCTCTTTGCGGTAACCATCTGGGCAGTTAGAAAAAAACATAATATCTTGGCGTTGATAATGATGGCGCTCGTTCTTATCGTTGTCGGTTATTCCACTTATATGACCATTTTTATTCGCAGTGCCCAGGATCCGAATATTGACGAAAATGATCCCGAAACTACTCATCAGGCGGTCGCTTACTTAGAGCGTGAGCAATATGGTCAGCGTAGTTTTACCGATATATTTAATCGCCGAGTTTGGAAGCCAGAAGCCGCTCATAAATATTCCAGCGCTTTGGACTATTTCTGGAATTATCAGATTAAATATATGTATATCCGCTATTTCAACTGGCAATTCATCGGACGTAAGGGAAGCGATGTAGATTTCTTTCAATTTATCTTGCCATTTCCGTTTATTATCGGGCTTTTTGGTCTCTTTGTCCATTTCAATGAGGATAAGCACAAAGCCGTGGCAGTATTGGCGCTTTTCCTATTTACGGGACTGATGATAGTTTTATATCTTAATCAGGATGATCCCCAGCCGCGGGAGCGAGACTATTCTTACGTCGGGTCATTCTTCGCATTTTCGATCTGGATTGGAATTGGAGCCGCGGCTTTGCTTGAGCGAATTTCCCAACTGAAAAACAAAAAATTAAGTCGTCCACTTACCTATATAACAGCCGGTTTATTATTATTAGCCTTGCCGATCAATGTTTTAGTAGCCAATTATCACGAACATGATCGAAGCGGTAATTACGTTGCCTCGGATTACGCTTACAATATCCTGCAATCCTGTGGACCTAATGGTATTCTTTTTACTAACGGTGACAACGATACTTTCCCTCTTTGGTATATGCAGGAGGTCGAACATCTACGTCGCGACGTCAAAGTCGTCAATCTTAGCCTGTTGAACACCCCTTGGTACATAAAACAGTTACGCAACATCGAACCAAAAATCAATATCGGAAATATTTCCGATGCAACCATTGATAATATCAGTCCTATTCCTTGGAAAAAACAGAAAGTAAGAATCAGCCCGCCACCGGAAAGTTTACTTACCTCAGATAAATATCCTGAATTTCGCCAGTTCGGCTACAATCCTAAGGAATTTCCACCGATGGAGTGGGAAGTCGAACCGACCCTGAAATATGGTAATCAGGGTTATCTGCGCGTACAAGATATTATGGTTTTACAGATTCTGGAAGCTAATCGCTGGGAACGACCGCTCTACTTTGCCTCTACGGTTTCACCAGATAATAAGCTCGGTATGGAAGATTTTATGTCAATGGAGGGATTGACATTCCGCATTTATCCCCAAAAAGTAAAACGGATCGACGCCGATAAAATGCGCCATAACCTATTTAATGTTTTTCGCTACCGCAATTTGAATAATCCCAAGGTTTATTACGATGATAACATCAAGCGCTTAATGTTCAACTACCAGACGGCTTTTATCCAACTTGCTATCGAAGAACTTTATAGCGGCAATAAAGAACGAATGTTGGCGACCCTCGATACTCTGGAGTATCTGATACCGGAAGAAATTTTCCCCATTGAATACGATGACATTTATCTCCAGATTGGTCTGCTTTATTATGATGGCGGCCGCCGTGGTGAACCGGGGCAACCCAGCGAACTCGAAAAACGCCTGGAAACCCTATTGAACAAACCCAATGTGAATTACCGCAATAAATTGAAATATGCTAGCATTTATGCCCAGGTGCTGGGAGATTATCCTAAGGCTATTCAAATCCTGGAAGAATTGAATGCTCAGAAACCAAACGATCCGGAAATCTCCGGCTATTTGGTGAAAGTCTATGAAGAGGCTCAACAATTAGATAAGGCGGTGAGAGTGCTGGATAACTGGCTGGCACTTTATCCTAACGATAGCGGTGCCGCCGAAATGCGCAATCTTTATCTGAGTAAGATGACTCCGGCTCAAAAGGCGCAATACGATTCGCTGACCAAAGTCTATCACCGCTAAACCAACCCGGTATGTCGTCCACTCCGGAAATCGCGGTCATTATTCCTCACTATAACGGTGTGGCGATTTTGCGAGATTGTCTGAACTCGTTGTTTTCCTCAACCGGCTTACCTCTCGATGTTATACTGGTTGATAACGCCTCCACCGACGAAAGCGTTAAAATGGTTAGAAGTGAATTCCCAGCCGTCCGTATCCTTCCCCAATCTCAAAATTGCGGTTTTGCGGGCGGCTGTAATGCCGGTATTCGCGCTACGGAAGCGCCTTTCGTTCTAATCCTAAATAACGATACCATTCATCAAGCCGGGTGGTTGGAATTATTACTGGAAAAAATCAAATCACAGCCCGAATTAGTCGCCGTTCAGCCTAAAATTCTTTCTTGGCAAAACCGTGAACAATTTGATTACTCCGGAGCGGCGGGAGGCGAGCTGGATATTTTCGGCTTTCCGTTTGCCCGCGGTCGAATTTTCGAGACTATTGAAATGGACGAAGGGCAATATGATTATTTACCTGATCGAATTTTCTGGGCTTCCGGGACGGCTTTTTTAGCCAGACGGGAATTATTAATCGAAGCGGGACTTTTTGATGAAACTTTCTTCGCGCATATGGAAGAAATTGATCTCCAGTGGCGACTGCAACTTATGGGCTACTCTATCGGCGTCGAGCCTCGCGCTGTCATCTGGCATCGTAGTGGTTCTACTCTGGGAGCGGAAGCGCCGCTAAAAAAGTATCTAAACCATCGTAACAGTCTGTTGATGTTCCTGGCGAATTATAAGCCGCTGGTGACCGCTTACCTTTTGCCGATTCGTATTCTGCTGGACTGGATGGCGCTGGCATTTTCCCTATTGAAATTAGATTTGGGTCGCGCCGGTGCCATTTTGAAAGCTCACGGCTGGATTATCAGCCACCCGGCAGTCACTTTTAAACGCCGCCGCCAGGTAAGGGCTCTCCGTCGAGTTACCGATTCCCAGATAATGGAAAAATTATACCGTGGTTCAGTTGCCTTGAGCTATTATTTATTGAAGAAAAAGTCTTATTTGGACTTGGTAAATTAAAAATTAATCCGAATAAATAATTTTTTCGTAAACCGCTTTATTATCCGGATCAAGTTCCATTAGTTTGTGAGCTTGTTCGATAGTTCCAAATTCCTTGATGATGGTCATTATGTCGCGGGCGTGGGCATCGAGAAAAATATGCGAATATCGTTCGCGGGCATTTTCGGCAAACATCGCCTCGAGGGCTTCCAAGGCTTTGTCAATTTCGGGGGCAACCGCCTCTCTATTTCCCTGATCGGCAAAGTCCATTGCCGCCCAGAAATGATATTTCATTAATCGGTAATTTCGCAGTCGGAGAATCTCGTCCAGCTCTTGCAGGCGGTCTTTCCAACCGGCCGGTCGTTCGGACATTTGCCCGCGGGTTGCGACGTCCCGCGCTTTCTCATAATAGGCATTGCCGCCCAGCGGTTCGTAGGTATCCATTTCGCTGGCAATCATCATCCAAGCATAAAAGTCCAGCGCACCGGTCAGGGTTTGAATCATTTCGGAATGGACTATCGGATCATTAGTATTATAGACAAACTTGAAATTTTTCTCAAAAAACCGCATATCGCCTGATTCATTGACAATGAACAGCTGGGCACTGAAAATCCTTTCGGAACCGGTCGTATTGACACTTTGGGGATAGATATTGATTTTTAGTGGAATTTGAATGCCATAAGTGTTTTCGATCCACTCGTAGTTTTCGTAATAGGCAGGGATTGCCATTTCGAGGACTTTCAGGTCCGAGCGTTCCAATTCCGGCATACGATCCACCGATATTTCGACTTTGACGTCCACAAATTGAGCAAATATTTGACTTAGAAAAAGTAACAATACCATCGCCAGCTGGATAGGTTTGCATTTTTTCATTAGAATTTCCCCTTGTAATTGTTTTTAATCATGTTTAGTATTTATTTCACTCATTGCTCTGCGCCATTAATATAATACTTTATCGGCAAAGTTAAAACTGCCAGCTTCCGTGCCAGATAAGTTCTGTTTGAAATTATAAATCATTATTGGTAGATTTAATTAATAAAGTTAACAAGAGGAAATTGAGATGTCGAGTAGAAGAAACAAAATAACTTGGGCAGTCTTTCTACTGGCGGTAGGTTGGCTAATTCCGCTTTTTGCTCAGACGCGACTAACCGAGGGAAAACGTCCCAGCTGGATTGACCAACCGGCGCCCGGTTATTATATCGGCATTTCGCATCGTTACGAAGAAGAAGCCGACAGCCGCGCCGACGCTTTGAACAATGCCAAACGTCAAATTATCGAATCTCTCGGCGGCGTAATTGAGAGCGAGTTCATTGATCGTATAATTGAAACCGACGGCAAAGTAGAATCGGTTGACGCCTTTACCGATTCGCGCATTAAAGTCGTATCGAAAAATATTATTAACGTTAAACCGGAAAAGGTTTACACCGAACAATGGCAGGAAGGCAAAGGCCGTAATAAAAAAATCCTGTATCAAACCTATGTGGCGGTTTACTTCGACGAAAATGCGCATCGCGCTTTTATGAAACAGCTACTGAATGAAACCTGCCAGCTGGGTGAAACGCAACTGAATTCGGCCGTCGCCTTAGCCCAACAGGGCAGTGTTTTCTTGGCAATTGACCAGATAAAAGCTGCCACTCAACATTTACAACCGCTGACCGAGATTACCGGGATAGCGCCGACCGATCTGATAAAAATAAAAACCTTAAACGGACAAATGTTGGACTGGATTAATCTCTTACAAAACGGGATCCGCATCGAAAAACAGGGCGATAAGCAAACTACCAAATGGGGTGCCGGGTTACCCGAACCGTTGCAGGTGAGTGTATTTTGGCAGGAAAGTGGCAAGCGTTACCCGATTTCCGGACTGCCAGTCGAGTTTAAATTGCTGGCGGGCAAAGCCGCATTTAATCCCTACAGTCAAACCGATGCCAGCGGTTGTGCCTTTTGTTCGGTCAGAGAAATCCGTACTGCGGGCAAAGTCGAGTTCGAGGCATTGGTAAAATTTCCCGAAGGCTATCAGATTACGCCAACCAGCGCCCGCCTTACTCTTCTGCCAGAAAATAAAGTGATTATGATTGTCAATGAAACCAACCTCGGCAACCCGGTTAATATGCCCATTCTGGGTAACTTACTTCTGCAGACATTGACCGAGTCCGGTTTTCATATTCTTGAGGCTAATCCTTTTAGTCAGCTAACAAACTCGCAGATTGAACAAATGAGCCCAACCGAAATTCAGCAAGCCGCCACCAATAGCGGGGCTGATTTGATTCTGCTGGCGAGCGTTGCTTCGGACCAACCTAATCGGGTTCAGGACGGATTTTACTTCGCGCACGCCCGCGGCGTTTTGAAAGTTTATAACATTTCCCAACAGGCGTTTGTCGGCA
>JAGNGI010000028.1 GCA_018002295.1 Fidelibacterota bacterium
CAATCGGGATAATCCTGGTGGATTTTAAGCTGGAATTTGGTCGTTATAATGACCAGATTCTACTAGCTGACGAAATTTCACCGGATACTTGCCGCTTCTGGGAAAAAGGCACTAACCGGAAACTAGATAAAGACCGCTTTCGGTTTGATTTGGGCGAGGTGAAGGAAGCCTATACCGAGATGTTAAAGCGGGTTACAGGGATTCAAAAATGATTGCCAAAGAAAGCTTGCGCCTTATTATACCGATGTTGATTGTGGCTGTTCTGGCGATTTTTTTGGCTAAATATTTTGATTTGGGGATTATGATGGTGCTTTTCTGGGTGACATTAGTGAGTATAATCTTTACGCTCTATTTTTTCCGCGATCCGGAGCGAATCATCCCTCATAATCCAGCATTTCTAATTGCACCTGCGGATGGAAAAGTCGTCGAGATTAGCGATGTCGCTGACCCTTTCGTAGGCGGCGGGATTAAAATTGCAATTTTTATGTCGCCTTTTAATGTGCATATTAACCGCGCACCCTATTCAGGGATTATAAGGCAAATTGAACATAAGCGTGGTAAATTTCACTCGGCTTTTAAGCCGGAAGCGGCGATTGAGAACGAACAATGCCGGATAACGATGGAAACAGATAACCTCAAACTTGCTGTGACTCAGATAGCCGGTTTTTGTGCGCGGCGGATTATTTCGCGGGTGAAAGTCGGCCAGAATTTAGAGAAAGGCGAGCGATTTGGTTTGATTATGTTTGGGTCGCGGGTAGAATTAATTATTCCTAAAGGTCTGAAAATTAACATTTGCTCGGGGGCGAAAGTCAAAGCCGGAGAAACTGTAATTGGAGAAATATGAAGGTGAGACGCAATTTGCTTCCGAGTATCTTGACTGTTTTGAACCTGTTTGCCGGATTTTTGGCTTTACTCCAGATAAGTCGAGGCCATTATATCACAGCGGTGGAATTGATGATCGTCGCTCTCATTTTTGACGGTTTGGATGGAAAAATAGCCCGACTCACTCATCAAACGTCTAATTTTGGGATCGAATTCGATTCGCTTTGCGATATGGTTTCTTTTTGTTTGGTGCCAGCGGTGTTAATCCATGAAATATTTGTATCCGAGTTAGGATTTATTGGCGGCTTGATCAGCTTTTTTCCGCTTCTATTTGGCGGCGTACGGCTAGCACGTTTTAATCTGCAGGCTGGTGCGGGCAAGAAAAGCTATTTCATTGGAATGCCAACCCCGACCAGCGCTCTGACGATAGGCTCTTATATCTGGTTTAGCTATAAAGTATTAGGCAATTATGGTAATCCGAAGATAATCCTTCCACTGGTGGTAGTATTATCGTTTATGATGGTAAGTAATATTCGCTTTAGCGTTAATCTCAAACTTGGTTTTCGTCGCGGCTTGCCAACTGCGTTTAAAACCGGGATGATAATTCTTATGACAATCGGGATGGTAATTTTCAATGGATATGTTATATTTCCGTTGGTGATGGTTTATATAATTACTCATCTGTTGCAATGGTTAATTGGCTATGATGAACCCCGTATTCATTTAGCCAGAAGAAAGGCGCATTAAATGTGGTTAGCGAAAGTGGTAGTGTCTTACAAAGAGGGTATTCTCGATCCGGAGGCTAAAACGATTCAAAAGGCTCTAAAAACTCTCGGATATCAGAATATCGAAGAATTGTCAGTCGGTAAATATTTTGAGATAAAGCTGAATTCCAACCTTGAGCGAAGCGATGTTGAAAAATTGGTACGAGAAATATGCGACCGCGTTCTTTCTAATCCAGTGATTCAGAGATATACTTACGACATAGTGGAGACGGAATGATAAAATTCGGAGTAGTGGTGTTCCCCGGCTCGAATTGCGATCATGACGCTTATCACGTTATTAAACATGTTCTGGGAGCGAGAGTTGAGTATATCTGGCATAAAGATACTACCTTGCGACTTTTCGATGCGATCATCTTACCGGGTGGTTTTTCTTACGGGGATTATTTGCGGGCGGGAGCGATAGCCCGTTTTTCAGCGATTATGCCAGCCATTATTCAATTTGCCGCCAGAGGGGGAAAAGTCATCGGTATATGTAACGGTTTTCAGGTACTGTTGGAAGCCGGGCTATTGCCCGGGGCTTTAATTCCTAACGATCATATGCGATTTCGCTGTCAGGAGGTTTACCTTAAAGTAATCAATAAAGCCACGGCTTTTACCAGCGAGTATAGTGAAGGGCAAGTTTTAAAAATGCCTATTGCCCACTACTGTGGTCAGTATTTTGCCGATGATGATACTTTGGAGCAACTTCAAGACCAGGGAAGAATTGTTTTCCAGTATTGCGATTCTGATGGGGAAGTTAATCCGGCAACCAATCCCAATGGATCGAAGCTTAACATCGCTGGCATTCTGAATGAAGATAAGAACGTACTGGGAATGATGCCGCATCCAGAACGGGCGGCGGAACAGGTGCTCGGTTCAGTGGACGGATTGGGGATTTTTAAATCTTTGCTAGGGAAAGATTAAGATGGATTCGACAAAACGCAAACTTTCGATTTTATTCGTGATTGGTATTCTATTACTGGGTGCAATGATCGGTTCTCTGCTCGGTGAATTACTGCGCTCGTTAATTCCCGATGGAGTAGTCAAAGAAGTTTTTCTACGGTCAATTGATATTATGCTTGGACCAGCTGTAATTGATCTCATAATGTTTTCAATTACGTTGGGCTTTACCTTGAAATTAAATTTTATCGGGATAATTGGGCTGGCTGTAGCCTATTATATCCTGAGATTTTGGAGATAACTAAAGGAGTCAAAATGGGAAACATAGGAACTGGCGAAATAATTCTTATTTTAATTGTTTTCTTGCTTTTGTTTGGCGCTAAACGCTTACCTGAATTGGCCAAAAGTATCGGCAAGAGTTTACGCGAATTCAAAAAAGCCGCCAGCGATATTCAAGATGAAATAAAGGATGTAGATTCCAAACCGAAAAATAATTCGGGAAATTCAACCAATCCGACTGAACAACCGACACCCAAGGAATAAAACGGGTGGCTGGTACAGTTTTTCTATTAGGAATCGAGCATTTACTCGAGCGGATTAAGCCTAATCCGTACAATGCTTTTATCTCAGTTGCGCCGGATATTGCCGAAAAATATGATGAAATAAATTATAAGATTCAAAATGGCCAAGCCGGCTCATTAGCCGGATATACCATCGGAATTAAAGACAACATCTGTATGGTTGGTTTGCCGACGACCTGTGCTTCGCGAATGCTGGCTAATTTTATGCCGCCTTATGAAGCCACGGTCGTTACTAAAATTCGACAGGCGGATGGATTGATTGTCGGTAAAATGAATATGGACGAATTCGCGATGGGTTCTACAACCGAATTCTCGGCTTTCGGCTTGGTGAATAATCCGCATAATGAGAAGCGAGTTCCGGGTGGGTCCAGTGGTGGTTCAGCCGCGGCGGTAGCTGGGAACCTGGTGGATATAGCTCTCGGTTCTGACACGGGCGGTTCGATTCGCCAACCGGCTTCTTTCTGTGGCGTTATTGGTCTTAAACCAACTTATGGCCGAGTGTCGCGCTATGGGTTGGTAGCTTTTGCTTCGTCTCTGGATCAGATTGGGACTTTTTCGCGCAATGTAGCCGATAGCGCACGCCTGTTACAGGTGATAGCCGGACGCGATGAGAATGATTCGACTACCGCCGATGAACCAGTGCCAGATTATCAGAATGCGCTGAGTAAAGATGTCCGCAATCTGCGCATCGGCGTGCCGACCGAATATTTTAGCAAGGGACTCGATCCCGAAATTGCCAACCGCATCAAGCAGTGCATTCAGTTTTTGGAAAAATCAGGAGCGATCGTCACCGATATTACTTTGCCGCATACGCCTTATGCCATCGCCACTTATTATATCATTGCTACCGCCGAAGCTTCTTCCAATCTGGCACGCTATGACGGTATCCGATATGGTTTAAGTCAACGCGGTGGCGATCTCGATACTCTATATCGCGAGACCAGACATGCCGGATTCGGAGCAGAAGTTACTCGTCGCATTATGCTTGGTACATTCGTTTTGTCAGCTGGATATTATGAGGCATATTACGACAAAGCTCAGCGCGTCAGGCGCTTAATAAAGGAAGATTTCGTTGAAGCTTTTAAGAAAGTAGATGCGATTCTGACGCCGACTACACCGACAACCGCTTACGAAATCGGTTCCAAAATTGACGATCCGCTGGCTATGTACCTCGGTGATATTTATACCGTACCAGCCAATTTAGCGGGCGTGCCGGCTTTGAATTTTCCACTCGGTAAATCGTCGGTAGGATTGCCGATTGGCGCCCAATTGATTGGCCGCTATTTCGATGAAGAAACAATTTTACGGATTGCTCATTATATAGAGCGAAATTATGAGGAGTAACCTACCAGATTAAGCTGTATGTTCTATTTCGCAAATTGGGGTTTTTTAGTTCTACTAATTCTTGTGCCGGTCTTGGCTATCTGGTATTGGAAAAGAGGCCACAAAAATGCCGGCGCTCTGCGTTATTCGTCAATTAAAAACATTTTACAGGTTAAAAATCGCCACGCCTTTTATAAAGTGCATGGCCCGTTTGTTGCCAAACTGATCGGAATTGCTCTCCTAATAATGGCGTTGGCTCGGCCTCAAAGTGGCAATACCAGGCGGGAATTTACCACGGAGGGAATTGATATAATGTTGGTATTGGATATATCCAGCTCGATGAAGGCTATTGATTTCCGTCCCAATCGGTTAGAAGCCGCTAAATCGGTTGCCCAAAAGTTTATCGAAGGGCGTCAAAGTGACCGCATTGGTTTGGTCGTTTTTGCGGCGGAGAGTTTTTTACAATGTCCCTTGACTATTGATTATGAGGTGTTGAAGGATTTGCTGAATCAGGTTGATATTGTCGAGGAAAAATACGATGGGACGGCGATCGGGATGGCAATTGCCAATGCTACCAATCGTCTGCGTGAGAGTCAGGCTAAAAGCAAAATAATGATTCTCTTGTCCGATGGTTGTAATAATGCCGGAGAAATTGACCCGCGCACCGCCGCTAATCTGGCAAACGCCTTCGATATCAAAATCTATACAATTGGAGCCGGAAAATTAGGGCAAGCGCCTTATCCGATTGAATTGCCCAATGGTCAAATTCAATATCGTCTGGTAAATGCTGAAATTGACGAAGTTCTTTTGCAGGATATTGCCAATCAGACCGGCGGTAAGTATTTCCGGGCAACTGACGAAAAAAGTCTGGCGATGATTTATGAGGAAATCAGCGGAATGGAAAAAACCGAGGTCAAGGTTCACGAATTCGTCAATTATAACGAACTTTATCCTTACTTTTTAGTGCCGGGCTTTTTATTGGTTGCGTTAAGCAGGTTGATCGGATTAACCATCTGGCGGAGGACACCCTGATGGTCAAATTTTATCATTCGGAATTTCTCTGGTTCTGGAGCCTGATAATTCTGGCGATACTGGCGCTTATTTATAACCGAATTCAGCATCGTAAGAGTCTCCAACAGTATGCCGGAATCGAACTTTCTCAGAAATTGTTAGAAGGTTATCGCCCGGGATTAAGGCGTCTAAAAAATAATCTTTGGCTTGTCGGACTGGTTTTCTTGGGAATTGCGTTGCTGGGACCGGCGGTCGGTCAGAAACTGACTGAGGTCAAACGACGCGGACAGGACATTATTATTGCGCTCGATACTTCCATCAGTATGAAGGCTGAAGATGTCAAACCCAACCGTCTGGAACGCGCCAAATTTGAGCTCAATCGCTTTATTGATGGTTTGATGGGCGATCGAATCGGTATAGTTGCCTTTGCCGGCACCAGTTACCTGCAGTGTCCTCTGACTCTGGATTATAGTGCGGCTAAGTTATTTCTCGATGCGTGTGATACTGGCATAATTGGTACTCAGGGAACCGCCATCGCTGATGCAATTAGTACTAGTTTAAAAGCCTTTAAATCGGGCGAAAAAAAGCACAAAGTCATTATCCTTATTTCGGATGGAGAAGATCATGAGGGAGACATTAATCAAATCGCCAAGCAGGCGGCTGAGGAAGGTGTAGTTATTTATGCCGTTGGAATCGGTTCGCTCACCGGGGCACCGATACCTCTGCGCAATATCACGACTGGTGAAGTAGAATTCAAGAAAGACCGTGCGGGACATATCGTAATGACTGCGCTCGAAGAGGAAACCATGCAAAAAATTGCAGCGTTGACGGGCGGAAAATATTATAACCTGAGTGCCAATAAAGACGCCTTTCAGAAAATTGCCCACGAAATATCTGGTATGGATAAGAAGAATCTGCAATCGCACGAATATACCGATTATCAGCAACGCTATCAGATATTTTTATTAATTGGTCTTGTGCTTTTGACTACTGAAATTTTAATTCCGGAAAAGAGAAACTCAGCCTCACGTGAGACCAATACTTGAGCCAAATATGAGGATAAGTAATCATATTTTAAATCAGATAATTCGACTGGGTATTTTTGCTTTGGCAATAATTTTCTTTAAGCCGACGGGAATACTGGCGGCTGATTCTGCTTTGCGTCAATATGAAAAAGGCAATTATCAGGAAGCAATCCGCGCTTATGACCGTATTCTGAAAGACCACGACGATTGGGAAGAAGCCCATTTTGGCAAAGGCGCCGCCCTTTATAAAAGCCAGCGTATCGAAGAAGCTAGGCGTGAATTTGAAAAGGCTATTTCCGTCAAAGATCCAATGCGAAAATCGGCAGTCTATTATAATCTCGGAAATACCTTATTCCAGAGTGGCCGTATTGAAGAAAGTCTGGCTTTTTATAAAAAAGCCCTCGAATACAATCCCCGCGATTTCGATGCTAAATATAATTATGAATTGGCTCGGCAAATATTGCAACAACAGAAAAATCAAGATAAAAATCAGGCGGAGCAAAAACCGGATCAACAACAAAATCAGCCAGAAGAACAACCTCAACCGGATCAACAATCTCAGCCACAAAATAAAGAGCAACAAGAGCAACAGGCTCAACAACAACCATCTCAGCAAAATCGGCAAGAGAAAGAAAAAAGTCAAAAGGAAGCCGCGCAAATTCTGGATGCCTTGAAGAATGATGAGAAAAAACTAATGCAGGAAAAAATGCGAATGAAGGCTTCTGGTCTGGCTAAGGAAAAAGATTGGTAATTCCTGGATGAATAGATTAAAAACCTTCAGCTTACTGTTTTTCTTGCAGTTAATTTGTCTGCACGCCTTAGGCCAAGACCTGCGCATATCCGCCTCGGTTAACCAGAACAACATTACCGACAAAGATGTGCTAATTTTCTCGGTTACGTTGGAAGGAATTAGTGATTTTCCGGAAGTTCCGCCTCCTGAAAGTCCAGACTTTGTTCTGATTTCTGGACCATCACAGTCCAGCAGTATTCAAATCATCAATGGTAAGATGAGTGCCTCGAAAACCGTCAGCTGGCAAATTGCACCTACGCGTGCCGGCAAACTGACAATTAATCCTATTTCGATCAAATATCGCGGCAAAATCTATTCAACTGAACCGGTCATTGTTAACGTCACTGCTTCCGCGCCTACCCAACCCCGTTCCGCACCACCTTCGGGAACTCCCGATAAACAAGTGACTCCGAGTAGCGGCGAGGAAGTTTTCCTAAAAGCCGTTGTCCCTAAAACTACAATATATATGGGTGAAGAATTAATAGTTTCATTTGATCTGTACTTTAAGAATGTGCGCACCTTCGGCCGTAAGAAACTACCCGATGCTCAGGGATTCTGGAAGGAAGAACTGGACGCGCTTACTCAACCGGCTATAACCAATGAAACCGTCAATGGTGTTGCCTACCGTAAGGCGACAATTCAGCAAATTGCTCTTTTTGCTACAACTACCGGTGAATTGACCATTGATCCAATGGTAGTTGATTGTGAAGTAATCCAGCCTAGTCAACGGCGTTCGATTTTCGACGACTTTTTTGGCGGTTCATTTTTCGATGATCCAATGTTTTCGAAAACAAAGATTGTAACAGTTCAGTCGGAGCCGATTAAAATTCGAGTCAAACCGCTTCCCGAAAGCGGCCAGCCTGCTTCATTCATTGGAGCAGTTGGGCAATTCAAAATCGAAAGCAAAATTGATACTCTGCAGGTAAAACAGGATCAAGCTCTGACACTTCGATATAAAATTAGCGGTAGTGGTAATATTAATTCTATTAAATTACCACCGCCCAGTCTACCCAATTCCGTCGAGGTTTTTGAACCTAAAATCGAAAAGAAAATAGACAAGTCGAGCGGAAGTATTAAAGGCTCAGTGACTTATGAATATGTGCTAATTCCCCGTCGGCCTGGATTACTAACTGTTCCAGCGATTTGGTTTTCTTACTTTGATCCGCAAACCGAAACCTACCGAACTATCTCAACCAGCAGTTACAAAGTCAAAGTCGTTGGAAGCGAAGATATGCTTTCCGACCGAAGCGTGGGACTTAGCAAGACCGAAGTTTCACTCCTCGGGCAGGATATTCGTTTCATTATGCGGGAGAACCCAAGCTGGCATAAGTCCGGGCAGACTGTATTCAGTGAATATTGGTTCTGGCTGATCAACGGCTTTTCGCTACTGGTTATAATTGGTGCAATCACCCTACGCTGGTGGACTGAAAAGATGGAAAGTAATCTGACTTTTGCGCGACGCCGACAAGCCTGGTCGAAATGGCAAAACCGTCTACGGATTTTGCAAAAAATGGCGGATAATGTCGTCGGTGAAGATTTTTACGCTCAATTGTCTCAGGCGGTGAACGGTTATATCGCCGATCGGCTCGGTTTACCGCTGGCTGGTTTAGGTCCCAAGGAAATTGAACAAGAATTGAGACAGTATGCGATTGATTCTGAACTGATAACAAAAACCGTAAAATTGCTCGAGAAGCTGGACGAAATTCGCTTTCTACCAGGGATGATAATCGCCGATGATCCAAAAGAGATGCTATCTTCCAGTCGTGAAATTGTATCGGCTTTGAGTAAAGTGATTTAAAATGAAATACTTGCGCCTATTGATTCTGATTTTAAGTCTAACCGTCGGGTTAATAGCTGAAAACCCAGCCGAACTCGATTCATTGTTTGAACAAGGTAATCGAGCTTACCAGGAGGAAAACTATCCGGAAGCCATTCGCTTGTATGAGAGCATCATTGCGCGCGGCTATGAAAGCGGTCCACTATATTTTAACCTGGCAAATGCTTATTACCGCGTCAATAATATCGGGTATGCGATTCTGAATTATGAGCGCGCCGCCCGACTTATGCCCAATGATCCGAACGTGGCTTTTAACCTGCAATTGGCTAATTTGAGTGTCAAAGACCGAGTCGAGGCGCCACCGCCATTTTTCCTTTTCCGCTGGTATCAAAATTTTCTAAATCTATTCAGTACGCGTGGTTGGGCGGTGATATTCTCGATTTTACTCTTAATTGCAGCTAGTAGTTTTGCCGTTTGGTTGAATCTGGATTTAAGACGTCTGCGCCGCGGAATAAAGTCACTTTTTATTGTTTCAGGAGCGCTCAGTATTATAGTGGCTTTGATCCTTTTCCAAAGATATCGAACCGAGACTGCCAGCGATTTTGGGATCGTTCTAAGTGGAACGGTCAGCAGTCTATCCGCCCCTCAAGCCGGTAGCACTGAGTTATTTATCATTCACGAAGGGACCAAGTTTAAAATTCTTGATTCCGATGGAAATTGGCTAAAAATCGAGCTGGTTGACGGGAAACAAGGCTGGGTACCGAGCGCCGATGTGGCTAAAATCTAAACGCCTAAGACTGTTTATCTCTTTTAAAATTGCCCATAATCTCCGTATATTTTGGCTGTGTTAATTTTACGAATATGAAAAATAAAGCCATAGAAGTTTTAATTTTATTATCATTTGCTTGTTTGCTAGCTCAGGAAAATATAGCACCTCAGGATGAGAGTTTTGATCCCGCCGTTTTGAAGGAGCCGCCTCTACCAATGCTGGACAACACGCTGATATATGAAGTTGTTACTGATCTTAAACCGTTGACCAAACCGCCAGTTAATAATGCGGCTGATTCTATCGTTTATATCGAAAAAATGGGCTGGAAAGTTCAGGTGTTTTCCACTAGTGATTATTTCCTGGCTGACTCGGTTTACCATGAAATTCGAAGCCAATTTGGTGATTCGACAGTTGAAAAAGTGTTCAATTTGCCTTATTATAAAATCCGAATAGGAAACTGTGCAACGCGGGAAGAAGCCGAACGCCTGTTAGTCCGGGCTCAAGAATTGGGCTATCGGGACGCCTGGGTAATCCGCACTCAGGTTAAGCTGGCTGTTAAAGAAGGCTTATTTTAACAAAATATTAAAAATGATGAGGTTTTAAATATGTCAGGCCATTCAAAATGGAGCACAATTAAGCGAAAAAAGGGGGCTCTCGATGCCAAGCGCGGCAAGGTTTTTACTAAAATTATTAAGGAAATTCAAGTCGCCGCTAAAATGGGCGGCGGCGATGAAAATGCTAATCCGCGCCTCCGCACAGCGGTCTTAGCGGCTAAAGCGGCTAATATGCCTTTAGCTAATGTCGAACGAGCCATCAAAAAAGGCACCGGTGAAATTGAAAGCGTCAATTATGAAGAGATCACTTATGAAGCCTACGGACCCGGCGGCGTGGCAATTCTAATGGAAGCCTTAACCGATAATAAAAATCGCACCGTTTCTGAACTGCGCCACATTTTGACCCGCCACGGCGGAAATTTAGCTACCACCGGCAGTGTTGCCTATAATTTTGAAAAGAAAGGCATCATTACCGTGAATAAAGATACTTGCACGGAAGACGATCTTCTGGTGATTGCTCTGGAGGCTGGCGCCGACGATATTAGCACTGAAGACGACGTTTATGAAGTCAGCGTTGATCCCAGTCATTTTGAAAAGGTAAAAAAAGCGCTGGAATCGGCTAAGATTGCCATTGCCAGCGCCGCCGTAACCATGATTCCTAAAACTACTATCAAAGTAGATGAAAAAAACGCTCCGAAAATCATAAGTCTAATGGATGCTCTCGAGGATCATGACGATATTCAAAATGTTTACGCCAACTTCGATATTGATGATAAATTACTGGCTGAATTGCAACAGAGTGCCGGATAATGTCTGAAGAACTTAGAGTAATCGGAGTTGACCATGGTATTAATCGCACCGGGTACGCCATTGTTAGCAAAAACGGCTCTAAGCTCTCTTGTCTTACCCATGGCTCGATCGTGACTACTCCTCGTGAAGCCTTTAATCTGCGTTTAAAACACATTTATACGGAATTGCTCCAGATTATTGAAGCTTGGAAACCGTCTATCATGGTAGTGGAGGAAGCTATCTATGCCCAGAACATCAAAACTGCGCTTCTAATGGGACATGCTCGGGGGGCAGTGTTACTGGCAGGCGCCAATGCCGGCTTGACGATTGCCGAATATCCACCCACCAAAATAAAGTCAGCCGTAGTTGGTAACGGTTTAGCATCTAAAGAACAGGTGCAATATATGGTTAGTCGGATTTTAGGCCTCTCGCAAGAACCGGAATCCTTCGATGCCGCTGATGCTATGGCGGCAGCAATCTGTCACCTTAACCGTCCAAACATCAGGGATTAAAGTATGTTTGCTTATATTAGTGGAAAATTATTCCAGAAAGAGCCTACTTCGGTCATAATTGATGTCAACGGTATTGGTTATCAGATTAATATTCCTTTATCAACGTATTCCGCTCTACCAGCTACCGGTCAAAATGCCAAGTTACTCACTTACTATCATGTTCGCGAAGATATCCAGGCTTTGTATGGCTTTGCTACTCCCGAGGAAAAAGAGCTGTTTTTACTGCTAATCAGCGTATCCGGCATCGGGCCAAAGATGGCAATGACGATTCTCTCTGGCACTAGTCCCGAACAATTTCGGCGTCGGATATTAGACGGTGATGTCGAATCTCTGACCTTAATTCCGGGTATTGGATTAAAAACGGCGCGACGAATTATCGTTGAATTGGGAGAGAAAATTGGACAGACATCTGAGGTTGTTTCCGGTGAACTTGCGACTGTTACTTTGGGAGCGACTGGCGAGGAAGCATTACGCGCCCTGATTTCGCTCGGTTACCGGCGGGCAGAAGCTCTGAATGCTCTACGCAAAGCTGTCAAGGAACTCGGTGACTCTGCGCCCGTTGAAAAATATATCAAAGCGGCTCTTAATCAAATGTAAGGCGGAAATATGGAAAGCGCTAACAATCAGGTAAAAAAGACCCCATTTTATGACCAGCACTTGGCTTGTAACGCCAAACTTGTGCCTTTTGCCGGTTACTGGATGCCGATTCAATATCGCGGTATTATGGAAGAACACCGCCGCGTCCGAACAACAGTCGGTGTTTTCGATGTTTCCCATATGGGTGAATTCATCGTCAGGGGTTCCTCCGCTGAGGACTTTTTGAATTACATTACGATAAATGATGTGTCCAAATTAGCAATCGGTCAAGTGCAATATTCTGCAATGTGCTATCCCGACGGTGGAATCGTTGATGATTTACTTGTTTATCGTTTTGCTGATCATTTTATGCTGGTCGTCAATGCCGCCAATCTGGAGAAAGATTTTAACTGGATCAAGCAACATCTTCCTGCGGGAGTGGAATTGACTGATATTTCCGATGAAACCGGACTTCTGGCTGTTCAAGGTCCGTTAGCCCTTGAGACCTTACAACCATTAACGCCAATCAATTTAAATGAAATTGAATTTTATCATTTTCGGGAAGGTGAGATAGCAAACGTTCCGGCTATCCTGTCGCGGACTGGTTATACCGGCGAAAAAGGGCTGGAAATTTATCATAAACCGGCTGACAGTGCCAGACTTTGGGAGGCTATTTTTCAAGCCGGGGCAAAATACGATATCCAACCAATTGGATTAGGTGCCCGCGATACTCTTCGGCTCGAAATGAAATATGCCCTTTACGGTAACGACATTGATCAGACGACTAATCCGCTGGAAGCCGGACTGGGCTGGATCACCAAACTTGACAAACCGGATTTCATTGGAAAAGCAGCGCTACTCAAAATAAAGGCGGAAGGCTTGAAACGTAAAAGTGTCGGCTTTGAAATGCTCGAGCCAGGTATTCCGCGCCATGGCTATAAGGTTTTTAAAAATGGCCAGGAAATCGGTCTAGTAACCAGTGGAACCCAGTCGCCGACTTTAAACAAAGGAATCGGAATTGCCTATGTCGCTTCCGAATATAGTGCTGTCGGAACGCCGATTGAAATCGAAATTCGCGGCAAATTACTAAAAGCTGTAATCGTAAAAACCCCATTCGTCCCAGCGAGAACGCAGTGAATAACCGACAGCAGGAAATACTCGGCATTTTACTTATTGCACTCGGTATTTTAATTATGCTGAGCTTGATTTCCTACAATCCGATTGAAGAACCGACTATCTCGAAAAATGTCGCTATCCAAAACTGGATGGGAATTGTGGGAGTATATATTTCCCATTATTTGATTAAATACACCCTCGGAGTTGCGGTTTTCATTTTTCCGGTATTGATGTTGGTCTGGGGCTGGTGGTTATTTGCCGATAAGGAACGCAAGATATTAATCCGGTTCAGTTTATATTCTATTTTTATGGCTCTATTAGTATCGGTAGCTCTGGGACTACCGGCTGTTAGAGAAAATGTGGACAGCAACTTCGGTTTCCGCTATAGTGGCTTGGTTGGCGGAGTCTTTGCCAAGGTAATGTGTGATTGGCTGGGGTTTACCGGCACGGTGATTGTACTCTTAGTGCTGGCTTTGGTGACGATCCGCGGCTATTTTACCTGGAGTTTTTATAGCCCGATCGCTAAATGGCGTTCGCATCGTCACCCAAAAAAGGAAAGAACATCCGGCGAAATACCCCAACCTCGTATTCCTGAACGGGAGTTTTCTGTATCGCAATCGGAAAAGGATGCCGCAGTTGTTCAATCTGAAGTCGAACCCGCTCGACCAGTCAAAATTAAAAAGTCGGTTGAACCACAACCGCCAATAATCGAACCAAAAGTCGAACCAGTAACTAAATCTGAGACCTCAGGCGGAGTATATCAACTGCCGCCTATTGATTTACTCGAATTACCACCAGAGTCAAGAGATTCGGTGACTAAGGAAGAAATGGCTGAAAATGCCCAGTTGCTGGAAAATGCACTGGAAACCTTCGGCGTAAAAGGTAAGGTGGTCAACGTTTCGCCGGGTCCGATTATTACCCGATATGAAATTGAACCAGCCGTCGGCGTGCGTGTCAGTAAAATCGCCGCTTTAGCCGATGATCTGGCGCGGATTCTTTCCGCTAAACGCATCCGGATCGTAGCTCCGATTCCGGGTAAATCGGTGGTCGGCGTCGAGATTCCCAACCGTAATCCGGAAATTGTCTATCTGCGCAGTATAATCGGTTCACGGCAATTCGCTAGCGCTAAGTCGAAACTGACCATCGCTCTCGGGAAAACCACCTCTGGTGAAATTTATACTCTGGATTTGGCGCGTATGCCTCATCTGCTAATTGCCGGTGCAACCGGCTCCGGTAAAAGTGTCTGCATTAACACTATTATCGCCAGCCTTCTTTATTTAGCTCGACCGGATGAAGTCAAATTTATGCTGATTGATCCTAAAAAATTGGAATTGTCCATTTTCAAAGCCCTGGAAGGTTATCATTTAATAACTTGTGAGGATCTGGATGAAGATGTTATTACTCGGGCGGATAATGCGATTGTAGCCTTGCGTTCTGTCGAACTAGAAATGGAACGGCGCTATGAAATTCTGGCGAGTGCTACCGTACGCAATATTGATGAATATAATAACCGGGTGGTCAGTGGTGAACTGGATAAAGAATTCCTGCCGTATATTATCATTGTAATTGATGAACTTGCCGATTTGATGCTCACCTCAGCCAAAGAAGTCGAAGAACCGATTACGCGCTTAGCTCAGATGGCACGGGCGGTGGGTATTCATTTGATTATTGCCACCCAGCGCCCGTCAGTTGATGTCATCACCGGCGTTATCAAAGCTAATTTCCCTGCTCGTATCGCCTTTCAAGTGGCTTCAAAAATTGATTCGCGAACGATTCTGGATTTAAATGGTGCCGAAAAATTACTGGGCCGCGGCGATTTGTTAATTACCACACCTCAAAATCCCGAGCCTTTCCGAGTTCACAGCGCTTATATTTCACTGGAAGAAATTGAACGAATTCTGGAGCATATTGAGAACCAACCCCGACCGGGTCAGGTCGAATTACCCTCGGTAAAAGAAGAAAGCGTAGAAGAATTCGGCTTATACGATGACAGCGAAAAAGACCCGCTCTATTATGAAGCTTTGCGTTTAGTCGTAACTCATCAGCAAGGTTCGATTTCTCTTCTCCAACGCCGACTAAAAATCGGTTACTCCCGAGCCGCTCGGTTAATTGATGAACTGGAAAAAGCCAGCATCGTCGGGGCGTTTACCGGTAGTAAAGCTCGCGAAGTTTTAGTGGATGAAGATTATCTGGAGCAATTGAATAAAATTCAAAATGACGAAGACGAGGTCTGAAATTCTGTGATAAATATCAAAGCTACTAACTGAAAACTTCTTAAATTATTGCCGTGAAATTGGTAACTCGTAAATATATTTTCAATTCTATAATCTTGTCTGTTTTACTGACTATTCCAATATTATTATTAGCTCAAGAAACCACTCAGGTGATTCTTAAAAAGGTCGCGCACTGTTATCAATCAGCGGTGCCGTTTAAAATCGGGTTTACGGTCCGACTGGCAATGCCGGACAATGCCAATTTGAGTAAATACAGCGGTATCTTTTTTCTAGGCTCTGATAACCAGTTTCGCGTGAGTCAAACGGAAGAGGAAATCGTGTATGATGGTCAATGGCTCTGGACCTACGATAAAGTTAATCGGCAAGTAATAGTTGAAGAATTCAATCCGCGTTCCAGTCTAAAATTGATTTGGGATATTTTAAGTGGTTCCTTCGACGGTTATCAGATTAGTAAAAGTGAGTGCCAAAATGGTCTTTTAGCTGTTGTAGAATTGAAACCGTCTTCTAAAGATGGCTATATCCGTTCCTTACAGATGAAAATTGATCGTGAACGCGGAAGGATAGTATCGGCTGAATATCGTGATTTTCAAGATAATTTGGTTAATATTGAATTAGATACTCTGATCGCTTTGGGGCGAGCCGATACCGGATTATTCAAAATTAATTTAAATGAAGGCGATGAGTTAATAGATTTACGGCCATGAAAAATAACTCCAGTAATATTTGGAAAAAACTCATTAGTCCGAAGACGTTATTCGCCTTTGCCATCAGTATTTTGGGACTTTATTTGGGCTTCCGCAAATTTGATAGCACCGAATTTTTAAGTTACTTGCGTCTGACCAACCTCTGGATTTTTGGATTGTCAATGGCGGTTATGGTTTTTCTAATCGGGATACGCGGTTGGCGCTGGAAATATTTGATTTTACCGATAAATGATTTGCCTGTTAAACAGGTTTTTGAGATGGAGATGATCGGTTATTTCGGTAACCATGTTTTTCCCTTTCGTATGGGAGAAATTCTCAGGGGTTATGCTCTGAGTAAAACCCAAAATATACCGGTTAGCGCCGTATTCGGGACTATTGTATTGGAGCGGACTCTCGATGTTCTGACTTTTATTATAGTTCTAATCAGTGGAGCTATTTTTTTCCCGGGTATGCCTAAATGGGTTCGAACAAGCGGTTTAATTAGTGGAATAGTTATTTTAATTTTATTTATTTTGGTATATATTTCAAACCTTAAAAAAGTTGCACTGAAAAGGTTCTTCAAGCAAAAGATGCTAAAGATAAAAAATTTAGATGATAGTAAAATAGGCAAGACGGTTAAGAATTTTTGGCAAGGTTTGACGACCTTGCGAGAAACGCCGCATCTGGGATTGATTATCTTTCAATCGTTCTTGATCTGGGCGGTTAATATCGGCAATTTCTGGTTGATGGGCGCGTCCTTACAGGTTTACTTCGATTTGTTCGATTTATTACTGGTTTTTTTTGTTACTTCTGCCATCATTTCAGTTCCGTCGGCTCCCGGCTACGTGGGAACCTATCATGCCGCGACGATCGGCATTCTGGTTTTTCTAGGGTTAGAATTGTCGAAAGCTCAAGCTGTGGCGGTAATTATGCACGCAGTCGGTTTTATTAGTCTAACCACTTTGGGTTTGTTTTATTTTCTTAAATATCAATTAAATTTCAAGAGTACAGTCGAAGTGTATGTTGAGAAAGGAGCATAGGATTACTCAATGGAAACTATGAATGGTAATATCAAAACAGGAATTCCGGAAAGAAGCTTTACTGAAACAGAAAAGGAAGTTTCGCTTCAGGATTATTTTCGGATTATTTATCGAGGCCGCTGGATCATCGGAATCGTTTTCGTTGTGGTTATGCTCCTCACGATTTACATTACATTTACCACTCCGCCGGAATATCAGGCATCTACGACTCTGATGCTCTCCGGCCGAGCGGCTTCTACCAGCACTTTATTCCAGAATCCATTGTTACCGATGAGTTATATGAAAGTCAATAACGAGATAGAGGTGTTGAAAAGCACTGCTCTAGCGCGAAATGTAATCAAAGCCTTACGTAATTCGCCTTATGCTGACAGTCTATACCTTTTAGAAACAAGAAAATACCATAAAAAAGGCGTTGGCTTAGGAGATCTGATGGGCGGCATAACCAGCGGATTACAGCATATTTTTATGCCGTCCCAAGAGGAAGATTTGATGGTAGTTGATACCCTCGATCGAGCTATTGTCAAAAATTTAATGACATCTATGAAAGTCGAACCGATTCGCGAAACTGAAGCTATTCGGTTGACAATTTCTTCCGTTGATCCCATAGAAGCCGCCCTAATTGCTAATACGATCGCAAGTGAATATTATAAGACCGATGTAGAATACAACCTTGGAGAAGTGATCGAGATGAAAAACTTCCTCGAGGAACAACTCGAAAAAATAGAAAAGGACCTGAAAGAGTCGGAAGAGGCTTTGAAAAATTACCAGCGCGAAGAAGGTATTTTCGGTCTGGATGAAACTGCTAAAATTTTGATTGATCAACTCAGCACTTTTGAGGCTACTTATTATACGACTCTAGCTGATCTGAAAATAGCTCAACAAACTCTTGATAATCAACAGAAAATGCTAACCGAACGCGAGCAAATGGTTATCCAAGAGGCGATTAATACCACTAATCCCTTCGTAGCTCAACTTCGTCAAAGTATTGCCGAAATGGAAGCTGAAAAAATTACGGTAATGACCGTTCAAGGATATAGTGCTGACCACCCGGCAATCAAAGAGCTGGATAAAAGAATTACAGATTTAAAGCAGAAGCTATTTGAAGAATCTGAAAAGATTACCAATTTAGGATTGACGCCGGAAGAGCAATCTAAAATTTCGGCTGAACTACTCAATAAGGTAATAATGAACAATATCGAGGTCATTTCCCTGGAAGCCAAATGTAATGAATATAAAAAATTAGTTGATCAGTATTCTGCCCGACTTGATAGACTCCCAGCCAGTACTCTCGAATATGCCCGCCTGGATCGTGAACGTCAGGTGAATGAAAAGTACTATATCCTGATGAAAACGAAACTTCAGGAATCGCGGATTACCGAAGCCAGTAAGATTAGTAATGTTCGCATTATTGATCCAGCCATTCCACCCGAAAAACCGGTCAAGCCCAAAAAGAAGATGAATCTGCTTTTAGGTTTATTTCTGGGATTAGGTGCGGGAGTCGGGATTGCATTTATACGCGATTATCTTGATCATTCGATTAAATCTGGTGAGGATTTACAGCGGTTAGGATTGACGGCGATAGCGATCATTCCGACCATTGATGTCAAAAGCGCTGTCGAGAAAATTGGCAAAGTTTATAAGGATAAAAACAACGGAGAGGAAGTACTGGTCAAAGCGCGGTTGGTTTCCCATTATGATCCCAAGTCGGCCGTTGCCGAAGCCTACCGCACTCTACGCACTAATATCCAGTTTATGAGTCCCGACCGCCCGATCAAGAGTCTGCTTGTTACCAGTGCCGGCCCTGGCGATGGCAAGTCCACCACGGTCATTAATATTGCTATTACTTTTGCCAATCTGGGTAAGAAAGTTCTGCTAATTGATGCCGATTTGCGCAAGCCGATTCAACATAAGGTATTCGAATTTCAACGAGCTCCCGGCTTAACCCACCTTTTAATCGAGAACTTGCCGGATGAAGAGGTTATTCACCAGACTGAAGTTCCCAATCTTGACTTAATAACTTGCGGCGATATTCCGCCTAATCCTTCGGAACTCTTAGCCTCTCAACGCCTTAAAAATTTTATGGAGCGAGCGAGGGAAAAATACGACATAATCCTGTTTGATACTCCGCCAGTTATCGCTGTTACCGATGCGACCGTCCTATCGCAACTTACTGATGCAATTTTACTGGTGGTTAGAGCTGGTTCGACCGATTTGAGAGTACTTGAGAGATCGCTCGAACTGTTGAGGCAGGTCAAAGCAAACCTAGTCGGAGCCGTACTGAATGGAGTGAATATGTCAACTGGCTATGATTCATACTATTACTATTATCGCTACTATTATTACTATAGCGATACCGGCGCCAAGAAAAAGAGGGCGTCACGTACCAGAAGACATCATCACCAAGCCTGATTATGTGAGGCTGGCTAGTCGATTGACAACCAAGTTCACTTGGCGATTCTGATAATCTGCTATGTCGGGAAGAACTAAATCGGAAGATTTCCAACTAATACTGGAACCTGATCATATTTATAATATTGATTGCATTATTGGAATGCAAAAGATGCCGCAGGATTTTGTTGATTTGATAATTACTGACCCACCGTTTGCGATTAATTTCAAAGCCCAGCGGAATAATTATCATAGAACTCCGTCGCGAGTGTTGGAGGGTTATACTGAAATTCCAGCGGATGAATATTTGAATTTTACGCTCAAATGGATGTCTCAAGCTTATCGGATTTTGAAACCGAGCGGGAGTATGTATGTTTTTTCCGGTTGGAATAATTTAAAAGAAGTGTTGATAGCGCTTGATCAAGTTGGTTTCGTGACCGTCAATCATCTGATCTGGCAGTATCAGTTTGGAGTAGTTACTAGACGGCGCTTTGTCACTTCCCATTATCATTGTCTTTACGTCTGTAAGAACGATCGCCAGCGCAAATTTTTTCCCTACAGCCGATTTGATAAAGATGCCCGCGATTTATCTGGCTCAAGTCTGCATTATCGCGATAAAGAAGATGTCTGGTATATCAAGCGCGAATACTGGACTGGCAAGGAAAAAACCCCTACCAAATTGCCGACTGAAGTCATCAAAAAAATCTTGCAATATTCCAGTTCGGAAGACGATTTGGTTTGCGATCCATTTTTAGGGTCGGGGCAGGTGGCAGTGGTAAGTAAAATGCTGAAACGTCACTACATTGGCTTCGAGATTAATCCGGTCTATTACGAGTTTGCTCTTAAAAGATTGATGCCTGACAATGATCTTTTTAATGCTCGGGCGGTCTGAATCGGCAGTTTTCCATAGGCTTCCGTTTAACTAACTTTCAATAACCTTTTATTCCTTTTCGTGATTATTAGCTGAAATAATTTTTATGTGTTTTTCTATCTGGTTATGTATATATTTCTAAGCAATGAATGCTGAAAGTAGGTTTTTAAGAGCAGTTTGTAGGGTTGCTTTAGATGAAACCGAAAATCAAATTGCCGTTGATAATTCCGTTTTCGATGAGGATAAACTCTATAATCTCGGATTATACCATCAGATTCTACCGCTGATTGCCGATTATCGTGTGACTCTATCCAAAATTTTCCCAGCCCTCTCAGCCACATTTTTCGAAAAATGCCGAATTAATGCTCTGGAAAGTGCCGGCCGACTTATAGTTTATGAAAAATTTCTGGCTAATCTCGATCAACTATTTCAGGCCGCAAGCATCGAATACCGTTTGTTCAAAGGACCAGTTTTAGCTTATGAATTGTATGAATTCCCTTATCAGCGCCCTTTTGGCGATCTGGATATTTTAATTCAGCCTGAATCACTGGAAAAAGTTCATACGATATTAGGTGAATTAGGTTGTGAGTTGGATGATGACCTTTACACTAATTTTCCTGCAGAAATCATCAAGAAGTACAGATTTGCCCGCCATTATATTTCGGTAAAGAATCCATTGGTGGCGATTGATGTGCATACTGGCTTAAGCAGTCGCTTGCACCCGTTTCACTTCGATTTTGCTGACTTTTGGTCGCATTCCAGAATAATTAAGATTGGTGATCGTGAATATCAAACTTTCGATCTATCTCACCAAGCTCTTTATTTGCTATATCATGCGTTTAAGCATTATTATTTTAAGTTGATTTGGATTATTGACTGCCGACAAAATACTAAATTGCCTGATTTCGATAAAGCCGATTTTCAACATCTAATCAAGACATATAACTTGACACGTGTATGGAATATCTTTTCTCGGGTTTCATCTGATTTGTGGAATGACTCACCGCAATTGTTTGAATATCCTAAAGGAAGATGTTCGGGATTGTCTTATAAAATAAATACAGAGGTAATCTTACAGGGGGGACTATTTACCTCTCTAGCGCGAGCCCGAATCTTACTGCCGCTGATTTATTTACCAAGGTTGTCTCAGAAAATTGCCTATTTAGGGCGGCAAATGTTTCCGCCCCGCGCTGTTATATGGGATTTTTACTCTTCTCCGAATTTGAAGCCGACCTGGCGTAACTACTTGCGGCTACGATACAAGGCGGTATGTGAAATTTTCAGATAGTAGATCGGTGGAAATTTCTTAAAATTTTACCGAAGATTTAATTGCATGTAACAAATTTTAACGATCTATATCAATTAATTCGTTGGGGACTCAATTTTTTATATTGGAATTGATGCTATTTTTTTTGAAATTACTTTGTTTGAGTGATATTGAGAAATACAGGGAATATTGCTAACTGAAAATGACATGGAATTGACATAAAATCCTTTCAATTTATTGATTTTGGAAGTTGGTAATCACCGGAAGCATATAGCGAAATCCGTGCTTTTGTGAGAGAAGTCACGACAGAAGTTTAGTAATTAGCTCAAAATATCCTGAAATTCGATGGATTTATTTCTTGGCCTCGTCGCTGAATGTAGTTGACGGGGCGGAGCCTTTGGAAAGGATCGGTAACTCAGGTTCGGCGCCAAATTCTAACCGCTAGTAAATAAAAGACTAATATCTCATTGAAATTAAATACTCTATCTGGGAAGTAACTATGAAAGTGCCCTTACTCGATTTAAAAACCCAATTAACTACCATACGGTCTGAAATGCTGAATGCCATTACGGCGGTATTGGATTCAACGCAATACATTATGGGTCCACCGGTGGCTGACCTCGAGGAGAAGATTGCCGATTACTGTGGTGTGCAATTTGCCGTTGGCGTTAGTTCCGGAACTGACGCTTTGCTAGTTGCTTTAATGGCATTAGATGTTAAACCCGGCGATCTTGTCATTACGACGCCATATTCTTTTTTTGCGACGGCTGGAGTTATCGCTCGTTTGGGAGCCCGCCCAGTTTTTGTAGATATTGATCCTCGCACATTCAATCTCGACCCAGAACATCTGCACGACTGGTTTATCAAAAATTCAAGGCAAATTAAAAAGGTTAAAGCCATTATTCCGGTTCATCTATACGGTCAGTGTGCCGATCTCGATCCGATTTTAGAAATTGCGGGCAAGTACAATATACCGGTGGTCGAGGACGCCGCGCAGGCTATTGGAGCCAGTTATCCCTCGAAAAATGGCATTAAAAAAGCCGGTTCGATGGGTAAAATGGGTTGCTTTTCCTTTTTTCCGAGTAAAAACTTAGGCGGAATCGGCGATGGTGGAATGGTTATCACTGATGACTCCGCGCTAGCTGAGAAATTAATCAAATTGCGTAATCATGGTTCCCATCAGAAATATTACCACTCACTAATTGGTGGCAATTTTAGGTTGGACACGATTCAAGCCGCGGCGTTGTTGGTGAAATTACCGCACCTCGAAAGCTGGCATCTCGCTCGCCAAAAGCATGCCGAATATTATGATAAAGCTTTTAACGACTCTATGATAAAAGCGCCTTATGTCGCTTATCAAAGATCCTACCACATTTATAATCAGTACGTCATTTTGGTGCCGGATAAAAGGGACGAACTGCGTCAATATTTAGCTGATAATGAAATCGGCACTGAAGTCTATTACCCCGTACCGTTTCATTTGCAGGAATGTTTTAAGTACCTTGGTTATAAGAATGGTGATTTTCCCCATAGCGAATATACTGCCGCCCATTCCTTAGCTCTGCCAATCTACCCGGAGTTGATGGAAGATATGCAGGCTTATGTGGTGGAGAAAGTTCTCAAGTTCTATTAAGCCCTTTAAAAGTTAAAATAGAAATATTCGACAAGTTTAGTAAAGTCCAAAATAGAGAAAGCATCTGAAAATTCAGTAAAAGAATTGCGGATTAAATTAGGAAGTAGATTAGCACGAAAAATTATTGAATTTTCCGGTTAATACTATTCAGTTTTTATCTTCTTTACCAAAAAAACATGAGTATGAAATATTTCGTTCACAAATCCAGTTACATTGACGATAATGTCGAGATTGGCGAAGATACCAAAATCTGGCACTTCTGTCATATTCAGTCCGGTGCGAAAATCGGTCGCGGCTGTTCGATTGGGCAGAATGTCAATGTCGGCAACAACGTTGTAATCGGCAATTTTGTGAAAATTCAGAATAATGTCTCGGTCTATGAAGGTGTTACCCTCGAAGATTATGTCTTTTGTGGACCTTCGATGGTTTTTACGAACATAATAGATCCGCGTTGTAAATATCCCCAAAGAGGCGCGGAATTTTATCATAAAACTCTGGTTAAGGAAGGCGCTTCGATCGGCGCTAATGCCACGATTATTTGTGGAAATACAATCGGTCGTCATGCTTTTATTGGAGCCGGAGCAGTGGTGACGAAAGATGTTCCCGATTATGCTTTAATGGTCGGAGTACCTGCCCGTCAGATTGGCTGGGCTTGCGAATGCGGCGAGATTCTACCAAAATTTGATAAAGAAGTCAAGTGTCCACGCTGTGGGTTGGAATACTTGCTTGAGAATGGGGTACTTCTCGCCAAAGACGCAAAGGAATAAAGAGTTCGCAAAAGTGTTCTTAAGTAATGAATGAGAATGAAGTTGCGAAAATTATTCTCGATATGGCTTTTAAAATTCTTACCAAATTTGGACCAGGTTTATTTGAGTCAGTTTATGAAGAATTACTTGCTTACGAGCTACCGAAAAAAGGTTTTCCGGTTGAGCGGTAAAAAATACTTCCCCTACTTTATGAAAATCTTAAGATCGAGTCAGGTTTTAGGACTGATTTATTAGTTGATGATGCTGTAATAGTTGAGATTTAATCAATAGAATCAGTCTTACCAGTTCATAAGAAGCAGCTCTTAACTTATTTGCGATTGTCAGGGAGACATCTTGGTTTGTTAATCAATTTTAATAAAGCCCATCTAAAAGATGGTATTACTCGCATAGTTAATAACTTATAGAACTATATAAAAATACTTTGTATCCGTTTGAAACTTTGCATGCTTGGTGAGAAATAGACTATTAAGGTTTAATAAAATACTTTGCGTTCCTTCGCGGTTCTTAGCCTGCCCACTAGGGCGTTCTTCGCGGTTAAACAAGGATGAAACCGCCAAGGACGCCAAGTGACGCTAAGAGAAGAATGTAATAAATAAAAAAACCTTAGCGCTCTTTGCGAGAAAA
>JAGNGI010000101.1 GCA_018002295.1 Fidelibacterota bacterium
TCACCACCGATATATTCCAGCGAAGTTCTTTCAATAATAGAATACCTCGGGATAATTAAGGCATCTTTATGAATATCGGTGATGACATCAACTCTGGCGAACATTCCCGGTCTGAGTTTATGTTCAGGGTTGGAAATAATTATTTCCGCTGGTGAGGTTTTCGTCATAAGATTCAACGTGGGGCTAATTTTAGAAATTTCCCCGACAAAAACTGTATCCGGGTAGGTATCAACATTAATGTAAGCTTTTTGTCCGATTTTCACTTTATTGAATTGAGATTCAATGACGTCTATGGTTATTTTTACATCATCCATTTCAACAACGGTGAAAACCGGTATTTGAGGCGCCGCCTGATCACCAACATCCAATAAGCGCGAGGAAACAATTCCGGCGATCGGGGCTTTGATTTGGGTATCCTCTAATTGTTTTTTAGCTGTAGACACAGCGGCTTCCAGTTGTTTTATGTTCGCTCGGGCGGCATCTCGCTGAGTCGTGATTGCGTCGTACTGCGATTTACTAACGGCATTATCATCATATAGTTTTTTAATTCTATTCCACTCTGTTTCGATATTTCTGAGTTGCGCTCTGGCGGCTTCCAGACCAGCGTTCGCTTGCTTCACTGCCTGTTCTATTTTATCACTTTCAACCACTGCTAAAACGGCGCCTTTATTAACCCAATCTCCTACATCTACATTTATTTTTAATATCTTATTAGGGATTAAGGAATAGATTTTGATTTCCCTGAAACCTTTAATATTTCCTAGGAAATTGATTTTTTCTTCGATAGTTCCTCTTTCAGCGGTAACGACGTTGACCGGAACAATGTTCTCTGTCATTTGTTCGTCGGTTTGGGTTTTACTACAGGAATTAATATAGTAGATTATCCCACAAACAAGAAAAAGATTCAGAATATTTTTTGATAACTTCATTTTTATCTCCGTGATTAAAGTTGATTGATGGCTTTTTTTAAATTTGCTAAAGCTACATTGTATTCGTATAATGATTTTTGATAGTTCATCTTAGCCTGATTGAGAGCAACGTTGGCATTTAATACATCCAATTGCGTGCTCGCGCCCTCGGAATACATTAATTCTGCTAATCGCAAGGCTTCTTTAGCCTGCTCAATGGTTTTCTCTTGAGTTTGGACATTTTCATTAGCCTCTTTCATTTTGAAATAAGCCGCCTTAACTTCCAGTTTTATTCCATCAATAGCGGATTCAGCCTGATAGTCAACTTCCTTAACGGCTATTTTCGCCTGCTGAACTTTGGCTTTGGTCGCAAAACCGGAAAAAATCGGAATACTCAAACTGATTGATGAATTGAACGATTTCACCAGATCATCCGTAGTAAAATCAAAATCATCCCTGAATGCCTGATATTGATACGCTGTACCAAAAACAAGCGATGGAGAATATTTAGCTTTAGCTAAATTAACCTGTTTTTCGGCTAATTTTTTTCTATCTTCCAGCATAATTACTTCAGACCGTTCTGCCAGGGCGATTGTGATTAATTCATCCAGCGTCATATTGATCAAATCCGATTCTTTATATGACA
Source organism: Fidelibacterota bacterium (assembly GCA_018002295.1). Classification (GTDB taxonomy): domain Bacteria; phylum Fidelibacterota; class UBA2242; order UBA2242; family UBA2242; genus JAGNGI01. Next base: position 1,555 of record JAGNGI010000101.1, read on the forward strand.
ATTTTTCTAAGTATTTTATATTAATTTCTTCATCTATGCCTAGGATCAGCCTCAAATTTGATTCGGCTAATTTCTTAGCGTTGTTGGCAGACACTACCATCGGTTTAAAATTTGCTACTTGAACTTCCGCTCTTAAAACATCAAAACGCGAAGCTTTGCCGACATCAAAAAACTTCTGCACCTGCGATAGATTTTGTTCTGCAGAATGTAAAGCCTCTTCCGCTACTTCACTGGCTGAGTTGGCAAATAAAACACCATAATAGGCGTTAGTTACATCACTCAATATTTTCTGTTCGGTAGCTTTGAGCTGCGACTCGGTGATTCTTACGCCAATCTTCGACATCTGATATGAATTCAGAATTAAACCACCGGTAAAAACTGGTTGAGATAAATTTAAACCAGCTACAAAAGTATTCTCTCTTTCAAAAGACATTGTTTCTTGAGGTGTACCACCAAGAAGCGTAATCAAATCTTTGAACTCTTGCGGTGTTGGCATTCCACCAACTTCCCAGGCATGCTTAAATTGGGAGAAAGCACTAATGGAAGGCAACATGCTACCCCTGACTTCGTTTACACTGGCTCTGGATTTTAACACAGCCTCGCGGGCTAATTTTAAAGAAGGATTACGCTGTAAAGCTATTTCCCGGGCAGTTTCAATGTCAAGGTTAAGTTCTTCCGCAAATAGACTGGCGATAGTAATTAAAAATACTACACCAACCTTTAATTTAAATTCCATCAAATACTCCTTTATATATTAATAAATTAGTTTAGTGATTACGTGCACCATCGAGAAGTGTTCTAACGATTACATTAGCATTTTGTTCATTTAAATTTTCAGTCCCATTTTTAATATGATCTATAATAAACTGGTTAATTCCTCCTACATAACAATATAAAAAGGCATTGACATCCAAATCGGATTTGAGATAACCTTTTTCCTTCCCTTCGGTGATAATATTAATAAGCATTTCTTTATTCTTTTGCATTTGCTTATAAAATTCAACTTTGGTTTCATTGGGAATATTACGGATGGGTGCATTAATTAAGAATTTGGTTATTTCAGGATTCTGCTTTAATCTGGTAACTTGCATAATAACAATATCATATAATTTATTGATCGGGTCCTTATCAGATTGGTATATTTCTGTTAAAAATTGAACTGAATAGTTGGCAATAGCATTGATGATTTCAGCAAATAGAGTATTTTTATCCTGGAAGTAATAATAAAGGGCAGGTTTGGTTAATTCACATGATTCGGCAATTTCGCGCATTGAGGTTGCCTCGAATCCTTTATCAGCGAACAATCTGGCCGCGGTCATTAAGATTTTGTCTCTTGTAATATTTTCACATTTCATTTTATCAATCCTTACTTACCGGTAAGTAAGTAAATTACAAAAAACTACTCTAATTATCCAAATATTTTCTAAATATTTTTTAATAAAAATTCGTTTTCCATTCGATTCTAAATAAAAACGCCGACATCTTAAACGTCGTTTTCTAATAATTTTTAACGAATAATATCGGTTTTTATTTTATCAATGATTTGATTTAGCAATCATAGTAAAGATAAAACTCATAAGGATGTGGTCTTAGAGACAATTCGTGTAATTCTTTTTCTCTTTTCCAATTGATCCAGGTCTGAATTAAATCGGTCGTAAAAACATCATCAACGATTAGAAATGCATAGTCCTTTTCTAAGGCATCAATCGCCTCTGCCAGGTTTTTCGGTGTCTTGGGATACTTCTCCAGCTCTTGCGGTGTCATCTCGTAAATATCACGATCAAGGGGTTCTCCTGGATCAATTTTATTTTTAATTCCATCAATCGCCGCCATAAGCATAGCAGTCCAGGTTAAATAACCGTTGGCAGTTGGGTCAGGGCAACGGAATTCTAAACGTTTGGCTTTAGGATTATTGGAGTACATTGGAATACGGACTGCGGCTGAACGATTTCTGGCACTCATCACCAGATTGACCGGAGCTTCAAAACCGGGAACGAGCCGCCGATAGGAATTAGTCGTTGGGGCGGCAAAAGCTAAAATCGCTGGAGCATGTTTCAGGATACCGCCAATTGAATATAAACCGATTTGGCTCAATCCAGCATAGCCATTATCTGCAAATAGCGGTTTTCCATTTTTCCAAAATGAAAAATGGGTGTGCATTCCGCTACCGTTGTCTTGAAAAATCGGCTTGGGCATAAAGGTTACAGTTTTATTATGACGTTTTGCCACATTTTTTACGATATATTTAAACCACATAAACTGATCAGCCATTTTAGTCAAAGGCATATATAGCATATCTATTTCACTTTGTCCAGCAGTGGCTACCTCATGATGGTGCACCTCGACAGCAATACCCACCTTTTGCAATTCGAGAGCCATTTCGGTCCGTAGATCATGATACGTATCGGTTGGACTGACCGGGAAATAACCACCTTTAAAACTTGGTTTATATCCCAGATTAGGTTCCTCAAACCGTCCGGTATTCCAGGCACCCTCGATGGAATTGATCAGATACATACTGGTATGTTGATTTTGTTCATACATTACTTCATCAAAAATAAAGAATTCCGGCTCCGGTCCAATATAGCAGGTATCGGCAATGCCAGTTTTTTTCAAATATGCCTCGCCTTTCCGGGCTACAAACCGTGGATCGCGGCTATAATTCTCTCGAGTAATTGGGTCAATGATATCAGCTATAACACTAACAGTTGGTTCTTTAAAAAAACGATCCATCACAGCTGTATCTGGATCAGGAATAGCCAGCATATCTGACAAATGAATCCCCTGCCAACCACGAATCGAAGAACCGTCAAATCCAACGCCTTCGACAAAAGTATTTTCACCCCAAGAATTGATCGGAAAAGTACAATGTTGCCACGTGCCAAGCAGGTCAGTAAACTTCAAATCCACCATTTTAGCATCATTTTGTTTGGCAAATTTAAAAAATTCTTTTGATGTCATATAAGATTCCTTTTTAATGTTGTTATACTTATAAATTAACCCAAAAAATGTGACTCTATATTAAGTATTCAAGTAAATTCATACAAATTATTTTATTAATTAATAGAAAATACATATATATTATGCCAATTTTAAATTTATCTTTACATTATTAATTATTAGAAATATTACAAGGCTAATGTTCTTAATATTATTAATTACTAATGTAGCAGTTACGATTAGTACTTCAAATCGCTTTTAATTATTAAAGTAATGAACTGCCCAAGAAGCAGATTATTATCAGAATGACCAGAGAAAAAGTGTTAATTCAATCGTTTGTTGTGACTTGCATCCGCATCCAGTCCAAATATTTTTTCGATCCTGTCAAAATTGGTATGGCAATTATTTCTGGCAATTCGTATTTATGATGAGTGAGTATTTCCTTTTCGACAGAATTGTACAAATCTTTGATAGTTTTTATCTGGCATATCCATTCAATGGT
>JAGNGI010000029.1 GCA_018002295.1 Fidelibacterota bacterium
CCGGTAGCGCTCTGATTTTCGTCGGTCTGGCGGAAGGTATCGCTATTTACGGATTGATCGTAGCCATTATGATTCTCGGAAAATTGTAATTTGCCGGAGACGTTGTGAAATTTTTTGTGATTGGTGACGAAGAGACTGTTTTGGGATTCAGCCTAGCAGGCGTGGATGGAATTGTGGTTCACGATGCGGCTTCTGCCCGAGGCGCATTGGATGAAACTATGGAGCGCGAAGATATCGGCATCATTATAATTACCGAGCGCGTTGCTACAATGATTCGGGAAGAGGTCAATGCTTATTTTTATCATAGCCCTTATCCGTTGATTGTTGAAATCCCTGATCGCCTTGGCCCACTGGAAGACCGCATTTCAGTGCGAGATGTTGTCCAAACTGCGGTTGGTGTTCGGTTAGAATGAGGAATTATGCCTGATAAAAACGCCACTCTGGAAGCCATTGTAGCTGAAATTCGTCAGATGTCGGATGCTGAAATTGAAGCCATCCGCCAGTCTGCCAGCCGCGAGCAAGCCCAAATTGCTCAACGTGCCCGCCAAGAGGCGGAAAAAATTCGCGCCGGAATTATCAGTAAAGCCCAGCAAAATGCCGAGAAAATTCGCCAGCGATCAGCGGCTCAAACCAATCTTGAAATCAAAAAATTGAATTTGCAATCACGACTTTTAATCACGGCCGAAATCCGGCGTCAATTTGAAGAACGTTTGTTTGCTTTGCGCCAATCTCCTGAATATGCCCAATTGCTGAAAGAGCTAATTGTGGAAGGAATTGTGGGCTTGGGAGTTGATCACATTCTCATTAGCGCTGGCGATCGAGAGCACACCATCCTAACCGATGAATTTCTTAGATCAATTGAGGCATCTTTTAATCCACCGGTGCACCTTGAACTAGAGCCTGTGGTTCTCAATGAGCCGGGGGTCATTCTTTATTCGGCAGATAAGCGGAGGCGATTCGATAACCGCTTATCCCGTTATGTTCAGCGTGTCCTGGAAAAATATCACTGGGAAATTATGCAGAAATTCTCGGAAAATAATTAAAAGAGGTAAACGGTGGCAATAGTTATTGGAAAAGTCACCCGCGTTTTGGGACCAGTTGTTCATGCAATCGCAACTGCTAAGGTTCAGATGCTCGAATTTGTCGAGGTTGGGACCGAACGCCTGATCGGCGAAGTTGTGCGGCTTCACGGCAATCAAATCATCATTCAAGTTTATGAAGATACTACCGGTTTAACGCCCGGAGTAGAAGTGTACGGTTCCGGAATGCCCCTTTCAGTGGAACTCGGGCCCGGTCTGATTGGCACTATATATGACGGTGTTCAACGCCCGCTGACGGAAATCAAGAAGGTTTCCGATCAATATATTCATCGTGGCATCAAAGCTCCTGCTCTCGACCGCAATAAAAAATGGTCATTCGAACCAGCTGTAAGTCCCGGTACAATCGTTAGCAGTGGTCAGGTAATCGGGTCGGTAAAGGAAACGGTTTCCATTACTCAAAAAATATTAGTTCCGCCAAACATTTCCGGCAAGGTCATTAGCATTGCGCCGCCGGGAGAATATCGTATCGAAAATGAAATTTGTGTTATCGAAAATGGTCAAATCCGACATACATTGTCCCTTTTTCAGCGCTGGCCAGTGCGTCAGCCACGACCAATTAAAAACCGTTTGTCCACCAGTCAACCGATTATAACCGGACAGCGCGTTATTGATACCCTTTTCCCGATTGCCAAAGGTGGCACAGTCGCTATTCCGGGTGGATTTGGTACCGGTAAAACTATGGTTGAACACCAGATCGCCAAGTGGTCAGATGCCGATGTCGTCGTCTATATTGGCTGTGGTGAACGCGGCAACGAAATGACTGATGTCCTAACTGAATTTCCTCAATTAATTGATCCGCGCACCGGGCGACCGCTGATGGAACGCACCGTACTGATTGCCAATACTTCCAATATGCCGGTTGCCGCACGTGAGGCTTCGATTTACACCGGCATCACCATTGCCGAATATTTTCGTGATATGGGTTATCACGTCGCCGTTATGGCTGACTCAACTTCGCGCTGGGCGGAAGCTTTGCGCGAATTGTCTGGCCGTATGGAAGAAATGCCAGCCGAAGAAGGTTTCCCAGCTTATTTGCCAACTCGCTTAGCTGAATTTTACGAGCGCGCCGGTTATTTCGAAACTCTCAACCAGGAAACCGGCTCGGTTACCATCGTGGGCGCTATTTCACCGCCCGGTGGTGATTTCTCGGAGCCGGTGACTCAACATACCAAGCGCTTCGTCCGCAATTTCCTGGCGCTTGATCGCGATCTAGCTAATGCGCGCCATTATCCGGCGATTTCCTGGCTCGATTCTTATTCTGATTATGTCGAAATGGTGACTGCCTGGTGGCAGGAGAAAGCCGATCCGGATTGGGCTGAGTTGCGACAGGAAATGCTTGACCTTCTCCAAAAAGAAGCTAAACTTCAGCAGGTCGTCAAATTAGTCGGTGCGGATGTTCTGCCGGAATCTCAGCGCCTCATCCTAGAAGTCTGTACCCTTTTCAAAAACGTTTTTCTCCAACAATCGGCTTACGACCAGATAGATACCTATTCCACTGTTCAAAAACAGGCGAAAATGCTCCGCATCATCGTTACCTTTTATCGGTTATCGGCCGATGTCCTCAGACGTGGAGCTACTCTTTATAAGGTTAAACGCACTAAAACCTTTCGTGCCATTATGAATATGAAATATGAAATTTCCAATGATGAGATTGATAAATTAGATCAAATCTTGGCAAATCTAACCCAAGAATTGGCTAGCCTCAGTCGTCCAAATTTTTAAGGCTTTAGCAAAATGTTGCAAATCAAAAAAATTAATGAATTGAATAAATATAACCAGGCTGAACTCTTGAAATACCGGGAATATATTGGAATTCAAGAAGTTGCTGGGCCACTAATTTGTATCGAAAATATCCATAACGTCGGCTACAATGAATTAGTCGAAATCCGCGATGAACGCGGCGAACCACGCATTGGCCAGGTCCTGGAAGCCAACCAATCCGCCGCCGTTGTTCAGGTTTTCGAAGGCACCACCGGTTTATCATTAGCCGGAACAGCAGTGCGGTTTCACGGCACGCCTTTGCGCATTCCCGTCACCCAAGAAATGCTCGGGCGAATCTTCGATGGTTTGGGACGCCCGATCGACGGCGGACCGGAGCCCTTGACCAATGAATTCTGGGACGCCAACGGTGAATCTATAAATCCAACCGCCCGGACATATCCAACTACTTTTATTCAGACGGGGATTTCAGCTATTGACGGGATGAACACTCTAGTCAATGGACAGAAACTGCCGCTATTTTCTGGCCCAGGTTTATCACACGATCGTTTGACGGCTCAAATTGTTCGTCAAGCTAAAATTGTAGGCCGCGAGGTATCCTTTGCCATTGTCTTTGCCGCGATGGGCATCAAGCACGACATTGCTCAATACTTCATAGATAATTTCCGGGATGCCGGCGTTCTGGAGAATGTCGTAATGTTTCTGTCATTGGCTGATGCTCCGTCGGTTGAACGCCTGATCACGCCGCGTTCGGCTTTGACTATGGCTGAATATTTAGCCTTTCATGAAAATATGCAAGTGCTGGTGGTTATGACCGATATGACCAACTATTGTGAGGCATTACGAGAAATTTCGATTGCCCGCGGTGAAATCCCGTCCCGCAAAAGTTATCCAGGCTATCTATACTCCGACCTAGCTTCGCTTTACGAACGCGCCGGTATGGTAGATAACTCAACCGGTTCGATTACTCAAGTTCCCATTCTTTCGATGCCGAATGATGATATTTCGCATCCTATTCCCGATCTTACAGGATATATTACCGAAGGACAAATCGTTCTGGATCGCGAACTTTTCCAGCAGGGAATTTATCCGCCGATCGCCCTTTTACCTTCTCTTTCGCGTCTGATGAAAGATGGAATCGGGGAAGGTTTGACCCGCGCCGATCATGCGCATTTAGCCAGCCAGCTATTTGCGGCTTATGCCCGGGTGAAGGAGGTGCGTGCTCTGGCTTCCGTCATTGGTGAGGAAGAGCTCAGTGCAGTTGACCACAGTTACTTAAAATTCGGTCTGGCTATGGAAAACAAATTTATTGCTCAGAAAGAAACCGAAGATCGTTCGATTTATGAAACCCTCGATTTAGGTTGGGAGATGTTGTCGCTCCTGCCGCGGGAAGAATTACAACGCATTACTGAAGAAGAAGCCCAGCAGTATCACCATTACCAAAATGAAAATAAATAAATAATTAGTAAAATGGCAACCCGCATCAAACTCGTCCCGACCAAAAGTAATCTGCTCAAATTAAAGCGCGACTTGAGCTTTGCCCAGGAAGGCTATGAACTTTTAGAGCAGAAGCGCCAGGTGCTGGTTTCACAACTGATGGCAATGGTTAATGAAGCGATTGTGGCGCACGAAAAAATGGATACGGCTTTGCGCGAAGCGTATAGTGCTCTTCAAAATGCCATTATTTCCGATGGAAAAAGCACGGTCAAGTCTATGGCGCGAGCAGTTCGGATCAAATCGGATATCCAGATTTACAATCTACGGGTAATGGGTGTGACAATCCCGAAAGTCGAGGTTGAAATAGAGGATGATGCGCCTTACTATAGTGCCGGTAATTCGTCATTCTGGGTTGACGAAAGTATTTTCCGATTTAAACAAATTCTCGAGGTGATGGGACGCTTTGCTGAGTTGCGTGTTTCGCTTTTACGCCTGGCTCAGGAAGTCCGCAAGACCCAGCGGCGAGTCAATGCCCTGGAAAAAATTGCTATCCCCGATTACCAAGAAACTATTAAATTTATTTCAGATTCTTTGGAAGAAAGCGAGCGTGGAACACTTACTTCGATGAAATACATCAAAGAACACCTTGAAAAACGAAAGGATGCCTAATACGCAATCGGGACGTCTCATTTCAAAAATTCTCCTGCTGACTGATGGTTCAGAGGGATGTATTTCGGTTGCCAAGTATGGCATCATCCTTTCAAAAATTACTGGAGCGGCTCTCAAAGCAATTTATGTCGTCAACACTGATTTACTCAAGCAGCTCGAGCGCGCTCGTATCTTTGTAAAAATCGAAGAAGTCGATTACGAAAGTGATCTAGAAGATGACGGTCAAGATTATCTGCAAGACATCACAGAATTGGCCGCTTCCAAGGGCGTTCATCTTGAAACCGAATTATTGAAAGGCATCGTCCATAAAATCGCAATCCAGAAGATCGAAGAATGGAACGCTGACCTCCTGATAATGGGTGAACTTGAGCCAGGTCTGCCCCGTCAGGACATCTCTCACGACGAACTCGGCTTGCTTTTACGTAAAGCGCGCTGTTCGGTGCTCGTAGCTAAAGAGCAGAGGGGTCTTGACGAATTATTTGAAACTTTAACCTGAATTTTGTCAAAGTAAAACGAGGAGCTTTTTTTAAAATGAAACTTTCCAATCTGATTAAGCGCGAGGCGATTGTCGTACCAATTCAGAATACCGAAAAACAATTAGTAATCGAGGAACTACTAGAAGCCGCCGCGGCAACAGGTCAGATTCTTGACCGCGCAAAAGCTTTACAAGCCCTTTTGGATCGTGAAAGCTTAGGCAGTACCGGCCTCGAAAAAGGACTGGCGATCCCGCATGCCCGCACTAATGCGGTTGACGGTCTAGTAATATCACTGGGCGTTGCCCCGGATGGCATAGATTTTCAAGCCGCTGACGGCGGTCTTTCTTACCTTTTCTTTCTATTGCTGGCTTCGGATGCATTGACCTCAACCTATGTTCAGGCTCTTGCATTGATCGCACGCCTTTATCAACAGGATGACTTTCGTCGTGAAATATTGAATGCTACCACTCCTCAAGAGATTATCGCCATTATTCGTAAAGCCGAAGAATAACGTGTGGCTTCGCACCTTAATTTGAGCGACAATATCATCACTATTAAAAACCGATAACAGATAACATTAAAAAGGAGAAACAATGAACACAATAGAAAAAGCCTTGATGCATGGACTATTCGTTCATCTACATCACAATATTGATAAAGTAATTGATTTTAAAAGCTTTCAGGAATTAAACCGCCAGGTCGCTAAAGTTTGGCCAGGAGCATTATTGATCGGCCCGGAAGCTAACGACGATGCCGCAGTTTTTCAAATCCCGGGTATGCCGGGTTACGTAGTTGGTAAAATGGAAAGCCACTGTTCGCCCTGTGTGCCACGGCCGTATGATGCCGCCGCCACCGGTGCCGGTGGTGCGATGCGCGATGTGGTCGCAATGGGCGCTCGTCCTATTTTCCTGATGGATTTTATCGGCACGCGACCGCTGGAGCAGGAAGTCATAGTTGGGCCATGCGGTTTTTCGGGGCGTTGCACCTGTGGCAAATGTAAGGTTATGACCAGTCAGGAAAGAGTGAATATTATGGTCAAAGGTTTGGGGGATATGTGCCGAACGATGGATGTTTTTATCATTGGCGGAGGTTTCTCTACTTCTTTCTCCGATATCGTACCGGCTGTCGTTGTTTCGGTTATCGGCAAACTGGTTACCGAAAAACCACTTACCAAACCAGCCAAAAATGTCGGTGATAAAATTATCATCATTGGCGTGACCGGCAATGACGGCAACGATACTCTATTCCGGGCGGGATTGGTAGAAGAAATGCGCCCGGCCATTGCCCTATTTAAAGAAGAAAAGACCGCGATGGAAGCCGCCTTGGCGGCTTTTGCGACTGGCAAGATTAATGCCTGTTCTGATCTGGGTGCCGCCGGCATTGGTGCGGCAATTTGCGAATCAGCCCGTTACGGCCGGCGCGGTGCTAAAGTTGATCTGGCTAAAGTCCCAGTTTCTGCCAAAGATATTACTCCGCAGGAAATATTAATTTGCGAGACCCAGGCACGCTATGTCGTTCAGGTTGCGCCGGAATCAGTAGATGAAGTGCTAAAAGCCATTCGCACCAAAACCGAGCATGTCGCCGTAATCGGAGAAATCACCGACACCCAACAGGAAATTTTCGCATACAACGGGAAAGTTATCGCCACGATTCCCAATCAACCTTCGCCCGAAACTTTAGCAATTCTGAAAAGCGGTAAGTAAATAAAGATTAGTTAGAAATTTAGATAAATAGAGTAGTCGGCTTTATAAAAATAAAGTCGGAAATTCTGGATTATCATCTTGGACTGTTAAAGTCAATATCTGAATATGAACCAGGTCGAAAGATCCAATTAATCTTGAATCTTAAACTTGGCAAGGTGATAAGTATGATTACAAAATAAAATTCATTAGAAGATACTCTAAGTAGGCAGAAAATTATTAAATAGCTTGATCTTTAATTGTCGTTGACAAATTACCTTTGATGACTTAATTTTTAGCAAATGATCAAAATTTTATGCAATAGGTAGTTTGTAATAAATATGAGGTCTAACTAGCTCTAATACAATGGAAAATATTAATAAAAATAAACAGGTAGTAAAAATTGTAAATGAACCTGATTTAGAATACCAAATAAAAATATATTCTCGAAATGCAAAGATTGTGGATGATAGTTGGGATTTTAGAAATTCAAATACCAAAGATTTTACGCATTGTTTTCACTCATATCCAGCAATGATGATTCCCCAAGTTGCTAGAAGGATTATAGATAATTTGGGTAAGAAATCAAAAATCTTATTCGATCCTTATTGTGGGACAGGGACGTCTTTAGTTGAAGCTAATCTAAAAGGTATAGATGCTATCGGTACTGATTTGAATCCTTTGGCGAGGTTAATCGCCACGGCTAAAACCACAAAGATCGATATCAAAATACTTGACTTATTTCTTCAGGATTTTAAGGATTACATTTTTTCTATAGACTTTGATATTGGCAAAATATATTCGGAAATTATTCCAGATATAAACAATATAGATTATTGGTTCTCAAAAGTTACTCAGCAAAAACTATCATTGATACTAAAATACATTGATAATATTAGCGAATTTTCAATTAAAAACTTTTTTAAAGTTGCTTTCTCTGAAACAGTTCGCGAGTCTTCATACGTAAAACCGGGAGAGTTCAAATTAGTCAGGAGCAAAAATTATTTAGATAAATCTGAACCTGACGTTTTTAGAATGATGCTTTCAAAATTATTAAGAAATAGAATTGGACTTATCGAATTTATAGAGTGTTGTAAAAATAACGCTAAGACGTCGGTATATGATTTCAATACAATAAATGAAATTCCAAATGCTATTCTTCCAACAGAGATTGTAGATATTGTTGTGACATCTCCTCCCTACGGCGATTCACGCACTACAGTTGCCTATGGGCAATACTCTAGGTTAGCAAATGAATGGCTTGGTTTTAAAGATGCAAATAAAATAGATAGAATTTTAATGGGTGGGGAGAAGAAGAAGCATATTCCCGTATTTAAAAGTGGAATATTAAACGATGTAATAGATACAATTCAGAAAGAAGATAAAGAAAGAGCTCTTGATGTAATTTCCTTTTATGAAGATTATGAGAAATCAATTAAAAATGTTGCAGCTACCATAAAAAAGGGTGGTTTTGCTTGTTATGTTGTGGGCAACCGAACAGTTAAAGGTCTTACTATTCCTAACGATGAAATAACAGCTCAGTTATTTGAAGAAAATAATTTCAGTCATATATACTATTGTTAGGAATATACCTAATAAAAGGATGCCTTTAAAAAATAGCCCTTCTAATGTCGTTGGCAGGACCGCTTCAACAATGAAAAATGAATATATAGTTATTATGGCAAAAAATTGATATGCAGTTAAAAGAACTAATAAAAAAATTAGAAGCCCTTGAGCAGAAAGGATATCTTGAAACTTCAAGACAAGGACCAACTGGTATTGGGCATCTACTAGAAAAAGAAATGGGATTATTTGAAAACAATATTCCTATTCCAGATATTGGGGGTAGAGTTGAACTAAAAGCTACTAGACGGAATGTAAACTCGCTAATAACACTTTTTACTTTTAATCAAAAGAATTCCCCGATGCTTGCGTCGGGGTACGAAATAAGGGGGTTTGGCTTGTCAAACAAAACAATATTATCGAAAAATATGGATACAAAGATGATAGAGGTAGACAAGCACTATATAACATTGTTAATAAAAAAACGCCGAATTCCCAGGGATTTTACCTCATTTCAGATCCTGAAAGGCACTTGATCATCTTAAAAAACATCTATGAAGATGTGAATATTGCGGAGTGGAGCACCTATGTAATTGCTGGTAAATTCATGACCAAGCTTGATAGATTACTTTTAATAATTGCCGACAATAAAATAGAAAATGGAAAAGAATACTTCCACTTTAATGAGGCTTATCTGCTGGAAAATCCAACTCCAGAAAGGTTTTTATTAGCTTTTGAAAAAAATGAACTGATGATTGATTTACGAATGCACTTGAAGCCATCCGGTGGCGTCAGAAATCATGGGACTGGATTCCGGATTTCAGAGAAAAACCTTATTGATTTGTATGAAAAGAAAAAAAGATTGATCTAGATTTTATTTTTCTACTCAGCTGTCGTTAGAAAATTGTATTTAAAAAGAGGATTTATCCTTAATCAATTGTAAGCCGAGTTCTTTCAACTGTTGTTCTTCTACCGGGGCTGGGCTACCATCCATCAGGGAAGCGCCACTGGTAGTTTTCGGAAAAGCAATCACTTCCCGCAAATTTTCGGCACCTGCCAATACCATAACCAGGCGATCAAAACCCAGAGCAATTCCGCCGTGCGGCGGCGCGCCGTAGCTCAGTGCCTCCAGTAAAAAACCGAATTTTTCCTGCGCTGTTTCGGGATTGATCTGCAAGACATCGAACATCCGCTTCTGCATTTCAACAGTATGATTGCGGATACTACCGCCGCCGATTTCGTGGCCATTGATCACAATGTCGTATGCCCGTGCGTGTACTTGCGCCGGATTAGTCGCTAATAATTCGGCTTCTTCCGGCACAGCGGCAGTGAAGGGATGATGCATGGCGACCAGACGATTCTCTTCTGCGCTCCATTCCAGTAAGGGGAAGCGTGTCACCCAAACCGGCTTGAAAACATTCGCCGGAATCAATTGCAAGCGTTTGGCAATTTCCAGCCGCAGGACGCCGAGCGCCGAATAGGTTTTTTCCCGAGAATCGGCACTGAAAAAAATTATATCACCGTCATTAGCATCGAACTCAGCTATAATTTCGCGGGCGACCGGCGTCAAGAAACGAGCAATTCCACCTTCTAAACCGTTTGCCGTTACTCTGGTAAAAGCCAGTCCTTGAACTCCCATTTTCTTAACCTGCTCGGTTAATTCATCAATTAGTTTGCGAGTAATCGAAGCCCCTTGAGGGAAACAAATTCCGGCAACGGTTCCTCCCGAAGCCAATGCTTTGTTAAAAACTTCGAATTCACCGCGCTCGACAATTTTATCCAAAGTATGAATTTCATAACCGAAACGCAGGTCCGGTTTATCGCTCCCGTATTGCCCCATAGCCTCATCATAGGGAATGCGGGGGAAAGGCGATTCAAGATTAATTCCTGCCACTTCGCGGAAAACGCGGATTAGCATTTCTTCCGTTGACTGTAATATGTCCTCTTCCTCTACAAATGACATCTCGACGTCAATCTGAGTAAATTCCGGTTGGCGGTCGGCGCGCAAATCCTCATCCCGGAAACAGCGGACAATCTGAAAATAGCGATCGAAGCCAGACACCATTAGAATCTGCTTATATTGCTGAGGCGACTGCGGTAGAGCATAGAACCGACCTTGACATAGGCGACTGGGCACGAGGAAATCACGCGCTCCTTCGGGAGTACTACGAGTCAAAAAAGGAGTTTCTATCTCATAGAAATTATGTTCATAATAAAAATTTCGCACGCTTTGATAAGTCTTATGCCGGATGGCAATATTGCGCTGGAGCTCGCTCGTCCGTAAATCGAGATAGCGATATTTCAAGCGCAAATCTTCCAGCCCTGTTTTGCGATCGGTTACCAGGAAAGGCTGAGGGCGTGCTTCATTTAAAATTTCCAGCTCGATAGCCAGTAGTTCGACGGCACCCGTAGCCATTTCGCGGTTGATGGCATTTTCCGGACGGCGTCTAATCTTGCCTCGCACGGCAATTACATCTTCCAAACCGAGTTTACGAGCCAAAGTCATTATTTCTTCACCCGATTGGGGATCAAATACCACTTGCGTTAGACCATAACGGTCGCGTAAATCGACAAAGATTAATCCGCCATGATCGCGCCGACGGTTGACCCAGCCATTGAGAATCACGATTTGTTCAACGTGTTCGACGCGGGGGTCGCCGCAGGTCAGAGTACGTTTTAACATTGCTTATCCATTATTTAAATAATCTTTCAAACGGGCAAAATTAATGATTCCATATAGTTTTAACCAGCAGAAAAATGATTTCGACTAAACCGGTAGCTCTTAATAGTAATCACCGAAAAAATATCCAGAACGTAATCATCAGAAAAAGCTGGTTGATGATCATCGGATAATCCCAGTCGTCCCACCTGATAGGCATTAAATTGGCATTGATCAGACCGGAAAATTTCATAGAGTAATTTGTGGTTCAATAATTAACGTTTTTAATAGGGAAAAATATACAGTTGTCCCAAAATAGCAAATTGGGGTCAATTAATGCGGTAATTTTTATTGCGGCAGATTCGCGTCATCCGCTGCCGGCTTTGCCGCATTTGGCGATTGGGCTTCCAGGGGATAAGGGAAATGCATTTCACAGTGTCCTTCGAAAACCGCGCCGTCTTCGATCACGATCTGAGCGGCTTTGATATCGCCGCGTAAAAAAGAGCGGTCGCCGAGGGTTACTTTTCCGGTAGCTATGACATCCCCTTCCACATGCCCGCCGATATTAAGGTTAGCGCTTTGAAGGTTGCCTTTGATTTCAGCTCCGGGGAAAATTGTGATGGTGCCATCGGTTTCGATATCACCGCTAATTTTCCCGTAGATGATTATATCGCCTTCCAGCCGTAAGCTCCCGGTAATGATGGTTTTCTCCCCGATAATAGTATTGATGGAAGATTCTTTTTTCTTGATTATGGCAGACATATTAATATTCTCCTTCATACTTAAGGGAAATATCGGCTTTTTTATAGGAATAAATCAATTCCTGGGGATTGATCGGAACACCTTCGCGCCAGATTTCAAAATGCAGGTGTGGTCCCTGACTTTTTCCGGTGTTGCCAAGATAGCCGATTACCTCGCCGCGTTTCACATATTGATGAGCGACTACACTATTACGCTGATTATGGCCATAGATGCTAAAATATCCATCGGAATGATAGAGGATGACAGTATAGCCGAGATCATAAGTCCAGTTAGAAAAAACCACTACCCCGGCGGCGGCGGCTTTAATGGGAGTTCCTTCGGCGGCGGCAACATCGACACCATAGTGATTCTCGCTGGTCATTACTTTATCATCAATGAACCCGCGCGTAATATAACCATCCACTGGCGGGTAAATCGGAATGTTTTCTAAAAAACTGATCTGAACTAACCGGTTTTGATCGGGATCATTCTTTAGGTAATTGACGGCTTCACCGGAGACAGAATCGCTGGGAGTCAGGACGAGATCGGTGCCCAATACCGAACGAATATATTGGTCCATCTGACGAATCTCATTGTAATCACTCAGTATTTGAGATACTTTGAGACGGTCCTGAACCAGTTGGGCGTTTTCAAGAGTAACCTGCCGGTATTTGATTGCTTTGGGTAAGGTAATCAGAATAGTGACTATCAATAGAGCTAGAAAAGCTAGCGAACCGATAATAATCAACCGGGCAGTCGTGTGACTAAAAGTCCAGATAATAGGTTTTGCGCGGCTCTCCGAAAGTAAGTGTAAGGTATATTTTCTCTTCATAATGTTTTTTCCTCGATGATTTTGAATATTTCCAGCAGACGTGCCAGGTCTTCGCGAGAATAAAATTCAATCGTGATCTGGCCTTTGTTTTCGTCTCCCTTAATTTTTACCTTGGTACCGAGAATGTGAATCAATCTATCCTCAATGGCTTTGGTAGTAGGGGTTTTGACTGGTAGCGGTGGCTTTTCTTTGAGAGGAATATTTTGAAATTTCTTAGATAGTTTTTCGACTTCCCGAACGCTCAAACCTTCTCGCTTTATTTTTTGCCAGAGATTAATTTGTTGTTGTGGATTTATAATGGAGAGAAGCGGTCGGGCATGGCCGGCGCTGAGTTCGCCAGACCTTAAATCAGCCAGAATGGCATCCGGTAGGTTGAGCAGGCGTAAGGAATTAGTGATCGTCGGTCGTTCTTTGCCAACTTTTCGAGCGATTTCTTCGTGGGATAGATTGAATGTGCTGGCTAAAATTTGGTAAGCGCGAGCTTCATCAACCGGATTAAGGTCTTCACGCTGGACATTTTCAATTAAAGCCAATTCCAGCATTTCAGCCTCAGTGGCTACCGGCATAATATAAGCCGGTATGGTCGTCTTACCGAGTTCTTGACAAGCTCGCAGACGACGCTCACCGGCGATTAACTCAAAGCCGCCATCGACCTGGCGCACGGTGATCGGCTGAATCACTCCTTTTTCCCGAATTGACATAATCAGTTCAGCCATCGCCTGAGCCCCAAATTCCTGGCGCGGCTGGTGGGGATTGAACTTGATTTGAGCCACTTCGATTTCAGCCATCGTATAAACCTGTTCTATTCCTTCCGGAAATTCAGGGATTAGTGCGCTAATACCTTTACCTAGCCGTTTGCTTGTCGTCATTGAGTAGTTCTCCTACCAGATTCATATAGTCCTGAGCCCCAGCCGAGGTAGCATCATAAAGGATGATCGGTTTACCAAAGCTGGGTGATTCACCGAGGCGGACATTGCGCCGGACCACAGTTTTGTAAACCTTTCCTTTGAAATGACTGCGCACCTGTTCCGATACTTCATGGGAAAGACGCAGGCGACTGTCATACATCGTAATCAGCACGCCCTCGATTTGTAAGTTGCGGTTTAAACTACGCTGGACCAGGCGGATCGTATTTAGTAATTGCCCGAGCCCCTCCATCGCATAATATTCGCACTGAATTGGAATTAGCACCGAATCTGAAGCGGCTAGACTATTGATCGTTAAGAGTCCCAATGAAGGTGGGCAATCAATTATTACATACTTATAATCACGAGTTAGCAATTCGAGAGATTTCTTTAAAACTAATTCTCGGCCGATTAGTGAAACCATCTCAATTTCAGCGCCTACTAAACTGGTGGAGGCTGGCAAAATATCAAGATAAGGAATTTCGGAAGGCATAATCGCCGTATTTATATCAAAGCCTTCAATTAATACCTCATAAACCGTATTTTCCAAATTGCGATAATCTATGCCGCATCCGATCGTGGCGTTCGATTGCGGATCCATATCAATCAGCAAAGTAGGAATTTCGGAAACCGCCAGTCCGGCGGCAACGTTAACCGCCGTTGTGGTTTTTCCGACACCACCTTTTTGATTAGCAACCGTGATTATTTTGGCCATCTAGCTTCTATTAATTTCTTTAATTTCAATATATTTCAAGTATTAAATATTATTAAAAAACCAAGCAAATTTAAACCCTGCCTACTCTAAAAAACAAGTTAAAAGCCTTATAGCAGAGAGTAAGTCTTCCCACAACACTGAGTTAATGAGCCCGTTGCCAGAAAGTAGGAAGGAATACAATTAAAATTGAATAAAATTCCAATCGCCCAAATAACATACTAGCCATTAATACTATTTTGTTCAGAACGGACAGAGCGGCAAAACTTTCTATCGGACCAAATAAACCAATGCCTGGTCCAACGCCTCCCAGGGTTGTAGCCACGGCAATGAGCGCTGATTCCGGGGCAACGCCGCCTAAAGCCACGATCATACTCGCAACCAACCAAAAACACAGATACATTCCAATATAAACAATCGCATTCTGGATTGTTTTTTCATCAATTGGGCGTTTATTCAAATGAATAGTTGTGACTACCCGCGGATGGATTATCTGAATGAGCTCGCGATGGATGCTTTTGATAAGCAGAACGATTCGCGAATTTTTTATAGCTCCGCACGTGGATCCCGGGCAAGCCCCGATCAGCATTAAAATTAACAAAACAATATGTGTCACCGGTTGCCAGATTTCCCAATCAGTTGTAACGAATCCAGTCGTCGTATTAATTGAAACTGCCTGAAATACTCCATAGCGAATTGCTTCTGACCAAGAATTGTAAGTATGCGAACGCAAATTAATCACTATGACCAAAGATGCGACCGCCATAATCGCAAAGTAGATATAGACTGTTTCTGAGTAATCCCGCCAGTTCTTTCGTGATTGGAACATTCGTAGGTAGAGAGTGAAATTTATGCCGGAGAGTATCATAAAAATAACGACGACTATTTCAACATATACATTGTTATAGGCGGCGATGCTGGCGTTTTTGGGTGAAAACCCGCCCGTGGCGATAGTCGCCATAGCCGTTAATGCCGCATCGAAAAAGGGCAGACCTAAAACTAATAAAAGAACGGTTTCGGAGACTGTCAGGATAAAATACACCGTCCATAACAAACGCGCGGTATCTTTGATTTTAGGCGTGATTTGTTCATTGGCAAGCGAAGAGGATTCGAAGCTATACAAATTGCGTCCGCTAATATTAATAGCTGGAAGCACTACTAACGCCAGGATTATGATTCCCATACCACCGATCCAGTGCGTCAGAGTGCGCCAGACAAGCAGACTAATCGGTAGGCTTTCAATATCATTTAGAATCGAAGCGCCGGTGGTGGTGAATCCCGAAACCGACTCAAACAGAGCGTTTATAAAACCATCGAAATATCCGCTAAAATAAAACGGCAATGCGCCGATCACAGATGCCCCGATCCATCCGATAACCACGATTACCATTGCCTCCCAGCGCTGAATATTAAAATTGCGGGGCTTGCGAATCTGCATTAATAATCCGACGCCCGTAGCGACTGCAATACTGAAAAGAAATGCCGGAGTGGCCGCGTCATGTTGGAATAGGCTAATCAGCAACGGCAAAATCAGGAACAATCCTAATATGGTAAAAAGACTACCCAGAACCGCGATAATGTTGCGAATTTTCATAACTGTAACTGCTCCCTAATTATGAGCATTTTAACATAGAGATCATAATGCCCGATATTTTACCTCTTTTGTGATTAGATTGCAAATTTCCTAATTTATTTGATCAGCGAATAGATAAAAATTACGTTGTAAAAAGTATTGAAAATTACCAGATTTGGTCTATGAATCAAGAGGATATTATCATTCGAAAATGCAAAATCTGATTTACGTCGGGCGCTGGCTGGTCGGGTTGGTTTACTTTCTGTTGTTAGGAATGACTCTCCGGTTCGGGCTTATTTTTTGGAAACCTGCCGAAATCTATGTTCTGGTACAGCAGATCTGCCGCGCCGCTCTACGAACGATCGGCATCCGCATAAAAGTCAGTGGTTTGGATCGCTTTGATCATCAGCAATCTTACTTGATTATTTGTAATCATGAGAGTCTGCTGGATGCTTTCATCTGCCCGGCTTATATCCCGATGTATTTTACTACTATCGAATTAGCCGACCATTTCAAGTGGCCACTCTGGGGCTGGATGATCCGTAATTGGGGGAATATCCCGCTCCAACACGGTCAGCTCAAATCTTCACTAACAAGTTTAGACCAAGCCGCTACCTTGCTTAAGAATGGCACCTCGATTCTGATTTTTCCCGAAGGTAGCCGCACTACCGATGGTAAATTGCTTTCCTTTAAAAAAGGTGCTTTTTATCTGGCATATCGCGCTAAGGCGGACATTTTGCCGCTGGCTATTAACGGGCTCTGGCGGGCTAAAACTCGTGGCGATTGGCGCTTACGTTCCGCCAATGTCAGCCTGAATTTCGGTGAGCCGATTCGCTACTCTACCTACCAACACCTTTCGCCCGATGAACTGCGCAATCTCTGTTTTGAAACAATCCAGCAATTGAAGAGTCCGGTAGCATCGAATGTTTTATCGTCTTAAAAGTCTTAAATACGACTTGAGATTAACATAAAATTTCTTATATTACCACTATGAGAAAAACAGACTTTTCCCCATTACCTGAGCGTAAACAACTGCTTTACGAACAGATGGCGCGCAGTTATCGAACTCAAGAACGGCAGAAAAATACGCCGTGGGCCCCTTTTGAGAAACGATTAATCGAAAGTAAAATTGCCGTAATTTCGATTGCTGGCGCTTATCTCAACGGCCAGAAGCCATTTACTAATCGCGAGACTGAGAGCGACTACCAATGCCGCGAGATTCCTCTCAATTTTAATCGCGAAGACCTGCGTTTTTTCGCCACTGATTGGGAACCCAGCGAAGCTCTGGCTGATTATAACGTCGTCTTGCCGATTGACCGTCTCGTGCTTTTACAAAAAGAGGGTATGATAGGCAAAATACATGAGACAATCATCAGTATCGCCGGTTTTACCAAGAGTATAAAAATGTTCGGGAAATTCCTGACCAAAACTTACGATACCCTGAAAAAAGCCGAGGTTGATGGCGTCTTAATTCTGCCTTGTTCAGCTCAGACATCGGCCGCCGCTTGCCAGGTTGCTAATTATTTGGAAAAGAAAGAACTGCCGACAGTTATACTGACCACCTTCTACGAACAGGCTTTAGCCTTAGCGCCTCCCCGCTGTGCTTTTATCAATTTTCCTTTTGGTCGCCCATTTGGCAAAGCCAATCATGTTACCTTGCATACGGCGATTCTGCGAGATACCCTCCGTCTTTTTGAGAAAGCCAAAACTCCAGGCGAAGTGATCTGTCTAAGTTATATCTGGTCATTCGGAACAGTACCGAATTGGTAATACTTTTGGAAATGATTTATGAATTTACTGGACAATCTAACTTGGCTAGGACATTCGTCTTTCCGGATTGCCGGAAAAAAGATAATCTATATTGATCCCTTTCAGGTCAAAGCCGGGATACCGGCCGACCTTATCCTCATTACGCACGATCACTACGATCATTTTGATAGAAATTCAATTACAAATATTAAGAAAAACGACACCATAATTGTTGCGCCTGCCAGTGTTTGCCGACAAATTAGCGGCGACACCCGACCGGTCCGACCAGGTGCGCAGATGAACTTCGATTCGGTTACTATAAAAGCTGTCCCCGCCTATAACATTGGTAAAAAATTTCACCCCCGCGAAAATCAGTTCGTCGGTTACATAATACACGCCGACAACATTATTTATTATCATGCAGGAGATACCGACTTGATTCCCGAGATGCAAGATATTCGCGCCGATGTAGCTCTTCTGTCGATTGGTGGGACTTATACGATGGATGTCATCGAAGCCGCCCAAGCCACCAAAATAATCCACCCGCAGGTCGCCGTACCGATGCACTGGGGTACCGTCTCCGGTAGTCGGACTGATGCCGAAAAATTTGCCCAACTTGCCAATTGCCAAGTAGTTATTTTAAATAAAGGAAAGTAGTTAATTATGTTTAAAAAAGGTTTAATCTTGTTAATCCTGGCTTCCGCAGTTTTTGCCCAATCCAATCCGCCCGCGATTCGATCGGATAGCGTTGGGATTTACTTCAATATGAGTATTCAAGCTTACAGTGAACAGCAATATGATCGCTATCTTGAATATACTCAGAAACTTATTCAGGTTTTTCCAGACGATTTTACCCTACAGTATAATCTCGCCAGTGCCTATGCTTTAAATAAGGACACTGTCAATGCTATCAAAATCCTGAATTCATTAGTAGATAAAGGCTTAGGGTTGGTAGCAGAAGACGATCCCGATTTTGCCGATTTGAAAAATACACCGGAATTCCGCGCTCTGGTCAAGAAAATTGAAAAGGTTAAAAAGCCGGTAAAATCGAGTAAAAAAGCCTTTACCGTTGCCGAAAAAGACCTCATTCCGCGCGGCATCACCTACGACTCACAAACTAAAAACCTATATATAAGCAGTCTTTATAAATCGAAAATTGTCCAAATTGACCGCAATGGTAAAGTTAGCGATTTTGTTCCTGAACGGCAGGATGGACTTGGTCCGGTAACCGCCATTCAGGCTGATCCCCAGCGTCGGATTTTGTGGGCGCTAAGTTCATTTGGAATCCCCAATGAAAAAACGCCCCGGGAATTGGCTGGAACCGCCAGTGTTTACAAATACAACCTAAATGACGGCAAACTCCTTAAGAAATACAATTTGCCCAGGCCTAATCGGCATTTTCTGACTGATCTGACAGTAGACCGGGCTGGCAATCTTTATATTGCCGATTCCGGCCAGCGGACTATTTTCCGTCTCGATGCCCAAAAGGATACTCTCGAAAAATTCCTCGAATTGTATAAATATCCGCAATTGGCTAGCTTGACCATTACGCCTGACGATAAACATCTATTCGTAACGTATGGCGGCGGTATTCTGAACATTGATGTCGCCACCGGCAAAATCACACCGCTAACCAGTCCGGACCATATTTTGCTGGTAGGTTGTGACGGCCTAAATTTTTATAATAACTCCTTAATAGCTATTCAAACCTTCTTGAATCGCATCGTGCGTTTCGAATTAAGTCCGGATTTTAGCAGTGTCACCGATTACAAAATCATCGAATCCAATAATCCCGATTTCAACATTCCATCCGGAGGAGCAATTGACGGCAAGTATTTTTACTACGTTGCTAACAGCCAAATCAATAGCCTCGACCGTTCGGGCAACGTGATGACACCCGAGCAGTTGAAGGACATCCTGATTTTCAAAGCCAAACTGTAGCTGGCAAATCCTTTATTCGCTATGAAGGAACTTGTCAGTTTGGCTGAATCAGCCGCCCGAGCCGCCGGTGCTATACTGCGGAGTTACTTTCAGCAGGAATATACTATTACCCACAAAGGTCTTGACGATCCGGTCACAAATGCCGATACTGAAGCCGATGCCTTCCTGAAAGAAAAATTACTTAGCGCTTGTCCGGATTACGGCTGGTTGTCTGAGGAAAGCGCTGATTCCGCCGAACGTTTAACGAAATCGCGAGTTTGGATCGTTGATCCGCTGGACGGCACAAAGGAATTCATTGCCGGGCGACCGGAATTTATGGTTTCAATCGGACTGGCTGAAAATGGGCAACCGGTTTTGGGAGTTTTATATAATCCAATTAACGACGAACTTTTCTCGGCATATAAAGGACAAGGCGCTTTCCTGAACGGTAGTCGGATTTCTTGTACTCAGACCAAAACTCTCAGTGAGGCGCGTTTGATCGTCAGCCGCTCCGAGCTAATTGAAAATCTCTGGCAACCCTATCGTCATTTTTTCAAAACCCTGCAACCGTGTGGTAGTGTCGCTTATAAATTGGCACTGGTCGCCAGCGGGAAAGCCGATATCCATATCAGCCTGAAACCGAAAAATGAATGGGACATCTGCGCCGCCCATTGCCTACTGGCTGAAGCCGGTGCCGTTTTGATCGGTCGCGATGGAATGCCAATATTCTACAATCTTAAGTACCCGATTATCCCAACTGGGGTAATTGCCGGGAATAAAAAGCTCGTTGTGGCAGGACAAAAAATTACCCAGCTTAAGGTTTGCAATTAATGTCCAGTTGTTCTATATTTGCCGGTCAATTATGATAGACATCGAAAAAACAGATAAAATTATGTCCTCAAAAACCGGTAAGGTAGATTTCAGCAAAAATCTCTCACGTCATGAGAAGGAAATGGGCATCCAGATTTCCGAGATGGAAAAGTACAAATGGATATGTAGTAAGGATCAGGGACGTGACGTCGGTAAAATGGCTTATTTCGAATGGACTCAAAAATACGGTCACAAAGTCCGCGACTGGTTGGAGTCTTTATCAGATGAAGAGATTGATCGGCTTTTCGCCGAGTTATCCGACCAGGTCAAGAATTATATTGAGGAAAAATCACATTAGCCGATCTTTATGATCGCATCGCAATCCACATACACTTAACCATAAAAATAGCGGGGGAATAATGGAGTCAAAGGATTCGACTGTTACCAAATTACCGGAAAATGCTTATCGTCCTCTCAAGCCGGGTGAAGAATATATACCGGTAATTCCCGATGCAAAGATCGTCCCGGAAGTTACTCCCTACTCGCTCGGGTGGGGACTTTTTTACGCTGTGTTATTTTCGATGGCGGCGGCATATTTGGGACTAAAAATCGGTCAGGTATTCGAGGCGGCTATTCCGATTGCCATTCTGGCGGCTGGGACATCGGTTCTTTTAAAGCGTAAAAATGCCCTGCAGGAAAACGTTATTATTCAATCCATCGGTTCCAGTTCAGGGGTAATCGTGGCGGGAGCGATTTTCACAATTCCGGGGCTTTATATACTCGGCTTAGATGCCAGCTATCTTCAGATTTTCTTAGCGTCTCTTTTGGGTGGCTTTCTGGGAATTCTATTTCTGATTCCTTTCCGTAAATATTTCGTCAAGGATATGCACGGCGAATTTCCCTTCCCGGAAGCGACGGCGACGACGGAAGTGCTGATTGCCGGAGAGGGCGGTGGCGCTCAGGCAAAAGTGCTGGTATCCGCGGCGATTGTCGGTGGACTATATGACTTTTGCGTAGCTGGATTCGGTTTTTGGAAAGAAGTGGTCTCGACCTCGGTTTTTCGCTGGGGGGCTTTGCTGGCTGATAAATTAAAGTGGGTTTTAAAGATTAATATCGGTGCGGCGGTAACCGGTCTGGGGTATATTGTGGGTCTGCGCTATTCAGCGATCATTGCCAGCGGTTCATTTTTAGCCTGGTGGGTAATCGTGCCGATAGTGAGTTATGTCGCCGGACTTGGTGCCCAAACTCCGGATGCGATTTTCTTCGATTATGTGCGGCCGATTGGAATTGGAGCGATAGCGGCCGCCGGTATTATCGGCATTCTAAAATCTTCTAAAATCATCGGCGGCGCTTTCAAATTAGCCGGTAAAGAATTATTCGGCGGCTCTAAGGGAAGTGCTGTTGAAGACACTTCCCGTACCCAGAAAGACATCCCGATGAAATGGGTCACGGTCTTTTTGGTTCTGACATTGATCTCCATCTTTTTCTTCTTTTTATTCGGTGTCCGGATTACGCTGAAACAGGCGATCGTCGGCTTACTAATCGTGGCGGTGATCTCATTTCTATTCACTACGGTTGCCGCCCGGGCGATTGCCATAGTCGGTACTAACCCGGTTTCCGGTATGACCCTTATGACGCTTTTGCTGTCATCATTTATTTTAGTAAAAGTCGGTCTGACCGGCGATCATGGCATGCTGGCGGCCCTCTTGATCGGCGGGGTGGTGTGCACGGCTTTATCCATGGCGGGAGGCTTTATCACTGACTTGAAGATTGGTTACTGGCTCGGTACTACGCCAATCAAGCAGGAGAGTTATAAATTCCTCGGTTCGCTTTTTTCGGCGGCTTCGGTCGGATTGGTAATTTTATTACTTAATAAAACTTTTGGTTTTGGTGGCGATTCACCGCTTCAAGCCCCACAGGCTTCCGCGATGGCGGCCGTTATTAAACCATTGATGACCGGGGAGCAAGCACCTTGGGTTCTTTATTTAGCCGGTGTATTTTTGGCAATTATCCTGGAAATTATTCGGGTGCCGTCGTTAGCTTTCGCTCTCGGAATTTATTTGCCGATTCAGCTTAATACACCCCTGCTGTTCGGCGGCTTGGTTGCCTATTTAGTTTCTAAAAGCACGAAGAATGAAGCCCTCGCCAAGGCGCGTAGTGACCGCGGTACTCTCATCGCTTCCGGATTTATTGCTGGTGGCGCCATTATGGGAGTCGTTTCAGCCTTTATCATTTTTATTGGGCAAAATATTTTCGGCGACGGCTGGACGCTAGCGCGCGGTATCGGCACTTCACAATGGGCGGAGTCGGCTGGGGGCGAGATTCTCGGATTCGTGATGTTCGCCCTGTTGTTAGTTTATCTCTACTGGGATTCCTTGCGAGTCAAAGACAAATCCTGAGCATCTTCAGTAACTTCAAGGTCAGACACCGGCGCGATAATTTGAATCGTCGGCGCTATTAGTAATTTCGTGCCGTGTAGAGTAACCTCACAGGCAATAGCTGATAGGTTTGCCCACAAAATTTTCCCATATCCAATTGCCCTGAGCGAAGTATGCGGTATATTTATACCTAACAATTTTGCCCGTCCCGGCTGGAAAAACGACTTCGAGGATATAGATAGCATCACCATCTGAATCGTCCATCGGAGTCGAACCCGGATTCCAGTTTTTCGGAATAATAATTTAATAAAATCAAATCCCAAAAGGAGAATTTGGTCTATTTTAGCGACTATTTAATATTTTTTGGCTGGGAATTTCTTATAAAAATTTCGTTCAGGATAGACCTACCGTTATAATCCCATTAGTAAATGTTTTATTCGGCTAATCTATCTAACTCAGCTTAATTATCCTTAGCGCCCAGGTTGATCCAATCTTCGATTAACCTGATTTCCCCCGAGGTTAAATAAAAAGGACCGCCGAGCGGCATACGTTCGCCTCTGGAAGGGATTGGCTGGGAAATTTTTTCATATAAAAAACTATGGTCAGCGTCACCCGGTATCACCACCTTGCCATTATCACTGCCGTTCATTAAACCTTCGTAGGTCGTCAGATCGAGATAAGGCGAAATTGCGCCAGTGTGGCATCCTTTACAGTTATATTTAGCGCTTCCGAAAATAGGATCAATATCTAAAATGTAGCTGGGTTGATTGGCTTCATCACCTTCACATCCGATTAGTCCAAGCCCCACTAAGACGACGCATATTGTCCCGCCTAAAATTAGTATTATTTTTCGCATAATGCACCTTTCTATAGGTTCTGGGCAATGCTGAGGGCAAAAACACTGCCGGTGTGTCCGAGACTGTACCAGGTCAGGTCGATCTGTAAACGGTTAATTACCAAGCCGCCGCCTAACGAAGAAGAACTGAAAAAATTAGTGATGGTCTGCTGGGTGTTGATTTCAAAACGCCGGCTCGATGTCCCCCAGCGCAAGAAATAATTTTGTCCGAGAATGAATTCTCCGCCGACTTTGATGATATTTTCTCCAGATGAATAATGCATAAAGTCAGCCGCGATCACCATTGGCAAATGTGCAAGCTTCTTGGAAATGCCAGCCATTAGCGCGGAATGAATTTTCTCATCATCATTGATATACCCTGAAAGCATTTTCCCAAAATTCGTATAAGCCAGTCCAGCTGAAAACGTCGAGACCGGATCATAGTACAATAAACCCGCTGAACCTAATAACGCCTTTGAATTGTAATTCGCTAAGTCGGAATTCA
>JAGNGI010000102.1 GCA_018002295.1 Fidelibacterota bacterium
CCTAAATTCTCTTCCCGCAAAGAAAAATCCGCTACGAAAAATCGTAGATCAAGCCCCACCTGATTAGCCGAGAGTCCGATTCCTTCATCATCATACATCGTCTCCCACATATCGGAAAGAATGCGGTCGAAATCTGGCGGCAAATCATCAATCGGAGCCAATTTCTTATGTAGAATCGGACTACCATAAATGTAAATCGGAAGTACCGCCATCTTTTACGAAACCACTTTTTCCTCTACCTTACTGGCAACTGCCGAACGAGATATGTTAATTTTGACATCTTTAGCTACTCTCACAATCAGGATATTTTTATCCTTTACGCCTTCGACTTTGCCATAAATTCCGCCGATAGTAACAATTTCGTCCCCCGGCTGAATTTCCTGCAACATTTTGGCTTTTTCCCGCTGTTTTTTAGCCTGCGGGCGAATCATCAAAAAATACATTAACAAAATGATCAGCAAAAACGGCAACAATGAAAGGATAGGATTGGCCGTCTGGGTTCCGCTACCACCACCTGTTGCTCCAGCATATAACAGACTATTCATATAACCTCCATTTTTATTACAATTTTAATTAATCTACACGATAATGGCAACCGCGACTGAATTTATTCAGGCGAGCGGCATGTAAAACCAGCAATGTCGTCGTAGCGGCATTGCGCAAGCCGATCAACTCATCATTCAATTGACTATGGGCGTAAAATTTTTCGATATCTTGTTGTAAGCGCCATAAAATTCCACCGGCTCGGTCTAGCTTCTTGGCATTTCGGACAATACCAACATAGTTCCACATGGTATGTCTGATGGTCAGACGATCCTGGTGAATAAGATCCGGGTCGAGCGGCTCGTTTTCTTTTTGCCAAGGGGCTACTTGAGGAGTAATGATCTCCACACTCCCGATTCGTTCGGCACAATCGCGTCCCGCCAGTGTCCCAAAAACTAAACACTCCAGAAGAGAGCTGCTTGCCAGACGATTAGCGCCATGTAAGCCAGTGCAAGCCACTTCACCGACAGCTTTTAAACGCCGAATAGTAGTGTTGCCCAGAAGATCCACCGCTACTCCGCCACATTCAAAGTGAGCGGCGGGCACCACGGGAATCCATTCGGTTGCCATATCAATCTTCACCGATAGACATTTTTCGTAAATCTGCGGAAAACGCTGCTTCAGCCAATCGGCGCTCTTATGAGTAATGTCCAGATAGACAAAATGAGCCTTGGTGCGACTGATTTCCTGCATAACGCTTCGGGCAACGACATCACGCGGCGCTAATGAACCCAGCGGATGGTAGCGCGGCATGAAATCTTCGCCATCTTTATTCCGTAAAATACCACCCTCGCCCCGCACAGCCTCGCTAATTAAAAAGCGTTCATCTTCCGTTGAAAACAGCGTGGTCGGATGAAATTGGACATATTCCATATTCATTAGACGTGCGCCTGCCCGATACGCCATAGCATAACCGTCACCGCGAGCATGATAGGGATTCGATGTATGCAAATACAACCGCCCCAGTCCACCCGAAGCCAATATGGTTTGCTTGGCAAGAATTGGATGAATCTCACCACTGTCTTGAAAATATACATAAGCCCCGGCGCAGGTGCTTGGCTCATAAATATGAAGCGGATTTAAAGAATGATGCGCCAGGGTTATCAAATCCACACAAGTAGTATTAGGCAATACTTCAATATTTTCGACCTGTCTGATTTTCTTGTGAAAACGTTCCTGGATCGCCCGACCGGTATAATCCTTGACAAAAGCAATTCTTGGCCTAGAATGAACTCCCTCGCGAGTTAGGGCAATATCACCCTGCGGCGTCCGATCAAACGGCACCCCCAATTCGCCAATAAGAATCTGTTCTATCAGCCGCGGTCCATTATCATAAATCGCTTTGACTATTTTTTCATTTACTAATTGCGCTCCCGATTCCTGGAAATCTGCTATGTAATCTGCCAGCGTGTCGGCTGGATTTTTATAGATAATACCACCTTGCGCATAATAAGACGATGAGACACTGGCATCCTGATTGATAGTCAATAATACAACTCGCAATCCGGCTTGAGCCGCGGCATAAGCCGCCGAACAACCGGCTAAGCCTCCACCAATCACCAAAACATCAGTCATGCGATAAGGTTCAGCGGCTTTCACAACTACAACTCCATCATTCTTTGTACAGCAAGAAGCGCATCGTTTCTCAAATTATCATCTGCTACCACTTGATTGACCAGGCGGCCATCTCTCAGACATTCCAATTGATAAAGCAAGTGGATAGGTGTTAACAAAGCCATTGTCGAGCAATATGCACCTTTTTCTTGCAATAAAATCACCTGGCGGTCTGACAACTGGCGCGCCAGACGATCAACCAAATTTCGCTCGGTACCAACTCCCCAGGCGCTGCCCGGCGCCCCTGCCGTAACAGTCTTAATAATATATTCGGTACTCCCTACAAAATCAGCATTCAACGCTACCTCTTCCGGACACTCCGGATGAACGATAATCTTAATACCCGGAATAGCCTGGCGTAGCCTTTCTATGTCATTTCTTGAAAAAGCCTGATGCACCTCGCAAAACCCACTCCAGATTATCAGGCGGGCTTGTTTAATTTGCCATGCAAATTTGTCATCAATTGGTCGTCTCGGATCATATATAACGATTTCCTGCGGCGAGATCCCCATTTTTAAAGCTACATTGCGACCGAGATGCTGATCCGGAAAGAAGAACACCTTTGGCTTTTTTGACCAAGCCCATTCGAGAGCGGCTTGCGCATTGGAGGAGGTGCAAACGATACCGCCATTTTTGCCACAAAAGGCTTTCAGCTCCAGCCGCGAGTTAATGTAGGTTACGGGAATCAACTGATCCCCGGTAAGCGCCTGAATTTTTCCCCAGGCGGTTTTAACATTTTCTATATTAGCCATCTCTGCCAGTGGACAACCGGCATCTACATTTGGTAAAAACACCTTTTGATCGGCGCTTTTCAATAAATCAGCTGTCTCTGCCATAAAATGTACCCCGCAAAATACGATAAACTTTGCCTCCGTTTCAGATGCTCGACGCGACAGGGCAAACGAATCGCCGACGGCATCGGCTTGGGCAACAATCTGGTCACATTGATAATGATGCGCCAGAATGATTAGTTGGGGACCAAATTGAGCCCGAATTTTGCCAATGCGCCGCTCAATTTCTTCCTGAGATAAACGTGCCAGATCGGGCGGGGGATAGGAAATATTAAGGTTCATCTATATTGCAAATACTTTCTAATAATGACTTTTTCAAAAATTGACGCATAAGTTACACACTATTTATGTCATTTTCTTCAAGATGTTTACGGCGACGTTCGGAGCGGCGCGCCTCGTTTTCGAGCGAATGGTCGGCCTCTTCGGGGTAATTACGAAAAAATTGGGTCTGCCAATTCTGATAGTCACCGCTTAAAATCGCCTGACGGGCACGGCTGACCAGCTCCATAAAAAAGTGGACATTGTGAAGAGTATTCAAGCGTAATCCGGTCATTTCGCCATTCATAAAAAGATGGCGGAGAAAAGCTCGTGAAAAATTACGGCAAGTATAACAACTACAGTTCGGATCAGGTGACGCGAAGTCCATTCGATATTGACTCTGTTTCAATACTATGCGCCCTTTCCAAGTATAAAGTGTCCCGTTGCGGGCATTGCGCGACGGCAAAACACAGTCAAACATATCAATTCCCCAGCCAATAGCGCGTACAATATCTTCCGGTTTGCCGACTCCCATCAAATAACGCGGCTTTTTTTCCGGCAATTGTGGTGCAACCAAAGATAATATTTCAAACATCTGTTCTTTAGGTTCACCGACCGCCAACCCACCAACTGCATAACCGTCGAAATCCATTTCGGTCAAGGCCTTTACGCTCTCCGCCCGCAAATCGGGATATACCGAGCCCTGAACGATTCCAAACTGATATTGACGATGACCATAGAGCGGTTTTAATTTCAGAAAATGCTCCCGCGAGAGTCGTTCCCAGCGATGGGTACGCTCCAGAGCTTGTCTGGCATATTCTCGGTCGCAGGGATAGGGTGTGCACTCGTCGAATGCCATCACAATGTCAGCGCCGAGCGTTCGTTGAATCTCCATAGAAATTGCTGGAGATAGACGGTGCTCCGAACCGTCAATATGGGAGCGGAATACAATCTCATCCTCAGTCAATTTACCGAGATGAGCCAGGCTGAACACCTGATAACCGCCGCTGTCAGTCAATATTGGCCCCGGCCAGGCATTGAAGCGATGCAGACCGCCAGCCGCCTGAATTACATCGAGTCCCGGTCGCAAGTAAAGGTGATAAGTATTGCCTAGTATAATTTGAACGCGGCACTCCTGAAGCTCAGCCGGCGTCAGAGTCTTGACTACTCCGCTTGTTCCAACCGGCATAAAAACCGGCGTTTCGACCATCCCGTGATCAGTGACGAATATCCCTGCCCGGGCTTTGGTACCGTTATCTTGGGCAATAATATCAAACGGCAGTTTATTTTTCTCTTTAGATTCCTTTCGGCCGTGATTTGACATATCAATCTTCCGAACTTAGAAAATAAATCCGAATAGTTGATTTAGCGATTCGATGCCGGTTACTTTGGATTGCAGGCTTTTTTCTAAAATTTTTATCCCCGACTTGGGTACATAGACCGTGGTAAAACCAAACTTGAGCGCCTCGCGTACCCTATTTTCTAAAAATGGAACACTGCGGACTTCACCAACTAATCCAACTTCGCCGATGAAAGCGGCTTTCGGTTCGAGTGGGACATCTTTAAAGCTCGACGCTACCGCCACCGTCACACCCAGGTCAATTCCCGTCTCATCAATTTTAAAACCACCCGCCAGATTAATGAAAACATCCTGAGTGCGCAAAGGCAAACCGGCGCGTTTCTCCAGAACAGCTACCAACATCACAAAGCGTCGGTAATCAATCCCGTTTGCCGAACG
>JAGNGI010000030.1:0-20452 GCA_018002295.1 Fidelibacterota bacterium
GGGGAAAAGTAATTGTATCGGGATCAAGAGGTTCAAAATCGGTGCTTTTCATCAAGCCGGTCATTATGAGAGCATCCTGGATCGAGAGACGATAGGTGGTATCGGGTTTAAAAACGAAACAATATTTATCGCCGACAACTATGCGCAGTGAATCATTGAGATAAAGAGAATCAGTACTCACTAATTTCACTAATTGCTTTTTCGCTAGATTGAAGCGAGCCTCGAAATGATTAGTAGCGTGCTCAATCGCCGTCATCTTCAAATTGTTGATCTGGTATTGAAGATCAGTCGGCTCGCCTTGATACCATTGCTGAGAAATTACCTGTCCACCGAACTCATCAATTGTACGGCAAAAAGCGTCGGTGAACTCCTTGCCAAATTCATCCGCCGGCGCGATAGTCGCTACAGTTTTTATATTCTTTACTTTTGCTCCATACATTCCCAGAAAACGTCCGAGATTTTCATAATCCACATTTGCCTGGAAAACATAGGGTCCTAGTGATGCCAGTTGACTACCAGAAGCCGTCGGCGTGATCATCGGAATTTGATACTGATTGGCAATAACCGCAATCAAAACGGCATTTTCAGTCATTAGCGGGCCGAAGATAGCTAGTACTTTGGGACTCCTAGCTAAAAATTCGGCTTGCTTGATACTCAGAACGCCATCGCTCCGATTATCAAATACGAGGGCAATAATATCCTCGGAATTATTCTTGCGATAATTAGCAATGGCGTATTTGACACCATTTAAAATTTCTCGACCGGAAGCTGAATTTGAGCCCGACAATGGCAGGATTACTCCAATGTATTTCCGAACGACGGACGGCTTCTTTAGCTGAACTTCGACTTTCTGTAATTGGTCGCGCAAATATTTATTTTCGAGACGAGCAGGCAATCGCTTTAGCTCGGCTTCAGCTAAGTCAGTGTGTCCTTCGGAGTGATATTTCTCGGCTAACTTTATCGTTAAATATTGCCTCGAAAAATTATCGGAAGTCGAGTCACGCAGGGATTTGACTGTCTCAGCCTCGAGATAAAAATCAATTATCTTATTGAGATGGTCTTCACATTGCGACTGGATTTCCAGATCGGGATAATTTTTCAATAAATCCAGATATATTCGCAGTGATTCCTGATAATTCCCCAGCGATAATTGCACTTCGGCTAAAGTCAGTTTTACTTCCTTAACATATTTCGATTCCGGATAATTCTGGAGAAAATCGTAAGCCAAAGCGATGCTCTTCTCTGCTTCGCCCAGGCGGTAAGTCGTTTTAATCAGCATTAAAGCGGAAGTTGTTAAGTAGGGATTTTCGTCTTTGGGTATGGAATTAATGATTTTAAAAATATTCTGGGCATCCCAGTATTTTTCGGCGTTATAACAGGCTATTCCCTCATCGAGCAAACTTCGCAGTTTGTCAGTCGTTTGGTCGGCTAACAAGCTCGACCCCCAAATCAGGGAAATAACGAGAATAATGGTAGCGGTTCTGGGTAATTTCATCATCATCTAAAACTTAATTTATTCCCACTCAATCGTAGCTGGTGGTTTGGAAGTGACATCATAGACGACGCGATTGATGCCGCGAACTTCATTGACGATTCGGTTAGCAATGCGACTGAGTAAAGTATCCGGTAAGCGCGCCCAATCGGCAGTCATGCCGTCACTGCTCGTGACCGCACGCAAAGCTAGGGCATTTTCATAGGTGCGCTTGTCGCCCATAACGCCGACTGTTTTAACCGGAATCAGGATTGCGAAAGCCTGCCAGACCTTATCATAGTACCCGCTGGAACGTAATTCTTCGATGTAAATGGCATCCGCTCGACGTAGAATGCTAAGTCGGCGGGGAGTAACTTCGCCCAGAATACGGACAGCCAATCCCGGACCTGGGAATGGATGCCGTCCTAAAATTTCTGGGGGGATTCCGAGTTCACGCCCGATTTTGCGAACCTCATCCTTGAAGAGACAGCTAAAAGGTTCAATTAGCTGGAAATTCATTCTTTTCGGCAGACCACCAACGTTGTGATGACTTTTAATTACCTGTGAGGGACCATTTACCGAGCGACTTTCGATGACATCCGGATAAAGTGTTCCTTGCGCCAGAAATTTTACATTCGGAAATTGCCGGGCAATTTCTTCAAAAGCCCGGATAAACTCCCGCCCGATTATTTTGCGTTTACGCTCGGGATCGGTTACTCCTTTCAAGGCACTAAGAAATTGACGCGAATAATTATAACTACGAATCGGCAATCCCATTTGATTTTTTAATTGCCGGACGACTTGAATTTGTTCGGTCTGGCGCAGTAGCCCGTGATTGATAAAAACCGGAATACAGCGGCGGCCAATGGCTCGATTAATCAGGACCCCCATCGTGGAGGAATCCACTCCACCGCTCATCGCCATTAAAACTTGTTCCGTGCCGGTTCGCTCTCGGATATCGGCAATTGTCTGCTCGATAAATTTTTCGGGAGTCCAATCTGGACGAAGCCCGGCGATGTTAAAGAGGAAATTAGCTAAGATTTTCTTCCCTTCCGTAGTATGTTCGACTTCCGGATGAAACTGAAGTCCCATAATCCGACGAGTGGTATGCGCCAACGCGGCAGGTACACTATTATTTGAAGTCGCAATAATTTCAAAGTCATTTGGTATTGAATCTACGTGATCGCCATGACTCATCCAGACCTGAGTCGGCGTCGAAATACCATCAAATAGAGCATGCTGTTTTTTGATCTCAATCCTAGATGAACCGTATTCTCGATGAATATCAGAATGAACCCGCGCTCCGAAATGCCGCGCAATCAGTTGCAAGCCATAACAAATCCCCAATATCGGTATATCCATCTCGAAAAAATCAGGAGAAATCTGTGGCGCTTCGACCGCATTAACGCTGGCAGGACCACCGGATAGAATTAAAGCACTTACTTGCTGGTCAGCGGCTTCAAGGGCAGTCACACTCGACGGTACAATTTCGGAATAAACCGACATATCCCGCACCCGGCGCGCGATTAATTGGGTATATTGTGAACCAAAATCTACAATCCAAACTTTACTAATATTACTCATTTTTCCTCTCTCTCTTTTAGCCAATTCTGCAATTCCGGTATAAACTCATAGTTGGTCAAATCATATTTGACGGGCGTAATCGAAATCAAATTCTCACGAATAGCCACGTCATCAACATCCTCGCCTTCTTCGAGTTCGGCTTTTTTACCATCCATCCAATAGTAAATCCGGTTGCGGGGATCCACCCTTCGGTCGAAGAGTTCGGCGAAGTTTGCCATCCCCTGGCGTGTAATCCGGATGCCGCGAATTTGCTCCTTCGGCACATTAGGGACATTAATGTTCAATAAAGTCCGCTCCGGTAAGCCCTTTTTTAGAACGAGTTGAGAGATTTGGATCGCAAATTCTGCGGCTGGTTCGAAAATTGGGTCAGAGTAAGTGGCGAGTGAGATGGCAATTGAGGGAATTCCCAGAATCGTACCTTCCGTAGCCGCCGAAACCGTCCCGGAATAAATTACGTTGATGCCGGCATTGGAACCGAGATTGATTCCGGAAACGACGAGGTCTGGTCGGCGTTCCAAAAGCGCGCCAACCGCAATTTTGACGCAATCGGCTGGTGTCCCCGAGACTGAATAGCCACGCCATAATCCATTTTTACTAAAATCCGTCACCCGGATTGGATCAGATAGAGTAATGGCATGACCAACTGCGCTTTTTTCACTGTCGGGCGCAATGACAATTACTTCACCGATTGATTTCAGAGCGAGTACCAGCGCATTAATACCCGGCGCGGCGATGCCGTCGTCATTAGTAACCAGAATATAGGGCTTATCTTGGCTCATAAAAAAACTTCAAAATTTTACTGACTAATTGGTGGAGTTCCGAACGTGGCGAGATAATATCAATAAAACCCTTTTCAAGTAAAAATTCAGCATGTTGGAAGCCTTCTGGCAGTTCCTGACCGATGGTTTGCTTAATGACTCGTGGTCCAGCGAATCCGATGAAAGCACCCGGTTCGGAAATTATCAAATCGCCGAGCATCGCAAAGCTCGCCGTCGTACCACCGGCTGTCGGATCGGTTAAAATAGATATAAATAATCCACCGTCTTCGTGAAAACGCGTCAATTTCGCACTAGTCTTAGCCATTTGCATTAAGGAAAAAATCCCTTCTTGCATCCGCGCTCCGCCGGATTGAGACACGATTATCAATGGTAGATGCATTTCGCGGGCTTTATCAGTAGCGCGCGCAATTTTTTCACCCACGACCGAGCCCATACTCCCGCCAATAAAGTTAAAATCCATAACGCATAATACCACCGGCACATCATCCACCTGACCGGTTACGGTTCGAACCGCTTCGTTCGAGCCGGTCTGACTCATTGCCTGTTTCAAACGCTCGGTATATTTTTTAGAATCTTTGAATTTTAAAGGATCATCCGACTGCAGTTCCAATCCAAATTCTTCGAACTTATCTCCGACTAACATTTTGATATATTCTTCACAGCGAATCCGGAAATGATAGCTACAGTGAGTGCAAACCCAGTAATTTTTATCGAGCTCACGTTTATAAAGATACTCATTACAGGTCGGGCATTTTACCCAGAGTCCATCAGGGATAACTTTTTTCTCGGTTCCGAGTAAACCTTTTTTTGTTCTTTGAAACCAGTCAGCCATATTTACCTCATCAAATTGAGCGAGTCAATATCAGAGCATCGTCCTTATTTTCATAATAGTGCGACCGACGTCCGGTCAAAACAAACTGAAACTTTT
Organism: Fidelibacterota bacterium; assembly: GCA_018002295.1. GTDB lineage: Bacteria > Fidelibacterota > UBA2242 > UBA2242 > UBA2242 > JAGNGI01. The sequence continues at coordinate 4,763 of JAGNGI010000030.1, forward strand.
CATATAAACGACGAGCGGCAACATTTTGCTCATTAACTTCCAGGGTTATCGTCTTTGCTCCATTACGACGCGCAATTTCAAAAGCGAAATTTAATAATTTTCCACCTAAACCGGCATTTCTAAATTCGGGATGAACGGCAATATTGGCGATGTGCGATTCATCGGCTAACAACCAGATGACAATATAGCCGATGATTTTCTTCTCTTTTTCGAGTACATAAAAACGACTAACGGGATTGTATAATTCGTGCCGGAAAAAATCTTCCGTCCAGGCAGATGTGAACGATTTTTCTTCGATTGCCAATATAGCCGTTAAATCCGACTCGTTAGCCCGACGAATTCGGGCATCTATTTTAGCGGCCATTTCTTGACCTCCAAGTTGGAATGATAATCCGGCTCTATAGCCTTACGACTTAACGGCAATAAATCTTCAAAATAATCTGCACCCAGTCGGGCAACGATTTCCCCCATCGGAAAACATACCGTCAGTCGTTCACCAAATTGCCCGTCAAATGCGTTATCGCCAATCAGCAAATGTTGGGGATAAAGATCGGCAACCATACCGATCGGAGCGTAGGCTATTTCTCGTTTCAGAATTAACGGCTCATTTTTTTTAACTACAGTATAATATACCAAGTCGCGATGGGACTTTATAAAAAAGATCGCATCTCCAATTTCTTCCCGCCGCACGGTAGCTTCCAAAGCGGTTAAAGTCGGCACCGGTAAAATCGGTAGTTGCCGATAAAACGCTAACCCTTTAGCCGTCGCCAGACCAATTCTCAATCCGGTGTACGAGCCCGGTCCGATGCTAACTGCGATGGCATTTACATCCGCAAAGGTAAAATCAGGCTTCAGTACCTCATCAACCAACTCAATCAGCTTCTCAGAATGGACTGCGCGGTTAAAAATATTTTTTTGACCTACAATTTGGTTGCCATGAACGAGACCAACGCTACAATTGAGCGTTGCCGTTTCAATACCGAGGATCAGTCTGGGAGAAATAGAGTTCAAAGTTCAAAGTTCAAAGTTTTAAAGTAGGAATTCATAATTGATTAGGAACGAATTGAAGATTGGCAATTTGGGAGATCAGCTCAGGCGAACCCTGGATTTCCAGATAGCGAACCGTGTCATCGTTGAAATCCTGTCGAATGAGAATAAATAAAGTAGTCTCCGGCAGAAGCGGTTGGATTCGGTCAGCCCATTCGATCAAGGTTATACCATCGCTATACAAATATTCGTTAATACCGAGTTCCAGCCATTCCATCAAACGCTGTTCGCGATAACAATCAATATGGTAAATTGAGCCGGGGTATTCATTGACCAAGGTAAAAGTCGGACTCTCGATTGGTCGGGTTACTCCCAAACCACGACAGATACCTTTGATTAGTGTGGTCTTACCAGCGGCTAATTCACCAATCAAGGCGACCACCGTTCCCGGAGCTAAATAGGTTGCCAATCTTTCGCCCAACCGGATAGTGTCCTCGGCACTGTGACTAACTAATTGCAAAGTCATAGTCTATTTCTTCGGCGTCATAGTAACAATCGGTAATATCATTTCTTCCATCGAGATGCCGCCATGTTGGAAGGTGTCCTTAAAAAAGGTTTGAAATTTGTGATAATTAGTCGGATAGACAAAATAGAAATTTTCCTTAGCGATGAGATAATTAGTATTAATACCCAGATCCGGTAATTTATATTCGGCGGGATTTTTGATATTCAGGGCATATTTCGGTGGACAATTCAAGTTCTTGCCGCTTTTAAAACGAATATTGGTAGAAGTAGTTTTATCGGCAATTACCTTAACATCGTTTTGAACGCGAATACTGCCGTGATCGCTGGTTAAAATAATGGTAAAATCGGCGTCAGCAAATTTCCGTAAGACCGAATAAATCCAGGAATGCTGAAACCAGGTACGCACAACGGAACGGTAGCTGGATTCGTTCGGCAAAATTTCCTTTAAAAAATCAGAATCTACCCGACGATGTGCCAGAATGTCAACAAAATTAAGCACCAGCGCGATGAGTGAATTACCTAGATAAGAGGCAATGCGTTTCTCGAGAGCCCAGCCACTGTCCGAATCGAGAATTTTCATATAATTAAATTTCCCTCGCAGATCAATTTCGGCTTCTGATAACAATTTTTCAAGCATCACGGCTTCGTGGCGATTCATCGAAGTCTCATCCTCATCATCAGGCATCCAAATATCGGGATACAACAATTGAACCTCACTGGGGAAAAGCCCGCTGAAAATAGCATTGCGAGAAAAAGGGGTAGCCGAAGGTAGAATGGAAAAGTAATAATCCACATCAATATTATAAAAATCATACAATAACGGCGCAAAAGTGTACCACTGATCCAACCGCATACAATCAATAACAAGAAACAGTACCTTCTGTCCATTTTGCAAAAGAGGCAACACTTTTTGCGGAATCAAATCCGGCGAAAGAATCGGACGGAAATGGGGATCGTCATTAACCCATTTCTTGTAATTTTTAGTGATGAATTTGGCAAATTCAATATTACAGTCGCGTTTTTGATCCTCGAGAGTTTCATTCAAGCCTAAATCAGGATGATCGTCGAATTCGATTTCCCATCTGGCTAATTTCTGATAAATTTCGATCCAATCATTGGTTGCCAGGTCATTAAATAATCGTTGAGAAATAACATGAAATTCTTCAAGATATTCGCGGGAAACGTGTTCGGAAGCAATCCGTTGTTGCTCGAGTATTTTTTTACAAGCCATTAGCACCTGGCTGGGATTGACTGGCTTGGTAAGGTAGTCGGTAATCTTACTGCCGATTGCTTTTTCCATCAGGCTCTCTTCTTCATTCTTGGTAATCATAATTACCGGCAGACCGGGTTTGCGGGCTTTGATGTCGGATAGAGTCTCCAGTCCATCTTTACCTGACATCATTTCGTCCAGTAGAACCAAATCGAAATTTTCCTGGCTAACTAGATTGATAGCATCAATGCCATTCGACGCCGGAACTACCTCAAAACCGCGACTACGCAAGAATAGAATATGGGCTTTCAACAATTCGATTTCATCATCAACCCATAATATTTTTCCCTTTTTAGGACTCATAGAATTACTCAATCACTCTTTTCATTGTTAATATTGCCAATTAACCATTTTGTTTCAGGCTTCATAACCTGGGAACTTGAAATATAAATTTCAATTAATAATAACATTCAAATCACCAGCTAATTTACACAAAATGGTCGGTGGTAAAAGATATTTTATAGGAAAATAAATGCTTAATTCTGCTGGCTTAGGTGGAAAACCGCATCGGCTATTTGGTTTCCATAACGAACTCGCCTTGCCAATCCGGCCCAGGTGGATTTTCTTGATAAATATGACAGCGCTCAATAAAAACGCGCGACGGTTTGTCTTCTCCTTTAACGGCAAGAGCTTTTTCAAATGCGGCAATGGCGGCGTCCCACTGGCGATTCCAATAGAGATTGATTCCTTCAGTAAAATAGGCGCAAATTTGCAACATTTTCGGTTCAACCTGACCTTTGCGACCCAGAAGTTCATATACCGTAATTGGCTTCAATTTACCTTTTACCACGAGGCGGTCGAGAATGCGAGCTTCAATCTTGTCCTGCGCCCGGCGATAGGTTTCTTCACCAATCATTAGATAAGTACCATACTGCTTATTAGCGCCTTCGAAACGAGAAGCCTGATTGACCGCGTCACCCATAACCGTGTACTGAAAGCGCTGATTGGAACCCATATTACCGGCACTGACAACTCCGGAATTAATCCCCATCCGTACAAAAATATCCACGCCGTGGTCTTTCTTAATTTGAGGGCGGAGAACTTCCAGCGCCGCTTGTTGATCAATAGCCGCAAAACAGGCTTTCCAAGCATGATCGGTGTCTTCCATCGGAACACCGAAATCACACATAATCGCATCACCTTCATATTTATCCACGTAACCGTCGTATTTCATCAGAATTTCTGTCATCGGAGATAAATACTTATTTAGAACTAAAGCCAGTTCTTCGGCAGAGAGGCTTTCAGATATGGTAGTAAAATTAGCGACATCCGAAAAGAACATCGTGGCTTCACGCTTTTCACCGGAAAGGCTAAAAGCGTCGGGATGATCTTCAAGATATTTCAGGATTTTCGGGCTCATATAAGTCTGAAACATACTCCGAATTTTCCTTTTCTCTTTTTGTTCGAAGAGAAATTGATAAACGACACTCGATAAATAACTGGTACCGGTAGCTACCAAGAGCGGCACCAATTGCACCCAGACAGCGTGGGCACGAAACGTCCAGTATGATAATACGAGCGCACCGAAACCCAATATTAATGCTAAAACCCCACCCAATACCGGTCTGGCAAAAGCCACTGCAACGGCGGTGAGTATGCTAATGACAAAGATTAAGATGATATTCAGTGTAATCGGAAGGGCACGAATAAAACTCTGATCCAGCATAGTTTGAATGGCATGGGCATGCGTCTCGACTCCCGGCATCAGACGCCGATCAGCACCGTAATTATAGAACGGTGTAAATTTATTGTCATGCAATTCCTCGATAGATACTCCCACTAAAGCGATTTTTCCTTTAAACGGATTGATTTCGTCAAGGATTGCCAAAACGCTGGCGGTATCACCGTCCGCCAGAGCCGCAAGAGCCTCAAATTGACGGGTCGAATCCGCAATCAATGCAATGCGCATTTCCAGTGGGTAGGTCGAATTCCTCTTAAACATCTCAAGGTAATCGGTATCTTCCTCATCTTTCAAATCAAAATCGGAATCATCAATTATGGCTGACATAGAATAGGTTGGAAAGGTGCCGGCTGGTCCGTAGTAATTGATCAGGATAGTTTGTTCCCAACCAAGACTGCCGCGATGCGCTAAAATCTGCTGGGTATTTCCGGTCGTTGAATCGGTAAAAATGAAATAGCCATTTTCAAATTTATATTCCGGTACTCGAGGCAGACCCGTTTCTTTAAAAAAAACTTTGGTACCGAGAGTATAGATTGTTTTATCCTGATATTGTTCGAAAATCGGGTAACGGCGAGTAAACCCATCGGGATCCTGAATTTCGCCGACAACTCCCCAGTCACTACCGGTTTCCAGCAGTATCGGCAAAGGCTTATCGGCATAAACATTGACGCCGCCGACGCTAAATTCCCGCGTGACTTTTCCAGCCAGAATGACATTACCGTTTTTCTGAATAGCATCTGCCAGAATCGAATCGCCCAACGGATTTTTATAATCCGGCTCAGTAAATTGAATATCAAACATAATCGTTTTAATACCGACTTCCTCCAGATTTTCAATGAGGGTAGCATAATACTCGCGCGGATAAGGGTAGCGTTCACGGCAGCTTTTGAAAGTCTGATCGTCAATGGCTACAATGATTAATTTGGAGTGTGAAATGTCCTTCGGGCCGCGATTTTTAAACCGCGCGTCCAGCGATTTCAATTCCATTTCACGAAATATACCAAACACTAAAAAAATCGAAACCAGTAACGCCAGAACGAGGGCTATAATTATTCCTCCTATAGCCTGTTTGAGCGTATTTATTTTCATTAGAGGCTTAAGTATCTAAAAATTCAGGGAATAGATCACAAAATAGCAAAGGTCATGGAATTTTTCGCCACTGCTTCGGTCGTCAAGGTAAACGTATCTGACATTACTACGCAGTTGGTGTATTTTCCTGAAATTAAAGACAAATCCGCCGAAAATGTTATTTTGGGTGTAGTCTGCCAATCCCTTACCACTTGTCAAACCATAGCCAGTATAAATTCCCAGAGCTTTATTAAAAAGATCATATTGCCCTTGGGCTCCGATAGAAATGAAATCATAAGGCTCGGGATTCAAACCGCTCTCGCTGTGGTTATTGGATATGCTGAGATTGGTTTGCAGAGGAAATGGAAAATTACTGTTGATACTAAAAGTAATCATAGAAGTTTTCATCGAACTGAACAGATAGCCTTCCGGTCGGCTACCTGCCAGCCGATCACTCCGATCGGAACTGGACCAAGAGAAGTTTAGGGTATTCTTAATTTGGAGGAAATTGATATTATGGGAAATGCGAATATCCTGACGAGTCGTGATATTTGATTCACGGTTATCCTTAATGCTAAATGAGTTTGCAGGTATTCCATACCAGGTCGTATCAATGTTGGTAACATCGTTTTTCCGCCCATATTGCACTGTATTTAAATCAATTCTGGGTAAGTTCTCGCCCAGAAATAATGAAATGCCGGCCAAAAAGGATGAGGTTGTAGTCGTGGCATTCTTGTCGTTATTCAAATTATCGCGGTTTTGCTCGTAATTGATGTTTAAAAATATTTTGTTCTGGAAGAGGCGGATTCTATCGGAGATTAGGTAACCCTGAATATCTTTGCGCATATAGGGATTTCCCAATGAATAAAAAGAGCTACCAATATGCTGGTATTTAATAGTGATGTAATTATGGAAATAATTAAGATTCAATGTACTTCGGAAAGCGGCGGAAGGCATATTAAGAATTTCATTTATTCCAAAGGCTAATTGGGTGGAATCATCCACTTGAATTTTAAAAATAGGATTTTGCACATTTTCCACAGAATCCAGAGCTATCGGTGAAATTGGATATAGATACTTATTAATGATAAACATTTTTTCGATTGAGCTGGGATCGAAACCGAAAGTTGAGATCGGGATATTAAAATCACCGAGCGCCAGCGTATCGTCTTTACTTAAAGCCCCGCCACTGATATTACGATTTAACATCGAGAGCGCGACCGCATTTTTCCATACAAATCTTTGATTATCAAATGCCAGCTTCAAGTCAGACCCTATGACGATGTTATCCTGAGGTGTGTTGCCTTCCATCCTTATAATCTGATTACCACCCGCAAAAATGCCATTCATCTCTTTATGAACCGAAAGAGTATCGTCAATGGCTTTGATAAAATTAAAACCTAACTGAAAATGTTTACCGGAACCGAAGTAGGGTCGCACTGCCAGCAGGCGCTGAGCGTAAGTATAACCAGTACGCGAGTATTCATACAAAGTATCACCACTTGAGACGAGCATTTGGGGTGTATCGCTGATGATTCCTGCGATACTACGCTCGGTTTCTCCATTAATAACATGTAAGTTGAAGAAGTTGAGTTTCAAATGGGCTTCGACTCCCCGCACTCTTTTTCCATTTAAACCGAATTCAGAAAATTGGGGGTTGATATCTCCGAAGTTCATTTCAAAAAACTTGGAGGAAAAACCGGCTGTGTAACGATTACGAGGTTGTTTATGTGGACTCTCTTCCGAAGTTACAAAGACGTTGGCTTGAAATTTTATCCAATCATAGGAACCGTTAAAACCGCTCGTCACCTGCTGAATATTCTGGGAAATACCCCGCACCTGTTCCGAATTCACTTCAGCCAGCACGCGGCCATTATAATTGAATACCCTTTCGGCTTCACGTACACTGCCAACTACCCTGAAATTCCATTGCAATGGATCGTAATAAATCCCATTCGGATCCGCCAAGGTAATTGTGACTGTATGATTACCGGGTGGTAGATTATTGGGTCGGGCAAGAACAAGGTCTTCCTCTATCTGAGCAATTGGGGTGATATTAGTTCCATCCACTTCGATTTTAACGGTATGGAGAGCAATCTCCTTGGCATTGAATAAAGATACTGCTATCAGAACTTCTGAAGCCGCTACAACCTGAGCTTCTTCAGGACTAAGGATAATTACATCGCTGGAATTTCCGCCCGTAAGGTCGGTTTGAACCGCATCCAGAGCAATTGGAGGTTCGGACGTCATGCGGCGGGCATTGACGAACATCGGCACGTTAAAAGGATCAACTTCCGGAAAAGCGGCCATACTGCCGTCTACAAATTCGGCTATTATAAGATATTCGATGCCATTGGCAGTTACGAATTGCGCTGGAATATTATATTTGAAAACCCCCATGAATTCAGTCATATAATCTTCAATAAAAGCTTCTTGCCCCGATTCTCGGTAATAGATTTTTACCTCCCGAATTTCCGTAGTGTGTTGATCTATAATCGCTTCAATCAAAACCGGTGAATCAGTGTACACTTCCCGGGGCGGGAGATGCAGAATCTTGGATTGAGAATAGGCTAATCCACTAAACAACGTTAAAATTAACGATAAATTAATTACAATTCGGCGTACCGATTTATTCTTAAGCTCAATCATGTATTTAAAAACTCGATCCGATATTATCTATTTATATTCTATTTTAATTGTTTTGGTCTCACCAGAAGGATTGCGCAATTGAATTCGTAGTTCATTATTCTCTTCAGATTCTTCGGCATCTTCATCAACAGGCTGGGCACCGGCTGGGGTGTCTTCTACCTTGACTTGGCCCGTCGGAGTCGAAATACCGGTCTGGTTAGCACCCACAACAATCACCCCACCACTCTCATTATTGGTAACTTCAATACTACCTGAAATGCCATAAAAGACATCGCCGTTGATCGGATCAGATAGTACCCAAAAGACTGTTCCTTTGACCGATGCCACCGAGGTCGGGGTAGCGATGATAAAATCACCCTTTTTCGTGGGATTGATTTCCGCTTTCAGAGTCCCGAATTGCATATCAACCTGTTTTGAAATGGAACCTTTGCTTCGTTCACCGGTTATTTCCATTTCGGAATTTTCTCGAACTTTTATCTGGCTCTTATCATCGAGAAAAACCAGTGCAGTAAATCCGTCTTTTCCGGTTTTGATCCTGTCTCGTGAATAGAGATTATCGCCGATTTTTACTCCTTTTTTAAATTCGGAGTCGGTAGCACGTTTGAGGCTGGTTTCGCCGCGAACTTTTAAAATTAGGGCAATCTTGTCTTGACTGAATCCGATCGTAACAAATAATATTAAAGCCAACAATAATTTCATTAAAATGTTTTTTTTCATGTTACCAGATCCTATTCAATCGTTATAGATTTTATAGAAACTTGACCGGTCATTAATTGGCCAACCAGGACTGACAATTGTTCGAGCGTAATACTTTGATTACCATTTAAAATTACCGTCCCAGTTGGAACATAACCATATAGTAAGCCACCTTCTTTAAACCATTCTGGATTAATCTCAGGTATTTGATTTATCAGGACTAAATATTGCGATACATCTATTCCGGTGTAACTGGTTTGCCCCATTGATTGAATCTTAAAAGCAAAAATCGGGCTCAAGATCGACTCGGGTCCGGAAGTGGTTGGAAATGTTTTCCGAATCTGCCAGACGTAGATTTTACCGGCTTCTAAGGGTTTCGCCCCGGTGAGCGGATACTGGAAGATCGTGCCAGCGGTATATAAATCCAATCCGGCGACAGTGGAGATTTTCGATGATGGTAATGGAAAATAATCATTATTATCGGGAAATGGCAAGTTGGCGCGATCTTTCAAAGCCTGATCAACGGAATTATGTCTGGTTGGATCATATTCAGCCACTCTAATGGCATAGCCACATTGCGGGCAATTAGTTTTACTCCACATAAAATCAATTGATTCCCACTGAAAAGTCGGTAAGGTAGTAGCAATTTCGAAATTATCTGCCAACTCTCCTCCCGGCGAAATCAGCTCCAGCGTTGTCGGATTGGAAACCTCTATCACCTGAGTTTGGCTCTTTAGGGGGGTATTATACTGATCGGTAATATTTAATGTAAACACATAACTTCCAGCCGGCAATTTTCCACCAGTTGAAAGAATTATTGATTGCAACCTTTGCAAATCCTGTTCGAAATGATCTACACTTATATTACATGGTCTTCCGTCATTGTAATAAATATTGTGCATATTTTGGTCAATATCCCGAGTCGTCAGAGTTACTTCTCCATTGAACTCAAAGGGTCGGGTGACTACGTATAATATCCGATGGTTATACATATTTACTGCCGGAATGTTGGCAATCCATTCGAATTCGATTTTAATTTGAATCGGCGTAATTCCATCTGCAGGAGTATAAGAGAGCGAATAGGAGAACATATCAGGATTATTGCGGCCATTATTGAAATCAAAATCAAGTAGATAATATACTTCAAAATTATAGAAATAATTGGTTCTAAGGTCCAGGACTCCATTAACATCCTGAGCGGATACAATTGAAATCAGCAGGATTATAAACAGAAGAATTTTAGATATTATTTTCATAAATCCTCCATTTTATTCATGCTTCAATCTAAAGATATTGAATTAATGACATTGTGAGATAGAACAAGGGTTAGTTCTTCACTTTCATCTAAAACTACTTCTAATTATTGAGAACACGCGATAAATATAACACTAGGGGAGACGAGATACAATAAAAATCCCGCCGAAGCGGGATTAAAGATTTTCCCGGTGATGACCTACTTTTCCACCCCGTTGCCAGGGCAGTATCATCGGCGCTGGAGGGCTTAACTTCCGAGTTCGAGATGGGATCGGGTGTTTCCCCTCCGCTATTATCACCGGAAAAAAGGATTTTAATTGGGTTAAGGAAAAGAGAACGATTAGAGAAGTCAATTTCATAAAAATTTTGGTCAAGACGCACGGCTTATTAGTATCACTCGGCTAAAATCATTACTGATCGTACACCTGTGACCTATCAATCCCGTAGTCTACGGGAAGCCTTTAGTTCCGCCGAAACGGAAGGGAGATATCATCTTGGGGAAGGTTTCACGCTTATATGCTTTCAGCGTTTATCCTGACCGAACATAGCTACCCAGCGATGCACCTGACGGCACAACTGGTGCACCAGAGGTTCGTCCACTCTGGTCCTCTCGTACTAAGAGTAGCCCCCCGCAAATCTCCTGCGCCCACAGCGGATAAGGACCGAACTGTCTCACGACGTTCTAAACCCAGCTCACGTGCCACTTTAATGGGCGAACAGCCCAACCCTTGGGACCTTCTCCAGCCCCAGGATGTGACGAGCCGACATCGAGGTGCCAAACCTCCCCGTCGATATGAACTCTTGGGGGAGATCAGCCTGTTATCCCCGGAGTACCTTTTATCCTTTGAGCGATGGCGCTTCCATAAGCAACCACCGGATCACTAAGCCCTGCTTTCGCATCTGCTCGACTTGTTTGTCTCACAGTTAAGCTCCCTTATGCCTTTACACTCGGCGCACGATTACCAAACGTGCTGAGGGAACCTTTGGGAGCCTCCGTTACATTTTAGGAGGCAACCGCCCCAGTTAAACTACCCACCTGACAATGTCTCCCGCCCCGCTTCAGGGGTCGGGATTAGAATTCTAGATTTATAAGGGTGGTATTTCAAGGTTGACTCCATCCCGACTGGCGTCGGGACTTCAACGTCTCCCACCTATCCTACACATATAAACCCAAAACCCAATGCCAAGCTATAGTAAAGGTTCCGGGGTCTTCCTGTCCAGCTGCGGGAAACCGGCATCTTCACCGGCATTACAAGTTCGCCGAGGCTCTGGTCGAGACAGTGTCCAAATCGTTACACCATTCGTGCGGGTCGGAACTTACCCGACAAGGAATTTCGCTACCTTAGGACCGTTATAGTTACGGCCGCCGTTTACTGGGGCTTCAGTTCGGAGCTTCCCCCGCCGAAGCGGGATGACTCGTCCCCTTAACCTTCCAGCACCGGGCAGGTGTCAGTCCCTATACGTCGTCTTACGACTTAGCAGAGACATGTGTTTTTAGTAAACAGTCGCTTGGACCTCTTCACTGCGACCTCTTTCAGCTCCGCCTGTCTATCGAAATAGTAAGCTTCACTTACTCGAGGCACCCCATATTCCGAAGTTACGGGGCCAATTTGCCTAGTTCCTTAACCAGAGCTATCTCGCGCACCTTAGGATACTCTCCTCGCCCACCTGTGTCGGTTTATGGTACGGACATCCGTTCACCTAACATAGAGGCTTTTCTTGTCAGCTGGTTTAGGGTCAGTTTGTGTCCGAGGGACTCCTATTCGCATCTCAAGGTTATGATCTGACGGATTTGCCAATCAGATCCCTCTACCTGCTTAAACCGGGACATTCAACACCCGGCTGACCTTTCACTTCTGCGTCACCCCATAGTTCAAACGGCAAACAGATGGTACAGGAATATTCAACCTGTTATCCATCACCTACCCCCGATAGTTCGGGGCTCGGCTTAGGGCCCGACTAACCCTGAGCAGAGTTACTTTACTCAGGAAACCTTAGGCTTTCGGTGTTCCGGAATCTCACCGGAATTATCGCTACTAATGCCAGCATACTCATTTCCATCTCCTCCAGCCAACCTCGCGATTGACCTTCATTGGTTAATGGAACGCTCCCCTACCTTCCCTCGCCATAAGCGAGAGAATCAAAGCTTCGGTATCAGGGTTAATAGTCCCGCTAATTATCGGCGCAAAATCACTTGACTAGTGAGCAATTACGCACTCTTTAAATGATGGCTGCTTCTAAGCCAACATCCTAGCTGTCTAAGCGGTTTCACATCCTTAGTCACTTACCCTGTATTTAGGGACCTTAGCTATTGATCTGGGTTATTTCCCTCTCGGCCACGGAGCTTATCCCTCGTAGCCTAACTCCTGCAAAACATGTAATCGGCATTTGGAGTTTGGTTGGGTTTGGTAACCTGGTAAGGTCCCTAGCCCATTCAGAGCTCTACCTCCGATACACTATTATGCAAGGCGATTCCTAAAAATCTTTCGGGGAGAACCAGCTATCACGGAGTTTGATTGGCCTTTCACCCCCATCCACAGCTCATCCCCCAGTTTTTCAACGCTGGTGGGTTCGGACCTCCATTCCGTGTTACCGGAACTTCATCCTGGCCATGGATAGATCACCCCGCTTCGGGTCTGCCGCAAGTTACTATACGCCCTATTCAGACTCGCTTTCGCTACGGCTCCTCCCGAATAATCAGGATTAACCTTGCAACTTACGAGCAACTCGCTGGCTCATTATGCAAAAGGCACGCTGTCATCCCGCCGAGGCGGGACTCCAACAGATTGTAAGCAAATGGTTTCAGGTTCTATTTCACTCTCCGTCAGGAGTACTTTTCACCTTTCCCTCACGGTACTACTTCGCTATCGGTCATATAGGAGTATTTAGCCTTTCCAGATGGTCCTGGGAGATTCCCACAGAGTTTCTCGTGTTCCATGGTACTTGGGTACGTCTTCCAACAAGTCTGCAAACTTTCTTCTACAGGACTATCACCTTCTACGGTCTACCTTTCCAGAGTAGTTTGAATAGTTTACAGATTTTTGACTTGTCGAGTGTTCTGCCGCACTCTCCGAAAACGCCCCGCTACTCCTGTTCTACAACGCCGGCAGGCTTTAACATAGAACAAGTTTGGGCTCTTTCCCGTTCGCTCGCCGCTACTAGGAAAATCACGTTTGTTTTCTTTTCCTGGAGTTACTAAGATGTTTCAATTCTCTCCGTTAGCTCTTACCGACCTATGGATTCAGTCGGCAGTTTCCGCCTATTAAAGCGGAAGGGTTACCCCATTCGGACATCTCCGGATCTACAGTTGTTTGCACCTTCCCGGAGCTTATCGCAGCTTGCCACGTCCTTCATCGCCTCTATATGCCAAGGCATCCACCATTTGCCCTTAGTATCTTGACCAAAAGTCTATTCTTATGAAGTGGACTTCTTGTATCCTTTCTCTTTTCCCTTTATCCCAATGTCAAAAAGCATGTCCCGATCTAGTCGGGATTTGTGGAGCTAACCGGGTTTGAACCGGTAACCTCTGCCGTGCAAGGGCAGCGCTCTCCCAGTTGAGCTATAGCCCCTTGCGGAGCTTCGATATTAGAAAAAGCCTTTCAGACGTGGGCCTAGATAGACTCGAACTATCGACCTCACGCTTATCAGGCGTGCGCTCTAACCACCTGAGCTATAAGCCCTTAATTGACAAAAAAGAGAAAGTGCTTGATTTTAGACTGGTGTTTCGACCTATCCCGACGAATCGGGACTCTCCTTAGAAAGGAGGTGATCCAGCCGCACCTTCCGGTACGGCTACCTTGTTACGACTTCGCCCCAGTCATCAGTCTCACCTTCGGCACCTCCCTCCCCGCCGAAGCGGGGTTAGGACAGCGACTTCGGGTGTTACCGACTTCCATGGCGTGACGGGCGGTGTGTACAAGGCCCGGGAACGTATTCACCACGGCATTCTGATCCGTGATTACTAGCGATTCCGACTTCATGGAGTCGAGTTGCAGACTCCAATCCGAACTGAGGCCAGTTTTAAGGGATTAGCTCCGCCTTACGACTTAGCAACCCGTTGTACTGGCCATTGTAACACGTGTGTAGCCCTGGACGTAAGGGACATACTGACTTGACGTCATCCCCACCTTCCTCCGAGTTGTCCTCGGCAGTCCTCTTAGAGTGCCCAGCATAACCTGATGGCAACTAAGAGTAGGGGTTGCGCTCGTTGCGGGACTTAACCCAACATCTCACGACACGAGCTGACGACAGCCATGCACCACCTGTATACCAGTTTCCGAGTAAACCCGGAAAGGGATCTGGTTTCCCAGACCTTTCTAGTATATGTCAAGCCCAGGTAAGGTTCTTCGCGTTGCATCGAATTAAACCACATGTTCCACCGCTTGTGCGGGCCCCCGTCAATTCCTTTGAGTTTCAACCTTGCGGCCGTAGTCCCCAGGCGGGATACTTAACGCGTTTACTTCGGCACTGGAAGGGTCGAGCTCCCAACGCCAAGTATCCATCGTTTAGGGCGTGGACTACCAGGGTATCTAATCCTGTTTGCTCCCCACGCTTTCGCGCCACAGCGTCAGTGTTAGACTAGGAAGCTGCCTTCGCCATCGGTGTTCTTCCTGATATCTACGCATTTCACCGCTACACCAGGAATTCCACTTCCCTCTTCTAAACTCAATCCTAACAGTATCTCCAGCAATTCTCCCGTTGAGCAGGAGTATTTCACCAGAAACTTATTAGGACGCCTACGCGCTCTTTACGCCCAGTGATTCCGGACAACGCTTGCTCCCCCCGTATTACCGCGGCTGCTGGCACGGAGTTAGCCGGAGCTTTCTCATAGAGTACCGTCAGTATCCGACAATATTCTTATCGGATAGTTTCTTCCTCTACGACAGACTTTTACACTCCTCAGAGCTTAATCAGTCACGCGGCGTTGCTGCGTCAGGCTTTCGCCCATTGCGCAAAATTCCTCACTGCTGCCTCCCGTAGGAGTCTGGGCCGTATCTCAGTCCCAATGTGGCTGATCATCCTCTCAGACCAGCTACTGATCGTTGCCTTGGTAGGCATTTACCCTACCAACTAGCTAATCAGGCGCAGGCTCATCCTCAGGTAATAGGTCCGAAGATCCCCATCTTTCATCTCGACAAATTATACCGAGACTTTATTCGGTATTATCCCCACTTTCGCGAGGTTATCCCGATCCCGAGGGTAGATTACCTACGTGTTACTCACCCGTTCGCCAGTTTACTATCCCGACAAGTCGGGAATTCTCCTTGACTTGCATGTGTTAGGCACGCCGCCAGCGTTCGTCCTGAGCCAGGATCAAACTCTCCGTTGTATTATACAACAAATTAAATTTTTGGGTTTTTTACCCTACACCTGTCTCAAATCTCACACTTTCTCTCTTGTCAAATAGCTTCTTACTTTAAGCCTCAGCCCTCTTCGGACTGGACTTAAAAATCAATTCTCAATTAGCAGGGTGAATATAAAACATATTAAAATATTAGGCAAGTAAAATTTAATATTTTAATTAAAATTTTTTATCATCGGTTGCCACCAAAAATGACCC
>JAGNGI010000030.1:20552-20719 GCA_018002295.1 Fidelibacterota bacterium
TGAATATAAAACATATTAAAATATTAGGCAAGTAAAATTTAATATTTTAATTAAAATTTTTTATCATCGGTTGCCACCAAAAATGACCCGAAGTTTATTCAATGAGTATGAAATCAAATCATCATTTGCGGAGTAGCTCGAAACGGTGGCTTCGATACGGGCTTACG
>JAGNGI010000030.1:20819-24008 GCA_018002295.1 Fidelibacterota bacterium
CCCAACTCAGCCACCGAGATCGATACGGGCTTACGCCCAACTCAGCCACCGAGATCGATACGGGCTTACGCCCAACTCAGCCACCGAGATCGATACGGGCTTACGCCCAACTCAGCCACCGAGATCGATACGGGCTTACGCCCAACTCAGCCACCGAGATCGGTACGGGTTTACGCCCAACTCAGCCACCGAGATCGGTACGGGTTTACACCCTACTCAGCCACCGAATAGGGACAGTTGCTGAGTAGAGTAGCCCGCCAGGATCGACGAGTAACTCTATTCGGTTGCTGAGTAGCCCGTTAGGGCGTACCGAAGCAACCGCTTGTTTCTTACCCGATTTTTCTCTTTAATATCCCCGCTAAAACATCTAATAGTTGGATAATGAACCCCGAAAGGAGAATAAAATTAGGTAATCGTAAAAAAATCATTCATTATCATAATTTCTTGTCTAATTTTCTGACATTAAATAATTTTTGATTTAGGTGAACAATAACAAAATTGGGAATTTATTATGATCTGGAATACTGAAATTGAAACCGCTGATAGAGCAAAATTAAACAATATTCAATCAGAGAGGTTACTAACATTAATTCGTAGAGTTTATAATAATAATGATTTTTATCGAGAAAAATTCAAAAAAGCTGGAGTTAAACCAAGCGATATAAAAAGCATAGAAGACATTGTAAAATTACCCTTTACATCTAAAGTTGAAATGATAAACGGGTATCCCTACGGTTTATTAAGCGTCGATAAAAAATACGTCGTAGAGATACATAGTTCTTCGGGAACAACCACAAAACCAGTATCCTCCTGCTACACAGCCAATGATATTGAACTCTGGTCTGAAGTAATGGCACGGTCATTAACGGCTTGTGGTGTGACTGCAAAGGACACAATTCAAAATGCATACGGCTATGGATTATTCACCGGTGGTTTTGGATTCCATTATGGTGCTCGGAAAATTGGGGCAAACTTGATACCCGTTTCAGGTGGTAACACTAAAAGACAGCTAATGATTATGCAAGATTTCGGGACAGATATATTAGCTTGCACTCCTTCATATAGCCTCCACATAGCAGATGTGGCTAAGGAAACGGGCGTAGATTTTTCCCAACTTCAATTACGTGCGGGAGTTTTCGGAGCAGAGCCTTGGACTGAATCTATGAGGAATGAGATCCAATCAAAATTATCTATAAAAGCTTATGATATTTATGGACTAACCGAAATAATAGGTCCGGGGGTAGCAATCGAATGCGAATATCTGAACGGGCTACACATTTTTGAGGATGTATTTTATCCCGAAGTAATTGATCCTAAAACCGGCGAGCTCTTACCACCCGGCTCTCAAGGCGAACTGGTTTTAACAACCCTTACACGCGAAGCGACTCCTGTTATCAGATACCGAACCAGAGATATAGTAACTGTAAATTATGATAAATGTAAGTGCGGACGAACTCATGTCAAAATGAGTAAAGTAGTAGGCCGAACCGATGATATGTTGATTATTAGGGGCGTAAATGTATTTCCCTCTCAGATTGAAGAGGTACTGCTTAAATTTGAGGAAACCGAACCACATTACCAGCTTATAGTAAATAGAAAATCAAATCTTGATTGTCTTGAAGTATATGTAGAAATGACCGAGAGACTCTTTTCCGATGAGATCAAAGAAATTCAGGAATCTGAAAGGAAAATAGAGAACGAACTTTATAACGTGCTCAATTTAAAAGCTAAAGTCACTTTGGTACAGCCGGGATACATTAAAAGAACTGATGGAAAAGCCCAAAGAATAATAGATAAAAGAAACTTTAATTAGGAGTAATCAAATGATTATTAAACAAATATCAGTTTTTATCGAAAATAAAAAGGGAAGACTAGCCGACGTAACAAATGTTTTAGCAAATGAAAACATTAACATAAAAGCTCTTTCTCTTGCTGATACTAGTGATTTTGGAATATTAAGAATGATCGTGGATGAAATAGAAAAGGCGATTTACTCCCTAAAACAAGCTGGTTTTATCGTAAAAGAAACCGACGTTTTGGCGGTTGAAGTAGAGGATAAACCGGGAGGATTAAACTCGATACTGCAAAAGTTTAAGGAGTATAATATAGATATCGCCTATATGTATGCCTTTGTGGAAAGTTTAAACAGTAACGCACTTTTAGTTTTTAAAGTAAGCGATATTGATAAAGCCATTAAAGTTTTGAATCAGGAATAGTCGTAATAGATACATCCTTTATTTTTTTAATTATCATGTAAGATTAAACGAATTATTGGTTAGGTATTCATCGCCAAAATGGGCGGTGGCTTCGATACAGGCTTTCGCCCTACTCAGCCACCAGGCTCGGTACAGGCTTTCGCCCTACTCAGCCACCAGGCTCGGTACAGGCTTTCGCCCTACTCAGCCACCAGGCTCGGTACAGGCTTTCGCCCTACTCAGCCACCGAAAGAGGACGGTTGCTGAGTAGCCCGCCAGGGTTGAAGAGTAACTCTCGTCGGTTGCTGAGTAGCACGTTAGGGCGTACCGAAGCAACCGCCCCAATCCCCTTATTTCCGCTCAACTGCGACTTTACTCATTTCTTTTTCCAAACTTTTTTGGCTAAGTGTTTCAAATCTTCATATTCCCCATTAATAAGAGCTTCTTTTTTCTTTTTTGACCAACCTTGAACTTGTTTTTCTCGGTAAAAAGCATCAGCTATGCTGGAATATTCCTCAAAATAGACAAGTTCTGCAGGTAATCTCTTTTTCGTATAGTTTGCTCCTTCGCCATTTTGGTGTTGGGATAATCGTCTTTCAAGATCCACAGTACTACCAGTATAGTAGCTGCCATCAGAACATTTTAGGATATACATGTATGCCATAGTTACTTAGTTTAGTGTAACGGTGGCTTCGGTACAGGCTTTCGCCTTACTCAGCCACCGAATAGGGACGGTTGCTGAGTAGCCCATTAGGGCGTACCGAAGCAACCGCTTGTATTTTTTTTCCATTCATCTTTACTTTACATCACATAACTCTAGTGGAAAAACCTTTGCTTGTCACTCATTCCGCGCTTTTATTATAGTAACTTTTTACCAGTATTGATGCACGTGGGGGCGCACATCGCGTTCGTAAATTTCCTGGATTTTCTGCATAATAGCGTCGGATAAAGGCGGTAAGTCAGCCGCTTGAGCATTTTCTGCGACTTGTTCCGG
>JAGNGI010000031.1 GCA_018002295.1 Fidelibacterota bacterium
CCCAAAGACGTTCCGGAACGCCTGAAAGTCAAACGCGGCGCTTTTGTTACTCTCGAAAAGCATCACGAACTGCGAGGTTGCATCGGTTATATTCTGCCGATTTACCCGCTCTATAAAACCGTAATCGAGATGGCTAAAGCGGCCGCTCTGGATGATCCGCGCTTTCCACCCGTCTCACCGAGTGAATTAAAAGACATCACTGTGGAGATTTCCGTCCTGACCGTTCCGCAAAAAATTAGCGACCCCTCGGAAATCGAAGTCGGCAAACACGGCATCATTATTAAACGTGGCTTCAATCAAGGCTTGCTCCTACCGCAGGTAGCTACGGATTACGGCTGGGATCGCGAGACCTTTCTTGAACATACTTGTCTGAAAGCCGGCTTACCGCGCGACGCCTGGCAGGATAAAAATACCGAAATTCAAATTTTCTCGGCTCAGGTATTCAACCGTGAGACGGTGAAGTAACAAACAATTAATTAGAGACTTATCACTCAGCCTTTATCCGACTATTTTTCGGTCAGGTGAGTAACCGGAAAATTTAATGCGCCTATTCCCAATTCTACCGCCACCACAATTCCCAGCGCCGGTATAATTCCATATACTGGAATGACAATTCCGGAAATCAAATAAGTTCCGAGTGTCGAGCCAAAAATATCGGCGGCATAGATCAGACCGGCAGAATTGGCTATTTTATCTGCTTGTGTCGTGCTGGCTTTTACCATCAATGGAAATATACAGCCAGCCACAACTCCACCGATAAATAAAATTAGTCCAATCCAGAGCGTCACCAGCAAAATCGGCCATCCACCGGTTAGCGGCAACGCCAGGAGAAACGGTAAAATTAGCATCAGTAAAAAGCCAACCCGCTCGAGAATAATATCTGCTCTCTTCCATTTTAATTGCATAATTGCGCCCAGACCAGAACCCAGCATATAAGCAAAAGTCAAAAATACGATCCACAAATAAACACTACCCACTAAACTCTGAAAAAGGATAATGGCAACTGATTCCAAGCCCATCACCCAGAAACCAATCCCCGCCATTCGCACCGCCGGGTTTATTTTTTTTCGATGGGAAATCGGTCTAACGATTAAAATCACCACTATAAAACCAATCAGAATCGGGATAAAGCCCAGTTCCCGCAAAAACGGATATACTTTTTTAACGAGCCCGCCGGTGCGTTGACCCCAAAGCACAGTATCATAATAATAGCCAATCGGCCTGGCGATTGTGTTCACCTCTTGAATTTCCGCCTCCGAAATTCGATTAGTCAGAAAAGCGATTTTCCAATCTGAGAGCCGATCATGTAGAAAATAATCGCTAATATAGATTGGTTCGAGGTTACGGCTTCGCAAACCATCCAGAAAAAACGCTCGATCGTTATGTAGAGTTGAATCGCTCGCCAGGAGGTGAACTGTCAGACCGGGAATCCAGGTTGTTTTCTGGAAAACCCGGTTGGCAGTATTTTGCATAGTTTTGAGAAATTCGACTTGCGCCGGTGGCAAAAATTCCTCATCACCAGGTAAATTTAGCATCAAAAGCCCGCCCGGACTTAATCGGCTATGTACGATTTCGAAAAATTCCCGAGTATAAAAGCGATTCCACTGGGCATTGACTGGCAGAGGAATATTCATTAAAACCACATCGAATCGTTCGTCAGTTTTCCCTAAATATAAAGCCGGATCAGCGAAAATGACCTGAACATTGGTGTCTAACGCATCAATTGATCCGAATTGAGTAACCATTTGATGCAGAATCCGGTCAGGTTGAAGGATTGTAATACGCTCGACTGACGGATGCCGACTAATTTCGCGACAGATTTCAATGCTTCCGATTCCAATGACTAAAACCGATCGCGGATCAGGATGATTCAGCAAAGCAAAATGCGTCCACTCCTCGGCTTTCTCACGGTCTCCGAAAGTCCAGAGCGGCTGACTGTCGCCATAGACACTGATGGCGTCCTGATAACGCACGGTAGTCAATGCAAGATGCGGCGATTCGCGGCTGAGCAAAGCCTTAAACGGTGCCCATTTCCAGTTAGTAATTGGCCCTCGGAAACCAACTGAAGCCAAAATAACTATCAGCGAAGCCCCAATGGTTAAAAATATTCGCATTCGTTCGGAGTAAATAAAGAGTCCGATCGCCAAAACCATCATTACCCATACAATTACCAACAGGCAATCTATAGTACTCACTCCCGATAGAATCAAACCGGCAAAAAGCAAACTCCCCCAAGCCGAGCCGATTACTTCACCAGCGTAAACTGTATGAACCGGGGAAAGCTCCGCTTTAACTTTGACCCAATTCACGATTAGCGGAAAAAACAATCCATTCAACCAGGCTGGCAGACTGAAAAGGATAAAAGTCCAGGCGAAAATCGTTCCCAAGCCGACTACTGTACCGGCGGGAATCCCAGCAATCCGGCGATTTAAAAATAACAGTCCGGCAAAAATAATCAGAACCATTCCGTAGCTTAGAACGATTGCGGTCAACCATTTTTCTGATAAATTGCGCCGCACTAATCGCGCGCCTACCAAACTACCCAGCCCAGTCCAGATTAACCAGTGACCGAGTGCAATGCACATCGTCAGTTCATTGCCGTAAAATGACTGAGCCGTCAGGCGCAAATATGCAACCTGCGCAATCATAGCAACCGCGCCCATCACAGCGGGCATTACAGCAAATTTTAAATAATCTCGCCTCATAAAAATGCCTATGCGAAAATCTTAAGGTAAATTTTATTAGTAAACACTATTCCGAAACTCGGACCGCGTCTGGATCCCAGGCGACTCTGAATCCGAGAAAACTTAGCCGAGCAACCGGCATATAGCGATAACGACTGGTCGTTCGCATTGCTTCTTTGCCATGATACCAACTTCCTCCCCGGATAACTTTGAACATACCGGAAGCTGGCCCCGTGGGATTTATTTGGCTGGAATTTTTGTAGTAATCACTGCGGTAATAATCTTGACACCATTCATAAAGATTGCCAGCCATATCATAAAGACCGAGGCTATTCGGTGGAAATTTTGCCACCGGCGCAATTCTTTTCCATTTGTCAGTTTGACCGATTCCGGAATAATTAGCCAATGAATGATCAATAGTATTGCCATTCGGATATTTCAAGTCCAATCCGCCGGAACGAGCGGCATACTCCCATTGCGCCTCAGTAGGCAAATAGCCACCAACCCATTGACAAAATTCGTTGGCTTCATACCAGGTAACAAATGCAATCGGGTAAGAATCACTAGTTCCCGCTTCCTGTTCCGGCATAGATTTACCTGTTTGACGACAATACTCTTTGTATTGACCAACAGTCACTTCTGTTACACTAATATAAAAATCGGTCAGCGTGACGGTATGAGCCGGTCTTGTATCCTCGGGACTACTTTCATCATCAGAGCCCATTTCGAAAGTCCCACCCTTGACCAGCACCGCTGGTAGCTTTAAAACTCCAATTCTTACCACATTCTGAGCCACGTCACTCGTCTTTGGAACCGGTTCAGGAGCATCACTGAAAAGCCCAACAGCCCAAATTAGAAAGCACAGAAAAAGAATTGTTAACTTTCGCGTTTGCTTTTTCATTTCCTATTACATCCCTAAATCTATAATTAAACTATAAAAAGAACTTCGGAATATCAAGGACTTTTTATCTCGTACTCGCTTTTGACGACTTAAATGAGCTTTAAAAACACGATAAAATTCCACATATCGTCAGAATTATTTAGAAACGGCAATTTTTTATGTTATTTAAAAACAAAGTTTGTTAATATTGGATATGTTAATCATTCCTAAAAAGGAATCGTTCAATGAAGAACTACCTAAACAATTTAAAAACCGGATTGATCATATTTGGTTTGATTGCCAGTATGATCACCTCTATACCGAAAGGCGCTAACGAAATGCAAACCCTCACTGTTCATTACCACCGCTACGATGGAGCTTACCAGAATTGGACGCTCTGGACCTGGTCTGAAAATTTCAGCACCGAGATCAAAGCGACCGGTCAGGATGACTATGGTCTGATTTTTAACCTCGATCTGAGTATTTATCCCAATCCCAAAAGTATCGGTCTTTTACCAAAGTATGGCAGTTGGGAAAGAAAAGATGATCCGGATCGTTACTGGAAACCGAATTCCCATCACGAAGTCTGGCTCTTACAGGGTGATGAAACAGTCTATAACTCTCGTCCTGATATAAGCCCCAAAATCCGCCGGGCTTTTCTCGATAGTCCTACTATGATCACGCTCGTCTTTTCTAATGCAATTACCAAAGAAATGTCAACTTCCCTCGCCCCAACCATCAAATTGAAAGATGGTCAAACAATCCAGCCTGGCCGAATTTGTCTGATTCCCGAAAACTCCCATTCCTCGGAAATAGTAAGATTATTGGATTTGCCTGCGATTGAAATTGATAACTTGCCGGCAACCGTTTCAATACCCAATTTCGCGGATTGTCCTGTCTGGCTCAGGTATATTCGAGATGATGAAAAGTTCATAACCCAGGAGCCACTTGGCGCTTTTTATTCACCCGATTCTACCAAGTTTGCAATTTTCGCGCCCGGTGCTACGGCAGTAGTGCTCCATATTTATGATCAACCGCAAGGTGGCAAGCCTACCAAATATAAATTGACCAAGATTCAGAACAGCCTCTGGTCTGTAACGGTGAAAGGTGATCTGAAAGGGAAATATTATGTTTATAGCGTCGCCGGTCCCGATCCGGCTTATGAACCGAAAAAAGAGGTTCTCGACCCTAATACCACCTGCGCTACTACTCACGATGGACGGGCTTTGATTTTCGAGGAAAATACTCAGATAGCGGTTGCACCTAAATTCCTCCTAAAAGATGCAATTATCTATGAAATGCACGTCCGCGACTTTACTATCGCCGAAAATTCCGGTGTAAAGAACAAAGGCAAATACCTCGGTTTCACCGAAGAAGGCACAACCATTCCGGGTACTTCAATCAGCACCGGTCTGGACCATTTAACTGAACTGGGAATTAATACCATCCAGCTACTACCCATTCAAGATTTCGAACATGACAACAAGGTTAACAATTACTTCTGGGGCTATATGACGGTCAATTTTAATTCGCCGGACGGTTGGTACACTACCAACGAAAATGACGAGAGCCGGGTGCGCGAGGTCAAACAGATGGTTTCTGCCCTTCACAAACGCGGCATCAAAGTCGTTATGGATGTAGTTTACAATCATACCGCTGAAACCAATCCGCAAATCCGTTATAATTTCAATGGGATTGTGCCGAGCTTTTACTATCGCCAAAGAGAGGACGGATCTTATTGGAACGGTTCCGGATGCGGCAATGAAGTGCGCAGTGAAAATCCGATGGTACGTCGCTTTATCATCGAATCACTCAAATACTGGGTCAAGACTTATGACATTGACGGATTTCGCTTCGATTTAATGGGATTAATTGGCATAGAAACTATGCGCCAAATCGTTAAAGAACTAACCGCCCTTAAGCCCGACATTTTTCTCTATGGCGAACCCTGGATTGTCGGTGAAACGCCCATCAAACCGATTTTGAAAGGCGCTCAACGCGAAGAAGGCTTCGCCGTATTTAATGACAACTTCCGTGACGCTCTCAAAGGACCGTGGCATAATACTGATCCGGGATACGTTCAAACTGGCAAAAATATCGAAGCCGTTAAAATCGGCATTCGGGGTAGTATCGACGATTTTGCTGCTGATCCGATCGAAACCATTAATTATGTTTCCTGCCACGACGGCCGCACACTCTGGGATCAATTAGTTGCCTCCACCGGCAACAATAAAATGTATACCGACACGCAACTAAAAGCAATGGATAAGCTAGCCGCTTTTATCATTTTCACCTCGCAGGGTATTCCTTTCATGCAAGGCGGTGAGGAATTCCTGCGCACCAAATTCGGTTCCAATAATAGCTACAACCAGCCAGACAAAATCAATAAGATTCGCTGGGATTACAAACAGGAAAATCATGACATTTTCGCCTATTATCAGGGACTAATCCGTATCCGCAGAGACCACCCAATGTTCCGAATGGAAACCGCCGAAGAAGTGCGCCGCAATTTGGCATTTTTTGAAGAACTCGGACTCAGCGTACCACCCAATTGCATAGCCTATCGTCTCCAGCGCGGTACCAGCGGCGACATCTGGCGCGAAGTTATTATCCTAATCAATCCGAACAGCCGTCCGGAAACCTTTAAAATCCCAAAAGCTAAATGGATTCTGGCTGTAGATCATACTTATGCCGATCCGGAAATTATTTCCCCGATTAGTGGACCTTTAGTTACCGTTAAACCCATTTCGGCAATGCTGATTTACCGCCTTTAATTACAGGTAATCCTCCCTAAAGAACTAGATGAAAACAACTCGATTTCATTCTTGTTTACGCTTAATTGTTTTACTCTTGCTGATATGCGGTCTCTTTAACTGTACCCAACGGAACGTATTAAATAAACCACCGGAAATAATCGAATTTGTTCGAATTGATTCCGGATGTAGTACATCATTGAGTCTCTCTGAAATATTTACCGCAAAGAAATATAAACCGATTTTCAGTCCCAATCCGGATATTCAATTAGTCTATCAACCCGATTCCAATATAATTATTCTGACTCCGAACAACTCATTTTCCGGATTGACTATGATTAATTTTACCAACCAGAAAAAAGATCTTTGTCTGCCGATCATTGTCAAACAAAAGAATCTGGTCACCTTTTCCTATAAGCCTCCCAAACCGGTTCGGGAAATATTCGTAATGGGTAATTTTAATGATTGGAATCGGAGCTCATTACCAATATCCGATGAAGACAGTGACGGAATTTTTACACGGGATGTTTGGCTCGACGATGGTTTATACGAATACCAGTTCGTTGTTGACCAGAACGAGATTTATGATCCCGCCAATCCGGAAAAGACCGATAATGGATTTGGCTATTTCAATTCGGTTTTACGCGTTACGGCTCCGCTGGCTGATTATGCCGCCAATCTCTATATTTTGCCAACCGGACAGAACGATACTATTTCGTTAGCTGTTGACTGCCTCGGTGATACCAGCGATTTCCGTTATTTCGTCTTGCTGGATAATCATCTTTGTCCGCCCAAAAGCTACCATCATAAAAATAAACAACTGCAGATCTATTTAAATTCACTTGAAAATACGATCGGGATGCATATTTTGCGGGCAACGGCTCAATACAAAAATCAACCCGGCAATGTGATCACTATCTATTTGAAAAATGGTAAACCACTCGATAATAATACCTTCATTTGGAACGATGCTTGTCTTTACGCCATAATGACCGACCGTTTTAAAAACGGCAACTCAGGAAACGACCGACCGGTAGTTCACCCTCACTTAGCGTCACAAGCCAATTTCAAGGGCGGTGATTTCGACGGAATCCGCCGGACTATCGAATCCGGTTATTTCGACGACCTCGGCATCAATACTCTCTGGATTTCGCCGGTCAATAAAACCACTGATAGTGCTTATCAGGAATGGCCTGAGCCCCATAATTACTTTTCCGGTTATCATGGTTACTGGCCAACTGATGCAAGACAGACTGACTCGCGTTTTGGCTCCCTCCAAGAATTAAAAAAATTAGTCGAGGTGGCTCATCGTCATAATATCAAAGTTTTACTTGATTTTGTCTCCAACCATGTCCATATCGAGCATCCCTATTTCAGAGAACATCGTGAGTGGTTCGGTCAATTGGAGTTGCCGGACGGATCTCTGAATATCCGGCGCTGGGACGAATATCGCCTGACAACCTGGTTCGATACTTTTCTACCGTCTTTTGATTACGAAGGCTCGCACGAGGCCCTTCAAACTATGACTGACAACGCTGTCTGGTGGCTAAAGCAAACTGATGCGGACGGTTTTCGACACGATGCTACCAAACATGTGCCCCATGCTTTCTGGAAAACTCTGACATCCAAAATTAATAAGCGGATCAATCCTCACCGGAATCTGGATATTTTTCAAATCGGTGAATGTTTCGGCAGTAATGAATTAATTAAATCTTATGTTAATAATGGAATGCTCGAATCGCAATTTAATTTTAATCAATTTTTCACCGCTCGTCGAGTTTTCGTAGAACCGACCGGCGACTTTCGCGATTTGGAGCTGGCTATTAAAAAGGCGTTGGAAGTTTATGGATACAATCACCTGATGGGCAATCTAATGGATAGTCACGATCAGGTGCGCATTATGGCTTTTCTGGATGGCGATCTAACTTTGTCCGACGACGGCACAAGGCGCGCCTGGCAAGAACCGCCCATAACGGTGGATAATCCGCTTACTTACCGGAAAGAATTAGTCTTCCTCGGATATATATTGACTGTACCCGGAATTCCGGTTATTGATTACGGAGATGAATTCGGCTTGACCGGCGCTAACGATCCGGACAATCGTCGTATGATGCGTTTTGGTGAAGAATTATCTGATCTGGAACGAGAACAATTACAGCAGGTAAGCAATTTAATCCAATTGAGGAATATGCATCCGGCTTTACGACGCGGCGATTATTTACCCCTGAAATCCGAAAAGGACATTTTCATTTACAGCCGCGGCGATGCCAATGAACGGCTTATTATCGCATTAAATAAAAGCCCGGATATTCAAAATCCGATAATATTTTTACCGGATTGGTTAAAAGGCCAATCTCTACGATCGTTAACCAATAATAACACCTGGCCAATTGATTATAATACGGTCAAGGTTAGTTTAGCCGGTTACAGTGTAGATATTTTTACCATTAATCTGTAGCACAGCCTTTCCAGGCTGTCATCGCTCACCTCAAACCAATAGGCAAGAATGCCTGTCCTACGATTTATAACATTACCTAACCGTAGGACAGCCTTTCCAGGCTGTTCAGTGTTTTAAATTTTAATCAATATATCGCCGGATTTCATCCAGCGGTCGGCGCTTTTTCGGGCGGTCGGAATCCGCCGGATAACCGAGACTAAACATTATATCAATTTTAGTAGATTTGGGAAGATCAAGAGCTTTACGTACACCATTTTCACTGAACCAACCCAGCCAGCAAGTTCCGAGCCCCAGTTCAGCCGCTTGTAAGGCGAGATGTTCACCAGCAATACCAATATCCACCAAAGCATATTTGAGATGGCGAAAAAATCCACCAACTTTAACCTGATAAGATTGTTGTTCGGTAATAACTACGATTATCACCGGTGCATTTTTCACAAATTTATTCGAAGAATAAATCCCGCTAAAAGCGGCGCTACACAACCGGTCTTTCACTTCCTCATTATCAATTACAATAAAGTACCAGGGTTGAGCGTTGCAAGCCGAAGGTGCTAAACGCGCGGCATCCAAACATTTGTCAATCAGTTCACGCTCTACCGGTTTCGGCAAATATTTACGAACACTGCGCCTCTTTAATATTAATTCTGAAAAATCCATCTTCACTCCATTAATTCACGCGCCTGTTTTAAAGTAATTTCGCTGACTGAACGACCGCCAATCAATTTAGCGATTTCGGCTACTCTTTCCTCGGGAAGTAATTTACGAATTTGAGTCTGACTGCGGCCGTTCGTAGTAACTTTCTCCACGCTAAAATGTTCGTCAGCCAGACCAGCAATCTGAGGCAAATGGGTTATACAAATGACCTGATGAACCTTGGCAAGTTCATGTAACTCCTCACCGACTTTTCGCGCAATTTTCCCCGAGATACCGGTATCTATTTCATCGAAAATCAACACCGGAATATGATCGCGTCCAGCCAAAATCGTCTTGATAGCCAGCATAATGCGAGAAACTTCGCCGCCTGAAACAATTTCTGCCAGCGGTCGGCGCGGTTCACCGCGATTAGTACTTATTTCAAAGGTTACTTTATCAATGCCCGTCGATTCCGCTTTGTATTTCTGACTATCAATTATAATCCAGCCGTTTTGATCCGGCATCAATTCCAGACGTACGGCGAAGTCGGCTCTGCTGATTCCGAGACGTTCCAGAATTTTTTCTATTTCGATTTTAAATAATTCGGCACTTTGTTTACGTTTTTCGGATAATTCAAAGGCAAATCGAGTGAATTTTTCCAGATGTTCTTTAATAAGTTCCCTGTTTTTGTCAATTTGAACCTCGAGATCATCGCTTTCGGTCAGATCGGTCTCTAGCTTTTGCCGATAGGCAACGACATCGCTCAGTGATGGTCCATACTTTTTCATCAATTGTTGAAGACTATACAAACGCTGATTGATGATCTCTAACCGCGCGGGATTAAATTGCAGATCATCGCCAAAATGGGCGATTTGCCGGGCGATTTCCTGGAATAGATATTGACTCTCCTCCAATCGGGAAAGTTGCTCTACAAATGAGCCGGTAATTTTTTGCAAATTGGCAAGTTGCTTCACAACGCCCTGTAATTGGTTATAAAGTGAGTCGCCTGACTCCAGTAATTGATAAGTCAGATCGGAACTAAGTTGCTGGATTTTAGCAGTATTTTCGAGTATAGTTTTTTCCTGAAGCAGGATTTCGTATTCATTTTCCTGAGGAGCAACCTTTTGAATTTCCTGCAATTGAAATTCCCAGAGTTCGCGCTTCTCGCGATTGAGTCGTAATTGTTCCTGGAGTAAATTTTGGCGCTCAAAAAGTAGTTTGAGCTCATCAAATTGCCTCGCAACCTGTTCGCGCCATTCGGCGTAATCCCCAAATGCATCCAAAAATTCTATATGGGTATCCGGATTCAAAAGCGACTGGTGATCATGCTGACCGTGCATATCAACCAGCAAATTGCCAACCTCTTTAAGAACACTCACCAGGCAGGTTTCGCCATTAAGCCAGGCACGACTGCGACCGTTAATATTTACCTCGCGTTTCAAGGTCAAAGGATTATTTTCCTGGTAAAAATTATGAGATTTCAGAATATTTTTAGTGGCTGGATTCAAATCGGTGAGATCAAAGGTGCATTCTACTGTTGCGACGTCTGCACCGGCTCGTATAACATTCGGACTGGCTTTTTCCCCTAACGCTAGATTCAAGGCATCAATAATAATTGACTTACCGGCACCGGTTTCTCCTGTTAGAATCGTCAATCCCGGCCCGAAAGCAACTTCAATATGATCAATGATCGCAAAATTATCAATTTTTAATTTAGTCAGACTCATGCTTCTCTAAATTTCTGAAAGACATTCAAGCGGTTGAAAATCCATACGCCCAGTAAAATTCCCAGCGCATCGGCTCCAAGATCAGCTAGTGAACTGGTGCGACCGGGAACAAAGTACTGGTGAATTTCATCGGTTAAGCCATATAAAACACCCAGAATAATGCTCTGAAAATTAGCGCGCCGCATCGGTTTACCAATCTGATCGCTTCTAAAAGCCAACATCAGTAAAATCCCAAATATTGTATATTCCAGCATATGAACCAGCTTATCAACGTTCCAGATTGGAATCTCAATCGGCGGAGTTTTTGTTAAAGATGATAAACTAAAAATAAGGACGGCATATAAAATTGCCGGGACTTTCCGCCAGAAGCGATTCATTAAATCACCTTATCCAGCCGACGCAATATCAGCGGTAAA
Source organism: Fidelibacterota bacterium (assembly GCA_018002295.1). Taxonomy (GTDB): domain Bacteria; phylum Fidelibacterota; class UBA2242; order UBA2242; family UBA2242; genus JAGNGI01. Next base: position 11,552 of record JAGNGI010000031.1, read on the forward strand.
TAATCCAGCAAATCACTGGCAATAAATGCCCTGACTCCGAGCTTCTTCCGTCCCCAATCACCGGCTAATCCATGAATGGAAGTTCCTGCCATAGCCGCATCGAAAGAATTTAAGCCCTGAGCCCGAAAAGCCGCAATTATGCCGGTTAGAACATCCCCCGTGCCGCCAGTCGCCAAAGCCGGATTGCCGGTCGAATTGACCGCCACCACTCCCGTAGAAGAAACAACCACAGACGGTGCGCCCTTTAACACCAAAGTACAAGGATACTTTCGTACGAAATCGCGAGCAACTTCAATCACATTTTTATTCACTTCTGCGACTGCAATCCCCGTCATCATTGCAAATTCGCCACGATGAGGAGTTATAATTAAATCCTCAATCGTACCAATTAATTCTAAATTATTATGGAAAATACGCAGACCATCAGCATCAATTACCAATGGTTTATGACATTTTGTTATCAACTGTTGCCCGAATTCCTGAACTTCGAAACTATCGGAAACTCCCGGACCAAAGACAACCACATCACTCCATTCCAGTCTGGATTGGAGTGCCGTCAAAGATTCCAGACAAAAAGTCTGCTGAGACGACTCCGGAAGTGGTGCGGTTAGCGCCTCGGTTAGTTTGACTTCCATTATCTGATTCAGACTCTTGGGAATGGCATTCACCACCAGTCCGGCACCACTACGCATAGCGCCTAATGCGCAAAGAGTCGCCGCTCCGGTCATTCCGGGCGAACCAGCAATTATCAAAACTTTTCCCTGACGATGTTTGTAAGTATCTTCGGCAATCGGTGGAATAACCTTCTTGACATCCTGCTTACCAATTAGGAAAGTTTTTTCTTTTAAAATGTCAAAAGCTTTACGCGGATAACCGAGATCTACTACGACAATTTCACCGGCGAATCTTTTGCCCGGATAAAAAAGCAAACCACGTTTTAAAAAACCCATCGTCACGGTATAATCGGCTTTGACGGCATCTCCTCTGACTTCTCCCGTATCTCCATTTACCCCAGAGGGAATATCCACTGCAATTACCGGTAAATTGATATTATTAATACGACGTATCACATCGGCTATAATCCCCTGAACTTCACCACGGAAGCCAGTTCCGAGCATCGCATCAATTATCAAATCGGATTCCGGCAAGTCGGAATATTCTTCAAAGTCTTCCGCTGTTTTTATACAACGGATAGTCTGCTTGCTCTCCACCCATTTCTGATAAAAATGACGTGCATCGCCTTTGATATTTTGCGGATCACCAATCAGCCAAATAATGCAATTAGCGCCCCATTCACTTAATAACAAAGCCGCGACAAATCCGTCTCCGCCGTTGTTTCCAGTTCCGCAGAAAAGATCAATGCGACTGTTGGGTATGTCCTGAATCAATTTCTTGGCTTTCAGGGCAACAAAATTGCCGGCTTTGAACATTAATTCAGTGCCGGGAATTTGCAACTCCTCAATTGCATAGCGATCAACCGCCGCGGCTTCAGCATTTGAAAGGATGAATTCAGGCATAGTAGTCGGTTCTTTTACTAATGATTGTTTTCATATTTCGCTTTTAAAATTACTCAAAAACCTCTTTAAGCCATAGAATTTTTCATAAAAGAGTTATCCGAATAAAAAAGGGTGAGACTGACTCACCCTTAATTATTTTGACTAGAAAATTTTATTGAACCGTTTTCAGATGTTCTTCTGCGTAGCGCCGATATTGGGGATCTTTGGCGGCTAATTGAAAAGCCTGACGAGCCGCGACCGTATTTCCGAGACAACGTTCCGCAATTCCCAATTCGATTAGAGCCAGAGCATCGCCATTTTTAATTTTCAAAGCTGTTTCAGCCGCCGTTTTAGCCTGAGCACATTCTCCCTGATTATTATAGGCTTGAGCAATTCTCAACCAGGCTTTTAAATTTTTGGGGTCTTTCTGAGTAACCTTTTCCAAATTGATAATCGCTTCCTTGGGATTATTGGTATCCAGATAAATCTGCCCCAGTTTTTCATAGTAGCGTGGATTCTCGGGATTGATTTCAATCAATTTTTTATAGGCACTAATGGACTGCTCATAATTTTTCATATTGTAATTCAATACCCCGATTCGATCCCAACCGGCTTCAAAAAGTGGATCAATTTTAACTGCTTGTTCGTAAGCTTTTAGGGCTTCAGCCTTTTTGTTGGTCTTCTCGTAGATTTGACCAAGCAATAAGTAGGACTTGGCATGTTCGGGATTGATTTCCAAGCCTTTATTGATAGCTTTGATGGCTTCATCATAATTCTTCATGTCATAATAAGCCAGCCCACTGAAATAATAAGCCAAAAACTCGTTCGGATCGAGTTCGAGTGCTTGTTTGTATTTCTCCAGCGCTCCTTCATTATTACGTCTCTGGCGCAGGTTTTCACCTTCCTGTAAGTACTGCTGAACCAAGTTCTTTAATAGTTTTGTATACCGTTCTTCGTTCGGTTTCATTTCGATAACTTTTCTCAAGTACAGTGAGGCATTCGTCAAATCATTTAGACGAATATATACTTGAGCCAGATTGAAATAAGCATCCGCAAAATTGGGATTAGCCTTAATAATTTCGAGGTATAAATTTTTAGCGCCTTCGTAATCACCATTATTTACTAGTCGAGAAGCTTCTGTTAGCTGAGTAGTAAAGGCTGCAATCTGGGTTCTAATCTCTCGAAACTCGGTATTGGCACGATCTAAATCAATCGCTTTGTCAAGGTAAACCTTGGAGCTATCCAGTTCTCCAAGTGCAAAATAAATCCGCCCCAAAAGGAAAACAGCCCCAGCATAATTGGGATCTTTCTCAACAATAGGTTTACATTTTTCAAATGCTTTCTGATATTCTCCGTTCTGAAAGAGAGTATAAGCTTCTGAGAGAGGATCTTGTCCAATCAGGCTACTCAACACAACCAAAGTAATTAAAATGATTACACTGATTTGTTTTACATATTTCATCATTTACCCCATTTTATTGGTTTTCATTTTCGTGCCGAGGACGGGACTTGAACCCGTACAAGCAAATCCGCCCACATGCCCCTCAAACATGCGTGTCTACCAGTTCCACCACCTCGGCAATTATAAACTATTTCAAAAAGCTATCTGGATAAATTTGCAATTAATTTAATTACCAGGCAGGACGGGAGTTCCCTGTTCGCTACTACCTTGCGGAATCGGCAATTCAGCTGAAGGTGAGGTACGACGATTAGCCTCTTGACGGATAATACTGGTGGGTTCGCCGCGCGGAGCCGAAATTAATCCAATTAAAAGAGAAATAACCATAAAGGCAATCGCCAAACCGGTCGTTAACTTCGAAAGAAAAGTAGCCGCGCCACGTCCCCCGAATAAAGAACTGCCTCCGGCGCCACCAAACGTACCGGACAATCCGCCTCCCTTGCTGGATTGCATTAAAATTACCAGCATTAATAAGGCTGACACAATTACATGAATTATTATTAAGAAGGTATACACTTTGACTCCTTATGTTTTACGTATTCGTCAACGATTTCGGCAATCCGGGCGAATTCGTCTTCAATTAGACTGGCGCCACCAACCAGAAATCCATCAATATCTTGCGCTTGAATCAAACTCGCGGCATTCGAAGATTTAACGCTACCGCCGTACAGAATCGAAGTCCCAGCCGCGCTCTCCTGCCCATATTTTGCGGCTAAAAGTTGCCGAATCATAGAATGAGATTCCGAAGCTTGCTCGGGTGTAGCGACAACACCGGTTCCAATCGCCCAGACCGGTTCATAAGCAATCACACATCGCTTTATTTCCTGTTCATTGACTACGCTCAAGGCTGAATCACATTGTCGGCGGACAACCTCGAGAGTTTCGCCGGATTGACGCTCGTCCAATTTCTCGCCAACGCAGATAATCGGTTTCAAACCAACCTGCAAAGCTTGTTTGACTTTATCCCGAATAAAGTCATCCGTTTCGCCGAAAATATGTCGCCGTTCCGAATGCCCTAAAATGACATATTGACAGCCGGCCGAAATCAGCATCCCACCGGAAATTTCGCCGGTAAATGCACCCTTGGGTTCGCTGTGCATATTTTGGCCGCCCAGCGCGATGGAAGTGTTTTTTATTAAGTTATAAACATCAAAAAGCGCCGTAAAAGGAGGACATAAAATAACCGTTGCTCTTTCGTGTTTCAGCAACTTATTGAGAATGTTCGACACGAAAATGCGAGACTCCTGAATGTCCTTATGCATCTTCCAGTTACCGGCTACAATATATTGTTTCATAATCAACTACTTCTTTGATATAAGATTAATCGGAATTAGTTCCTTTCCGCTCAACAATTCCAGCGAAGCACCACCGCCTGTCGAAACGTGGGAAACCTTGTCCATTAGTCCGAATTTTTTCATCGCGGAAGCCGAATCGCCACCACCGACGACGGTAATAACGCCTTTAGTCGTTACTTCCGCCAATTTGCGCGCGATTGATTCTGTACCGGTAGAAAATTGTTTGACTTCGAAGACGCCCATCGGGCCATTCCACAGGACTGTTTTGCTTTTTTCAATTATCTCGCAGAAAATCATCGTGGTCTCAGGACCGATATCGACACCAATTTTATCTGGTGGAATTTGATCCACGGAGACGATTTCCGGCACCGCCGTATCACTGATTTCAGATGCAACGACTACATCGGTCGGCAAAACTATTTTACATCCCATCTGTTCGGCTTTCTTCAAAGTCGCCAATGCAAAATCGATTTTATCAGCCTCCAGCAATGATTTACCGACTTCATAATTTTTGGCTTTTAGAAAGGTAAATGCCATCCCGCCACCAATCAAAATATTATCAACTTTACCAAACAAACGCTCGATAATATCAATTTTATCACTGACTTTTGCTCCGCCGAAAATAGCCGTGAACGGTCTCTCCGGATTCTCAAGCATATCCTGCAAATAATGCAACTCCTTTTCAAGCAAATAACCAGCCGCCCGCACTGGGATATAGTTCGTGATACCGGCGGTGGAGGCATGAGCTCGATGACTTGTACCGAAAGCATCGTTGACGTAAATCTCGCCCAACTCAGCTAACTTGGCAGAAAATTCGGGATCATTTTTCTCCTCTTCTGGATGAAAACGCAGATTCTCCAGCAGAAGAACTTCACCATCCTGAAGCGAATTGGCTAAGTTTTTCACTTCGATCCCGACACAATCAGGCGCAAAATATACTTTGTTCTTCAAATATTTCTGAAGACATTCGGCGACCGGCTTAAGACTCAATTCCGGCACGGGTTTACCTTTTGGACGACCGAGATGCGACATCAATATCAAACGGGCGCCGTCATTCAGTAACTTTTGAATAGTCGGTAAAGCCGCCCGAATGCGAAAATCATCTCGAACATTCATATTTTCATCAAGCGGGACATTGAAATCAACCCGCATAATGACTCTTTTACCCTTTACTTTTAAATCATCAACAGTCAATCTTGACATATTTCACCTTTGCTTTATTCATTGTTTAAAATAACTTTCAATTTTAATTTCTTAGAGCAATTATTCCAAGGAAAAATATTGATTCCTGCTAAAGTGGAGCGGCGGCAGTTACCGCTATGACTTTATGAAAACCGGACTGGCGTAGTACTCCCGCGGCTGAATTTAGAGTAGCACCGGTAGTAAAAACATCATCAATTAAAATAAGCGTGTTGCCCGAAGAAACAGAAGATTTTTGATTAATCGCGAAAGCCATTTCCATATTAGCCTGGCGTTCCTCTGCGTTTAATTTGGTTTGAGTTGCCGTATTTTTGATTCGCTTAAGTAATTTGGTTTCAACTCTAATGCCTGAGTTCGACGCCAATCCGCGTGTAATCGCTTCGGATTGATTATATCCGCGTTCCCGCAATTTTATCGGGTGCAAAGGAATCGGAACGTAACAAGCCGATTGGAGGTCTTTTATTTCAGATGGCAAATGAAGAGCCATTCGTCGTCCAATCTCGTAACCAATCGAAACATTTCCCTGATATTTCAAAGCGTGAATTATTTTCTGAAACAATTCATCAAATAGAAAAACCGGCCAGACCTGATCAAGACTTTCCGGAATAATTTTATTTTTTATCGCTTCCGCCGGAAATAATTGTAACTTTTGCCAGCAATCCGCACAAATCAGCCCTACATTTGAATCCATCCTTTTTTCACAACCTTTGCAGATCGGTGGAAATAGCAGAGAAGTAACACCAGTCACGAGAGTTTTGAAAAAGTGCATAATTAAAACGATCAGCTTTTTTTAAAGACTAGCCGCGCCGATAATAGCCGCCAGTTCGCCTAATTGACTGCGGGTAATTTTCAGATGACCGGCTGGACCGGCGTGAATTCCTGCCCGCAGTTCGGTTTCCAGCGTTTGATAGAAAAAATCCCAACCTTGGGACACTGATCCGCCAATTACGATAATATCCGGATCGAGCACCATAACCAGAACTATCATCGCTTGGGCAAGATGATGGCCGAATATTCGCCAGGTTTCCAGAGCATCTGTATCACCTTTTTTAGCTAAAGCGGTAACTTCAGCCGGTTTGATTTCCTTTCCAACCACAGATTTATAGATGCGCGCCAAGCCTCGGCCGGAAATATAATCCTCGTAAACACCATCAAGATAAGGAGTCATCGCAAACTCTAAAGCCGTCCCGGTAGCTCCATTGAAAATTTCGCTACGATAAATGAATCCCAACCCAAATCCGGTACCCAGAGTTACACCGAGAACATATTCGAGACCACGGCCACCTCCGGCGCGTTGTTCTCCGAGCGCAAAACAGTTGGCATCATTATTCACCAGCACCGGTAAACCGGTCAAAGCCTCCAGCTTTGGTCCGAGTGGATAATTGCGCAACATCACCAGATTAGGAGTGTGTAAAATTATCCCAGTTTTATAATCGAGCGGTCCGGGACTACCGATTCCGATCATTTCCAGATTCTGCCAGACGATCCCGTTAGCTTTAAGACTTCGGTCAATAGCGTCTTTCATATGTTTAACTAAATCGTCGGCGTCTTTACATTCGGCAATCATAAAACGAACCGGTTGACCGATAAGCCGATTTTGATCAACCAATCCAATCGAAACTTTTGTGCCGCCGAGGTCTATTCCAATTCTCATCCTTTTACCTACCTTCCTAATAAGTTAAATCTGGGCTGGTGGAATAAGGCGATATCCAGCGTTGCCAGTTTATATCCTGCAATTCATTGCGAGCAGTCGAATGAACCAGTTCGTAAGTACCAAATCCATTTTTATCAACGAAATAAAATTTCACGCCGCCTTCGATTTCATTATAATACCAGATCTGATAGGGTTTGCTCTCAAGCGCACTGGGAAAGCGTTCAATTTCAGAGGGCATTCCGTAAATCATAAAAACCCGTCCAAAATCCGATTTCCAACCGGGGACTTGATTGGTAGAAAATTGCTGATTGACATATTGGAGACGCTGTTCGAATTCGGCTTTATTTTCATTAATTGGTGTTTGGGGATTAGGATCGCGATTATCCCAGAAATGGAGGATAATTTGCTTTTTCCCTTCAACATCGGATTTTTTGTAGCGTCTAATTTCCGTTTCGGTGGCTATGTATCGTAAGGGTCCAAAAATGTCATCAAGTTCTTTTTCAGATTTGCCCTCCAGCTGGATAGCCTCGGCATTCATTTCGAGACTGGCAAGCTGAGATTTGCTTTCGAGAATGTAAAACCGTTTGGTCTTCTTCACTGTCTTTTGAGTCGCCTCATCATTTACTTCAATAATTAAATCATACAAACCGCCCGGTAAGCCAGCAATACTGAGATTATTGATTTCGACCGCCGAAGTGCCCGGCTTCTTTCGAGAACGCCAATCACTACTTACTACTACTTTTCCATTTAAGTCCGCAATGTCATACTTTACTAGATAATTCGACGGTTTACCGGGATCAACTTTCAAGTTATAAACTTCGACAAAAGAATAAATCAAATTTTGCCTTTGGCTAAAAATGGCACTGGCATTCGGAATCACATCATAACCGAAATATTTACTGAATTTGTTTTCTTGACTGGTTTTAGAAATCTGGCTACTAATCTGAATATCACTGAGCCTTAATTGATCATCCGAATAATCTGAAATCTCGATTTGCTTATCATAATGATACTGATGTCGGTTAATCAGATCCGCCACAACTATGATCAACTGATAATTGCCGGGTTTGACCTGCAAAGTAGCTATTTCCGGAATTTTCTGATTTTCAGCTAGTTGTAATGTATCAGCAACGCGATCAGTAATCTGCCACTCTTGAATATCGCGCACGGAATCTCCCTCTACCAGAGCAACTCGAATAAGAGCATAGGAACAATATTCATTTTCATTAGGAACAAATTGAAATAACGTCCGTGGAATCAGGAGATAAACCTCAACTACACTGACTTCCTCATTGCCTTTGAAGACCGCATAATCTACATCGAATTCTACGGCAAATGAGTTCACAATCAAGAAACACATTAACATTAAAAATATTTTGATACGCATAGGTTACTCCAATTTAACCGAAACGATTTGTGAGACACCTTTTTCAGCCATCGTGACTCCGTATAAAGCGTCGGCGATCGCCATCGTCGCCTTATTATGAGTAACGATTATAAACTGGGTATTTTCCGAAAAAGTTCGAATGACGCTGGTAAAGCGACGCGTATTTTCATCGTCAAGAGGCGCATCAACTTCATCCAGAATACAAAAAGGACTGGGTTTGACCTGATAAATTGCAAATAGTAAAGCTATAGCCGTGAGGGCTTTCTCACCGGCAGAAAGCATCCGCAGTGAGCGCATTTTCTTACCACCCGGGCAAGCCCAGATATCAATCTCGGCTTCGAGGGGATCATCCGAACCAATTAGACGCAAATCGGCTTCGCCGCCGCCGAAGAAAATGTCGAAAGTGGTTTTAAAATTGCTCCGGATTTGATTAAAAGTTTCCAAATACTGTTCACGGGCGACCTGGTCAATCTGCGTAATCACTTCTGTCAATCCTTTTTCCGAAGATACTAGGTCATCACGCTGATCACTTAGAAATTTCCAGCGTGTGTATTCCTGTTCATACTCTTCCTTGACTGCCATATTTACCATGCCGATTTGCTCCAAATTGTGTCGGTAACGTTCGACAACTTGGCGGGCTTCCGTTTCAGTGGGCAAATCGGGCGGTATTTCTTCTAATGGCGTCCGATTGTATTTTTCCCAGAGGACGGAGCTGATTTCATTGATATTAGCAATAAACTGAGAACTAGCCAGTTCCAGACGTTTCAGCTCCTCACTGTTTTGTTCTTTGGTATGACGCAAATTTATAATTTCGGTATTAATCGCTTCGATCGTCTGCCGTAGTGCCTGAAACTCTTGTCCAATCTGGTTGTAATTAGATTCTGTTTGATTCACCAGAGTTACTGCCTCGGCATCGGCGAGTTTATTTTCTGCCAAATTCTTTTCCAGTTGACTCTTTTCCAATTCTAAAGCGGCGAGTTCTTGTTGGGCTTTTTCAACTTGTTCAAGACTATTCTTCAGGTTTCGTTCTAAAGCCACCTTTTCGTCAGATAAATTGCGGGCTTTATTTTCGAGACCAATCAGCTCAACTCGCAGGTTTTGCAAATTTTGATTATGCCCATCGAGGTTAGCCCGTACCTGGTCGAGTTCGGTCTTTTTAATAGATATAAGTTGATCCATCTGGGCTAATTGACTGTCAACATTAGTTTGGGTGGGAGTTTCCTTAGCCAGCCTTTCTTTGAAATTGGCAATCGCGGTGGTAAGCATCACTTTTTGGTCATTAAGAGCCGCCAGAGCCCCAGCCGACTGCACTTGTTGTGATTCCGTAGCCCGCAAGACATCGGTCAATTGGCGAATTTCAGTTTCTATCTGCTGACGATCGCGATTCAGTTTTTCACGCATTTCACTGTGGCGACGAATTTCAGCCTGAGCTGCTTGGAGCTGTTCGAGCAGAGCGGTTCTTTGTTTTTCAACCGATTTAATTTCTTCTTGTAATTCATTCAGTCGGGCTTGGCGACCGACCAGCACATTGGCGGCTGATTGTTCGGCGCCGCCGGAGAACCAGCCATTCGCATCGCGAAAACGCCCGCGGTCAGTAACAATCGAATATGACTCCAGCTCTGGGTTATTAATTAGTTCTTCAAATTGATCATCTGAGCAACAATAGACATTGCCAAAAAGCATCTCTTTCAGATTCTCCAGCTGAGCATCCGATTTAATAAATTTTAGAAGTGGCTGTAAACCATTTCTGGCCGATTTAAGGGCAGGCGTACGCCATCTGGCATCTAATGGAATTATTGATATTCGTCCTTTCCCAAGACGATTTAATTTTTCAAGGGTTTGCAAAGCCGCTGAACGGCTTTCGGCAACTAGTAATCGGGCGATATCCTTGATTACGGCTTCGACGGCTAAATAATATTGATGATCAACGGATAATAAATCGGATAAAGCGCCACGAATTCCCGGAAATTCATCAGGATGATCGAGCACGAATTGTAAGCCTGGCGCAAATCCTTCTTTAGAATGGATGATTGAGCGGTAAAATTGGATCTGATTGTTCAATTTATCGAACGCCGATTCACAATGACGCAATTCATCCCGAATGTGATTTTCCTGTTCTGTTAAAGACTGCTGATTAGATAACTCGTTTTGGAGAGATTTTTCCAGCTCGTCGCGTCGAACGGTCAGCACATCTATTTTTTCACGAAGTTCCTTAAGTGCGATTGCCAAACGAGCCTGGTTATCAGTTTGAGTAGCAATTTGTTCGATAACTTTTTGTAATTCTTTTTCGCGCTGATTGATATTTTCTTTAAGATTATTTAGATGGGCAGTTTGCTCGGCTTGTTGCCGGAAGGCATTAAAACGCTCATCCTGAAGTGCCTGCAAATCCGCACTTAATTTTTTATAATTGTTTTCGATTTCCTGCTGGGCTTCGACTGCCGCCTTGTAAACCTGACGCTTTTCTTCAAGGGTTTGGGCGTTGGTAGCCAAATCCTGTTCGATTATTTTCTGGCGGGTTTCCGCTGATTCGATACTTTTCTGTAAAGCATTAATCGTGGCGGTTAGGCGAGCGCTGTTTTGGGTATTGTTACGAAGTTGCTCTTTGAGAAGTAGTCCGGTGGCTTCCAATTTGGCTTTATTAGCCCGCAAAGTCTCGAGTTCATTACGCTTGTTCTGTAATTCGATTTCAATTGTATTTAGAATTTTTTGTTGTTCGCGTTCTTGTGATTCTTTGGCATTCAGTTCGGTGCTAATTTTTTCCAGTAAATTTTGTTTAGCGTTAATATCGGTTAAAATCGGCGCCTGTTTTGCGCGTAGGTCGAAGATGCGGCGACTGGCTAAGATTACCTCGGCTTCGATTAATTTCTGGGTGGTTTCCTGATATTTATCATAGCGCGCAATTTGCCTTTTCAAATTTTTGACATTTTGATCAACTTCATTGATAATATCATTCAGACGGAGCAAGTCGTCGCGAGTTGATTCGAGTTTACGCAAGGCGGCTTTACGCTGGACGCGGTATTTATTGACACCGGCGGCTTCCTCGAAGAGACGCTTGCGCTCTTCCGGCGTTTCACTGAGAATATTCTCGATCATTTTGAGTTCGATTATTGAATAGGCATTCGCCCCCATACCGGTATCAATAAATAGATCGGTAATGTCTTTCAGACGACAAAGATTGCGATTGATAAAATATTCACTTTCACCGTTCCGGTATAATCGCCGCGTAATTTCGACATCGGAATATGCGATCGGTACTCGTCCACTAACATTATTAATTGTCAAACTTACTTCGGCTAAATTCAGCGGTCGGCGGGTAGCGGTTCCATTGAAAATTACATCCGTGACGCGTTCGGCGCGCAAAATGCTGGCTTTCTGTTCACCAATAACCCAGCGGATTGCATCCACGATATTGGTTTTACCGCAACCGTTCGGTCCAACGATTGAAGTAATCCCTCGTCCGAATTGGATTTCGGATTTTTTGAGAAATGATTTAAAACCGTAAAGTGTGAGTTTAGAAATGTACAATTACGCTTTTCCTTAACCCGGAGGCCAGTGAAATGGACGTCCGCCCAGTAAATGTAAGTGGATATGGAAAACTTCCTGACCACTATCACGTCCGCAGTTAAATATCAGACGGAATCCGCTTTCTTTGAGCCCTTCCTTTTCCGCCAGAATATTTGCGACCGTGACCATTCGTCCGACTAACTTTTCATCGGATTCCTGCAAGTCAGTTATCTTGGGAATATGGCGGCGCGGAATTATCAATATGTGGGTGGGAGCTTTGGGACGAATGTCTCGAAAAGCTACTATTTCATCCGATTCATATAAAAACTCCGTGCCGAGTTTCCCTGCGGCAATTTTACAGAAAATGCAATCAGTTTCCATTATAAGCCTCATTTTTTAACGTCAGCGTCCGGATTCCGGCGAGAGCCGTTACGAC
>JAGNGI010000032.1 GCA_018002295.1 Fidelibacterota bacterium
CAATCTGAGCATCTTTATAAGCGTAGCACTTTTTAAATAAATCCATTGTTCACACCGTAATAAATTTCAATATGCGTTGCAAATTTAAAGTGGGATATATTGATTTGCAAATTGATAAATAACTGAGATTTTTGCCCAAATGTGATATTAATTACATTTTCTAATTCAGATCATATTAAATCGTAAACGTCTAAAAAATGGAGGACTTATGAAAACGTTGCTAAAAATATTGATGGTTGCTTTGATAATTGCCATAGCTCTTTTTGCACAGACTCCCGACCTTATTCTCCAGCGAGAAATAACTCCAGAATATGATGCTTATCTGGACAGTATGGAGACGGAATATCAAAAATTATTACCGGAGGCTGATGATGCTCAGACGATGAAAGCTCATATGGGGCTTGCAATTATTCAAGCTACCCGGGTGTATATTGACGGCGATACCTTGATTAATGATCTGGAATATTTAATGGAAGAGATACAGAACAATATTGAGCTAAGTCTTGAACAAACCTACGCAGATATTTTTCCGCTGTTTGCTGCCGATAATCCGAATGAATTTGTTTTGAATCTCACTGAATTTTTCGAATCCGGCCTATATCCAGTTTACCGTGATTCGATTAGTGAGTGGTTGACTGAAAATAGCCAACTAGCCGATGAGATTGGACAGGACATTGGTTATTTTGGCAATAAAGTAGATCCGTTGTTTGATGCTTTCGGTGAGCATATTGATTCCGTATTTACCGGTACGGCTGATTTTGAATTTAGGGTTAAGATTATGGGTTCAAAATATCAAGACGATATGTTCGTATTTTCCAGAACATTTTTCAATCGCTTAGAAATGATTGGTGAATTGGGTGAGGCTATGGCTGAAACTGTGGGCAATGGATTTACCCAGATTATGGATTCGCTAAATTGTAACAGCACTGCAATTGACCCAGGAGTAGTTGTTGTTCAAGAAGGGCTCGATTCCCTAAATGCTTTAATTGACAGTGTCCAAGTGTTACTCATAAACCAGCCATTTGCACCGCTTGAACTTGAATTGGCTTGGATGGATTCCCTGCAAAAGGGAATTGATGAATTTGATGCTATTTTGGCTGGCAAGACTTATCCGATCGGCCCCGAATCTGAAAATAAAGTCATTCGCCCGCGCGGCATCCTCGAAAGTTTGGCACATCCTGATGGTCCGACGGGCGTTTTTAAGGATTTCTATCGCGGCGGGGAAAACCAGTCCTACACTTTCTATAATACTTTCCCGCAAGGCATAACGACCGAAATGTATGCTATGATTGCCTCCGATATTATTTTGAATGATTACGATACGCGGGAGGAATTTGAAGACCACATTCATACTTATCAAGCCAATTTGAAGGCGAAAACGGGCCTGAAACCGGATGAACATTTCGGTCTGGCGTTGACTCTGCTCTACGATTTGAATGAAGAATTCTTCGGAAATGTAGATGATGCCATTCGTATCATTTCCGAAGGACGGATTGACAGCCTCATGGATACCTACGACTGGAGTGATTTTGATGTGCAGGATCAGATTGACGAAATTCGCTGTCATGTTGATCAATATATCGAGAGTGAGGAACCGACCAATTTTGTTATTCTCACGAAAGAGTACGGATATAGTCAGAATCCATACGCAGATCCAAATCCTTATGTTTTAGATGCCAACAGTGAATTTTCACTCACTTTTCTTGCCGTTCCACAGGTAAAAATTGCCACCGCCGCGATTGAAAGGGCTTGCGAAGGTTTGTCAAAAATCGGTGATGTTTTAAACGGTTTATATAGCGAACTCGATCAGATGTTCATTTTGGATCTCGATCCGAACTACCTGGATTTTTCCGAGGTTGAAGGACCAATGGATGTAATCAGCATATTGGAACAATCTAATCCCGAATTTTTGACCGTTACTGATTATGGCGTCGCTCAATTTCATAAAATGGGTGACAAGCTCGAGGATTCATTCAATAGTTTGACAATTTTCTTTAATAATCTGACTGGCCTTTTCGAAGCGATGGAACCATATCAGGACGACTTTGGGATAGATGCTCCGAAAATGCAGGGGATTTCGACTAAATCGGCTGAAATGGCTGGGAGTCTTCATCGTGATTTTGCGAATCCGGATTCTACTGTTATCATTGACGGTGAGCGAGTCAATGTTTCAGCCTGGTTCGATAATCCGCCGACAAGTTTCTTGGTTATGATGAAGAATTTCTTTATGGGCACCGACAGCACCCTGGGCGGAATGTTTCCCGACCGGTTTAAAGTCGGCATCGCTCAGGAAAATCAAGTTTTACCGACTGAATTCAAGCTTTATCCAGTTTATCCTAATCCCTTTAATCCGGTGGCAAATATCACATTTGATTTACCGCAAGCCGCCGATGTCAAACTGTGCATTGTTGATCTGCAGGGACGAGTAATCGAACAGATCGTCAATCGCAGGATATCGGCGGGTCAGATTTCCTACGATTGGAATGCTTCCCACTATCCATCTGGGATCTATTTTGCCTTGCTGGAAGTCAATGGTCACCGGAGCATCCGCAAAATGACTCTGCTTAAATAGGACCAGAGTTGCGACTGATCCATCAGTTTTTTGTGGGGAAAAGCCACTACCTTTTCCCCACTTTTTTTTTGACTGTCAGTCTGTCCAATTTGGCATTTGCCAGCCATTGGCAGGCTTCGATTTACGATTTACTGGCATTCCCTGAAATTCCAACTGCAACATTTGCCGAACTGAATTCACCGGGTTCGCCTTTTATTAAAGCCCGAATCGGTTATGATGATATTTATCGTAAAAAGGTTGATCAACAGACGACTTTGACCATCTCTGAACAGACGAATACCTTGCAACTCAATTTGCCTTTTCGTCTAAGGCAAACATCTCATCTAATCAAAGCCGAGGCGGCAAGAAATTTTTCCAATTTTGACAACCTCAGCGATCAGACCAGTCTAGTCAGCCGTTGTCAAATTACCTATACCAATTTTTCGACTTTATGGGCAATGGCTTACGAACGTATTCACTTCGGTGGCGGCTTGGAATATAACTGGAACTCAGCCCCCTTTTTAATTAATATTATCTCGTTCCCTCATTCCGAAGATGAACTTACTAATAAATACTTTTTCGACTTGCTGGAACCGACTTTTGGAGAGGAATTGACTAACACCTTGCACGTTAATCAAATCGGTTATTCACTATGGACTTCACTTCCTCTGAATAGCAATTATCATCTCGGTTTGGCAATTCGGGCAACTGATTTTGATTTCCACTGGCGTATTCGTTATATCAACACCGGTCAAGAGGCGGCTTTAGCCGGTCAACGGCAAATTGACCTTCCAATTAATGGATTAAATCATTATTACCGACTTGCTTTAAGTTCAGACCAGGGTTTGGTAAGAGATATTTCTGTGACTTTTTTACGCAATGATTTCAATTATTTCATAGATAATAATCGCCCGGATTTTACTGATCTGGATTCGCTTGGGCAGGGGTATATCGATCGCGAAGGCTACGCAATTCAGTTTACCTTGGGTGAAAAGCTATTCGTAATTTCAGGCGGTCTATCTTATGCCAATTACGAGTCTGATATTTTTCTAAGTACACCCGTACTCGGATTCCAGTTGGGAATATTGCCGATCTTTCATTCGGCGGAATTGAATTTTTCATACGGCCATTCCTTTAGTCAACAGATTGGTTTAAGGACAAATTTCAACTGGCAGAATGTTAATTTTCAGGCCGGGGCTTTATATTCTCATACCTTATTCGATTTCTGGTTAAAAGGAGAAGCCAAATTGATGATGGGTATTAAATCGGATCCGCTGGATTATCCATACAAATATAGTCTCCATTTATTCGATTTAAATGCCGAAGCAGAATGGCGTCGAGGCCCGCTCGGCATCATCTATACCTTTCGGCAACTAATACCGTCCGGTCGCAGAATGGATGATAGCCCGATTCGTTTTTCTAAAAAAGTGCCCGGCGTGGAATACACTTACCTTGGGGGCCAACAGCACCAGATCAATCTCGCTTATTATTTTTAATCATCCAAAAAGTAAGAATTATATTTCTTGCTTACGAAGTAAGGGTTTTTTGAAATCGTTTGGGATTAATTTTATTTATCTTCAAATGGTGGATATTCTGTCTTGATGTTATCCAAAAAAATCTTCAACCTTGCTTGACTTAACAATTCACAGAAGTTAAATTCACAAGTTATTTTCTAATGAATAAGAAGCCGAACTACAGGAGATTTTTATGGACGTTAAACTGGACAGTTTAATAGAGAAGATAAAACAGGAAGGCATCGAAGAAGCTCAACGCGCCGCCGATGAAATCCGCCAGAAAGCCGAAGCCGAAGCTCAGGAAATTATCAATAAGGCTAATGAAAAAGCCCGCCAGATTATCAATGAAGGTCAACAGAATGCCGAAAAGTTGCGCGCTAACGCGGAAGCCGCAATTCGCCAAGCCGCCCGTGATACAATCCTCGTAACTAAAGAAAATCTCCTGAAACTTTTCGATCGGGTTTTTAAGAAAGAAATAGCCAAAACACTAACGCCGGAATTTTTAAAAGAGATGATTCTGGCATTGGTAAAATCTACATCTTCTGACAACCAGTATGAATTCGTGGTAGCCGAAAAAGATATTGAGAAATTGAAGACTTTGGTATTGGCGGCGACTCGCGATAGCCTTAAAGAGCCGGTCACATTCCGAGTTGACCGTGGCATCGCCGCCGGCTTTCGGGTTTCGCGCAAAGGTGAAGAGGTTTATTATGATCTAACCGACCAAAGCATCGCTGAAGTTTTACAGGAATTTCTCAATCCGGCTCTGCGCCAATTATTAGATCAGAATGGATAAATATTACTATTTAATCGCTCAGTTGCCTGTTTTATATTTTGAGCGAGAACCGGCGCTGACCAGCGAACAATTTTTAGCCGAAGCCTACAAATGGCTTTCGGATGAGGATTATGCGCAATTGGAAAAGGTGGATTTGAATGCCACAGCGCCTGATAAAAACGATCCCGATATTGTTCGTCGAATCAAAAATTTTGAATTAGATTTACGCCTCGAGCTGGTTGAATGGCGGACAGCCCAGAAGAAGAATCAGGATTATAAAATTATAGCGTTTCCTGCTAATTTAGTGCGAGAGGGCGATCCCTTAACCGTTGAAAAGAATCTCTTACTATGGCGCTGGCAATTTTTAGATTCGCTGGAATTCGGTCATTATTTCGATCTGGAATTTCTCATTATGTATTATCTACGACTCCAGATTTTAAAAAGACTATTTACTTTCAATAAAAAAATCGGACGTGAAAAATATCAACAATATTTAGAAATGGAATTATGAAAAAATACGGAAAAATTACTAGCATTAACGGCAATATGATCACCGTCGCTTGTGAGAGCGACATTATCCAGAATGAAGTCGGTTACGCTGTGGCTGGCGATGAGAATCTCAAAGCAGAAGTGATCCGGATTCAAGGCAACCTGGCTTATATGCAGGTCTTCGAAAGCACCAAAGGTCTGAGAGTTGGCGATAAGGTCGAATTCAGCGGACAAATGCTTTCGGTGCGGCTCGGTCCCGGCTTGCTCGGTATGGTTTATGACGGGCTCCAGAATCCTTTGCACGACTTGGCGGCTAAATTCGGCTTTTTCCTAAAGCGCGGAGCTGTTATCGAACCGCTGGATTCAAAGAAGGAATGGGATTTTAAACCGCTGGTCAAGTCCGGCGATATTGTTCAGGCTGGTATCAGTCTCGGCAATGTCTCGGAAGGTATTTTTGAGCATCAAATTTTCGTACCTTTCAACCTGCGTGGCGAATATGCGGTCAAAACGATTGTGCCGGAGGGTAAGTATAAAATAACCGAGACAATTGCCGTAATTACCAATGAAAAAGGTGACGAAATCAATTTGAAAATGTACTTCGAATGGCCAGTCAAGATTCCAATAACAGCCTATCGTGAGAAATTCGTACCGACTGAACCGCTGGTGACGCAGACCAGAATCATTGATACTTTCTTCCCGATTTCCAAAGGCGGTACCTATTGTATTCCGGGACCTTTCGGCGCCGGTAAGACGGTATTGCAACAGGTGACCAGTCGCTTTGCCGAAGCCGATGTCGTAATCATCGCGGCTTGCGGTGAACGTGCCGGTGAAGTAGTTGAAACTCTGCGCGAATTTCCTGAACTGACTGATCCGCGCACCGGTCGCTCCCTAATGGATCGCACCATAATTATTTGCAATACCAGTTCAATGCCGGTTGCCGCGCGCGACGCCTCGGTTTATACGGCCGCAACGATTGGTGAATATTATCGCCAGATGGGATTGAATGTTTTACTACTGGCGGATTCCACTTCACGTTGGGCGCAGGCAATGCGGGAACTATCCGGTCGTCTCGAAGAAATTCCGGGAGAAGAAGCCTTCCCGGCTTATCTCGAATCGCGCATCGCCCAGTTTTACGAACGCGCCGGAATTGTCGAGTTGCTCGATGGTAGTCGCGGTAGTTTAACCATCGGAGGCACCGTCAGCCCGGCAGGCGGTAATTTCGAAGAGCCGGTAACTCAATCAACCTTGAAAGTTGTCGGCGCTTTTCACGGGCTTTCCCGCGATCGCTCCAATGCCCGCCGTTATCCGGCTATTCATCCCCTGGAAAGCTGGTCGAAATACACCAGTTTCATTCCCTCGAATTTAATCGAGGATGCGCGCCAAATACTTTTCAAGGGTAATGAAGTGCACCAGATGATGCTGGTAGTCGGTGAGGAAGGCACTTCCTTAGATGATTTTGAAATTTATATGAAATCTGAGTTTCTGGATGCAGTTTACTTACAGCAGAATTCTTTCGATCAGGTAGATGGCGCCAGTAGCCCCGAGCGCCAGAAATATGTCTTCAGCAAGGTGCATGAGGTATTGATGACCAAATTTAATCTGACTGATAAAAACGACGCCCGCGATTTTTTCAATAAACTGCGGCAAGTCTTCATTGACTGGAATTATATTGATTTTAAGGACGATGAATTCAAAATACAAGAACAGAAAATAAATCAATTGATCAAGGAAAAAGCCCGCGATGCAAAAAGTCTATAATAAAATTTTAAGCGTAACCGGCAACGTAATAACAGTAAAAGCCAGCAACGTAGCTAACGAAGAACTGGCGGAAATTTCTACCCAGCGCGGTAAATCTCTGGCGCAAGTCATTAAACTGGATGGCGATATTGTTTCGCTCCAGGTATTCGCTGGCAGTCAGGGCATCGCCACCAACGATGAAATCCGTTTCCTGGGGCATCCGATGCAGGTTACTTTCTCGGATAATATGCTCGGTCGCATTTTTAATGGCAGTGGCGTGCCGCGCGACAAAGGTCCACAATTAACAGAAAATATGATCCAGATTGCTGGTCCTTCGGTCAACCCGGCTAAGCGCATCATACCCAGGCGAATGGTCAGAACCAATATCCCAATGATTGATGTGTTCAATTCTCTGGTTATTTCGCAAAAATTGCCGATTTTCTCGGTTTCCGGTGAACCATACAACGAGCTTTTGGCGCGCATTGCATTACAGGCGGAAGTTGATATGATTATACTGGGCGGCATCGGTCTGAAATATGATCAGTATATGTTTTTTAAAAATACAATCGAAGAAGGTGGTGCCTTAAGCCGCTCGATATTTTTCATTCACACGGCTTCCGATCCAATCGTAGAGGGTTTAATGGTACCGGATTTGAGTTTAGCCGTGGCGGAACGCTTTGCACTCAAAGGACGTGATGTGCTGGTTTTGCTGACCGATATGACTAATTTTGCCGATGCGCTCAAGGAAATTGCCATTACGATGGAACAGGTTCCATCCAACCGCGGTTATCCTGGCGATCTCTATAGTCAGCTAGCCGCGCGTTATGAAAAAGCAGTTGATTTCGAAGGCGCCGGTTCGGTGACCATTCTGGCGGTTACGACTATGCCGGGCGACGATGTTACCCATCCCGTTCCGGACAATACCGGTTATATTACTGAAGGACAATTTTACTTGCGCAACGGTCGCATCGAGCCTTTTGGTTCACTCAGTCGTCTAAAACAACAAGTCAATAAAAGTACGCGGGAAGATCATCGCGCCATTATGGACGTTATGATCCAGCTTTACGCTCAGTTCAAGGAAACTGAGGAGAAGCGCTCGATGGGATTCCGGATGAGTGATTGGGATCGCAAGTTGCTGAAATACGGCGAGCGGTTTGAGAACGATTTGATGGATTTGAAGGTTAATATTCCGCTCGAATCAGCTCTAAACCTCGGCTGGCAAATTCTGGCAGATTGTTTCGAACCTCAGGAGACAGGAATGAAATCAGAATTGGTGCAGAAATTCTGGCCAAAGAAAGCAGAAGTGAGCGCTTGATTCATATAAATAATCATGGCTAAGATTAAACATACCAAAAATGAATTAAAAGCTCAGCGCGAAGCCTTAGCACGCTACGAGCGCTTTCTCCCGACTCTCGAGTTAAAGAAAAGCCAACTGGTTACTGAAATCCGGCATCTTAGTCTCGCTATCGAGCAGGTTGAGGAAGAAATCCGGAAAGTAACTGAACAGGTGTTTACCTGGGTTGACGTTATGGCTGAAGAGGTAGATTTAAAAGCCTGGTTGAAAATCAAAGAAATCCACACTGACGAAGGCAATATTGCCGGAATCGAAATCCGGATTTTCCGCCAGGTTGAATTTGAAGATGTGCCCTATGATTTTTTTACAACGCCTCTGTGGGTTGATCGCGCTCTCAGCATCCTTAAAGAGCAAATCGCACGCCGGATTAAAATTAAAATTTTACAGGAACAGATCGAAGTTCTACAACAAGAATTACGCGTCACCATTCAACGCATTAACTTGTTCGAGAAAGTTAAAATTCCCGAAACTCGGGAAAACATCCGTATAATCCAGATTTTTCTCGGCGATGCGCAGACGGCGGAAGTAGTGCGCGGTAAGATTGCTAAATCTAAGATTCAGAGTAAAAGAGAGGCGTTAAAGGTATGATAGTTCCGATGAAAAAAGTAGTGCTTTTTGTGCATACTCCGGAACGAGATTCCGCTCTGAAGAAATTACGCAAATTAGGAGTGGTTCACATCCAGCATATCAAGCCGCCGATTTCAGAGGATACCTCAAAAATTGAGAATGCCATATATGCTGTCGAGAAAAGTCTGGGCATTATCGAGGGCTATAATACACCACCGTCGTCAGAAAATGTCGATTTAGAAAAGTGTCAGAAATTGGTTTCCGATATTATCGCTCTCGAAACCGAAAAACAAAATCTGAAATCGAAAATTGATGAGAAAAATATTTACTTAAACTGGTACAATCGCTGGGGCATAATTTCCGAAAAAGATGTGACTGAACTAAAAGAACACGGGATATACCTGCATTTATATGTAATTGATCGTAGTATATTGAAAAATATACCGGAAGAAGCGGCCGTCGAAATATTAAAAGAGGAAAAAAATCAACTACTAATAGCTTTTATTGCCCGATCTGAGGATGTACGTCTTGATCTCAAAGAGGAGCAAATCCCACCGGAGGATTTTGGCACGGTCACACAGGAATTACAGAATTTTACTTCCCGATTAGCCGAAATCGAACAGCAACTTACTGAGCTGGCTAAAAAGGCTGGTTTAATTCGCGCCTATCAGCAGGAATTGGAAAAGCATCTGGAATTCGCCCGCGTCCGATCGGGAATGCAGGATGCAGAAGAGATCACCTATTTGCAAGGATATTGCCCCTCGGATGATGTGTCCCAATTGATGCAGGCGGCTAGTGACGAAGGGTGGGGTATTCTAAGTGCAGATCCGGATGAGACCGATAATCCGCCCACTTTATTAAAAATGAATAAAATAGCTCGGCTAATCCAACCGGTTTTAGATTTCCTCGGCACTGTGCCCGGTTATCGGGAATATGATATTAGCCAGTATTTTTTAATTTTCTTTGCGCTATTCGTAGCAATGATTATCGGCGATGCCGGTTATGGTTTGATTTTTTTCCTGGTAGCTATATTTGCCCATTATAAACTGGTAAAGCAAGGTAAGTCCTTGCCGCTCTTTTTAAAATTGCTTTATCTACTTAGTATATGTACTATCGGATGGGGCACTATAACCGGCAACTGGTTTGGATCTATTCAGATTGCCGGGTTGCCATTATTAAAGGTTTTGACGATACCTCAGCTGGCAACTTTTCCGGAATTATTTCCCGACCTGACGGTCAATCCCCAGGATCAAATTATGTTTATTTGTTTTACCGTCGGTGTAACGCAACTGGGGCTAGCTAATATTATGAATTTTATCAATAACTTGCCGCATTTAAAAGCTCTGGGTAATCTGGGATGGTTTGGAGTAACGGTAGGTGCCTTTCTGTTGGTATTAAATTTAGTTTTGGGATCGCCGTTGCCTTCATTTACGGTGCCTCTGATTGGCTGTAGTGTAGTGGCAATAGTTTTATTTATGCGCCAGGAGAGTGGCACCAGCTTCTTAAAAGGAATCGCGCGGGGATTAGGGGACGGATTTGCGACTTTTTTGAACGTTATCAGTTCGTTTTCAAATATTATTTCCTATATACGGCTCTTCGCTGTGGGTATGGCGACTGTGGCAATTGCTACTAGTTTTAACCAGATTGCCGCATCGTTATTGAAAGGTTTTACTTTACCGGCTGGAATGTTGATATTAATTATCGGACATGGACTGAACATCGTTATGAGTATTCTATCAGTAATTGTGCATGGTATTCGGTTAAATGTCCTCGAATTTTCCAGCCAATTAGGTATGGAATGGTCTGGCTATAAATATGAGCCATTCAGAGAAAAAATAAAAAATTTAACAGAAAGGGAAATACAATGAATATTGGATTGATCGGTCCGGCAGCCGCTTTAGGATTAGCCGCCCTTGGCTCGGTTCTGGGATGCGGTATAGCCGCCCAAACTGCCGTCGGAGGCTGGAAGAAATGCTTCGCCAACAACAAGCCGGCGCCTTTTATGCTGGTTGCTTTTGCCGGTGCGCCACTAACGCAGACAATTTATGGGTTTCTTTTGATGCTTTTTATCAATGGAAGTGATAAAGAGCCATTGGTTCAGCTCTGTGCGGGTGTTTTTGGGGGCTTGGCGATTGGTTTTTCGGCAGTTCTTCAGGGTAAAGTTGCCGCCCGCGCGGCGGATGCACTGGCTGAAACCGGCAAAGGAACGGCTAATTATTTCATGGTAATTGGTATCGTAGAGACTATTGCCGTGTTCGTTTTAGTTTTCATGTTGCTGAACTTATAAATCGGTGCTTAGAATCACTGCGCTTTAGTCGGCTGGTAATTATGTAATCTCAGCCAGTTGTTGGTAGTTCGAAGAAAGTCTAAAAAGTTTTACTAAAATAAATTGATAATGTATTAGGGAAATTATCTCTCTGAGAGCGCCTTTATTGAAAAGGGCTCTGATAATATTTTACAGAAGATTTTACTTTTACCGGGAGATGTGTTTAATAAAAGAAAGCCGGGCTCGAATACTTCTGGGTAAATAACCAGCTACATGTTGGAAACCTCCTGAGAGTTCAATATATTCTTTTTGATGAACGATTATCCGGTTAATCGCTTGAAAAATTTAAAAACTGGTGACAATTTAAGAGAGACAAGATGCCAAGCCTAACATTTCTCGGTGCGACCGGTACGGTAACCGGTTCACGTTTTTTGTTAAAAACTGCCCATAAGCAATATCTAATTGATTGCGGTTTATTTCAAGGTTTAAAAGAGTTACGTTTACGGAACTGGGAACCGTTTCCTATTTCGCCAGAAAATATTGAGGCTGTGATCCTTACGCATGCTCATATTGACCATACCGGTTATTTGCCACGGCTGGTACATTATGGTTTTAAGGGGACAATATATGCCACAACGGCTACAACTGACCTTTGCCAGATATTGTTACCTGATTCGGCTCATTTGCAAGAAGAAGATGCGGAATATGCCAATAAAAAACATTTTTCCAAACACAGTCCAGCCTTGCCACTTTACACTACGGAAGATGCTCTGCAAGCCCTGGAATTATTTACGCCGATTGCCTACGGTAGTCGTTTACAATTGGATGACGGGGTTTCTCTAACCTTTCAAGATGCTGGTCATATTCTGGGGTCTTCTTTTATTGATCTGCGTTTGCCTATTGACGGCGAAGAACGACGTTTGTTATTTTCCGGTGATTTAGGACGACCAAATCAACCTATTTTACGCGATCCGCATACGGTTTTTGGTGCCGATTATCTAATTGTCGAGTCAACTTACGGCGATCGCTTGCACGGTAATGAAGACCCGAAAGAAGTAATGGCGCGCATAATCAACGAAAGTATCCGACGCGGCGGAGTATTGCTGATACCATCTTTTGCCGTAGGTCGGACTCAAGAGTTACTTTATACCATCCGTGAATTGGAAGAAGCTAATCGAATTCCACATTTACCAATCTATATGGACAGCCCCTTAGCCATTAAGGCTACGAAAATATTTTCTAAAAACAAGCAGGATTTCGATCTGAAATCTAAAACTTTAGAATTAAAGGGCAAGAATGTATTAGAAACGGCTCAATTGCACTTTGCGCAAACCCAGGAAGAGTCCAAAGCCATAAATAAAATAAAAAGCAATGCCATCATCATTTCTGCCAGCGGTATGGCTACCGGTGGCAGAATCCTGCACCATCTTTTCAATCGCCTACCCGATCCGAAAAATACCGTTCTATTTATTGGCTATCAGGCAGTTGGCACGCGTGGTCGCACGATCCTCGATGGCGCCGAAAGTGTCAAGATTCACGGGCAATATGTCCCGATTCGGGCGCATATTGAAGGTACATCCTGTTTTTCCGCCCATGCTGATTATCACGAGATTTTAGCCTGGCTATCGAATTTTAATTCTGTACCACGAAAAGTTTTTATTGTCCATGGCGAACCGGAACCTGCCCGTAGTTTGAGTGACAAAATCAACCAGCATTTCGGCTGGTCAACCGAATTGCCGGAATACCTGAGTCAATATCAGATCATCTAAAATGTGGTATAATTAGGC
Organism: Fidelibacterota bacterium; assembly: GCA_018002295.1. Classification (GTDB taxonomy): domain Bacteria; phylum Fidelibacterota; class UBA2242; order UBA2242; family UBA2242; genus JAGNGI01. The sequence continues at coordinate 13,038 of JAGNGI010000032.1, forward strand.
AAGGAAAAATATCAATGGATTTGTTCGAAGCGAATCCGAAAAATACAAATTTGTTACCGCCCTTAGCGGAGCGAATGCGTCCCCGACGCCTTGAGGATTTTAAAGGGCAAGAAGAGATCGTGGCGCAGGGCAAAATTTTGCGGAAAGCTTTAGAATCCCGGAAAATTTTTTCGATGATTCTATGGGGACCTCCGGGCAGTGGAAAAACTACTTTAGCCAAAATTATTGCTAATTATGTGGATGCCGATTTTTACCAAATCAGTGCCGTTTCAGCCGGAGTGAAGGATGTGCGGGCTATTATTGATAAAGCGGCTTATAATCGTAGTCGCAATCGCTCGACCTTATTGTTTATTGATGAAATTCACCGCTTTAATAAAGCTCAGCAGGATGCTCTCCTCCATGCCATTGAAGACGGATCGTTAATTCTAATCGGAGCAACGACCGAAAACCCCTCTTTTGAGGTGATCTCGCCGCTCATCTCGCGGTGCCGGGTGTTGAAGCTGGAGGGATTATCTGATGAAAATCTGGCAAGTATTATCAATACGGCTATTGCTAAAGACATTATTCTATTAAAGTATAAAATTAAATTTGAGCCGGGCGCTCAGGATTTTTTGATAAAAAATGTCAATGGCGATGCTCGCAAATTGTTGAATGCGATCGAAATTTGCCAGCAGATAGCGGCGCCCGAGGAAGGCGCTGAATTTACTATCACTATTGATTTAATTAAAGAAGCGCTCCAACAAAGACGACAGTTATACGATAAAACTGGTGATTATCACTATGATACTATTTCGGCTTTCATCAAAAGCGTGCGCGGCAGTGATCCGGATGCCGCCGTTTACTGGATGGCTTTGATGTTAGAAGGTGGTGAGGACCCGCTATTCATCGCTCGCCGTTTGATCATACTGGCAAGTGAAGATATAGGTAATGCCGATCCATCGGCTTTGCCGTTAGCGACCGCTGGTTTTCAGGCTGTGCATGCTATCGGTATGCCCGAAGCCGCTATTGTTCTTGCCCAGGTCACGACCTATCTGGCATCCACGTTCAAAAGTAACGCTTCCTACATGGCATTAGAAAATGCCCGCCAGGCACTCAAGGAAGGCAGTGCGCCCAGCGTTCCCCTGCATTTGCGCAATGCGCCAACCAAATTAATGAAAGCCCAAGGTTATCATAAGGGATATCGTTATCCCCATAGTTATCCAGACCATTTTGTGAAAGAGAATTATTTCCCTGGCAATGGCCTGGCGCCGACGTTTTATCAACCGACCAGTATCGGTCGTGAAAAATTCCTACGCGAGCGCCTTGAGCAGCTCTGGCCTGAGCGTTACCGAAGGACGAAAAATTCCTGAAATAATTTTATTTATCTATACAATTTTTCGCTTGGGATTATTAAATAATTATCAGTGAATATCAGATATTTGGATCTAAAAAAATTGATATCTCTGATGAACATAACAACCATTGGGATATTTATTTTGACGTTAAATAGGCTATTTAATACAAATATGAAGCATACCAATAAGTATATTTATAAAAAAAGCTTGATTATTTCTAATAGTTAATTTATTTTGAGATGTAATTTACAAAACGCTATAGGGGCGATGTAATGAGAAGAAAAATAGTTAGAGTTGGTGCCAGCCTATGTGTGCTATTACCCAAAGAGGTAGTTAGAGCTATGGGATGGGATTTCGAAGATGAAATCAATTTGATCCTAGATGAGGAAAATGAAGTGGTAATTCTCCGCAACCTGCAAAATCAGCCAATCGAGAAAAAAACGATGATGGAGCATTTCGACAAGTTTCTCGAAAATTACGGAAAGGAGCTGGGAACTCTGGTTGCCGATCACGACCCTCAAATCCAATAATTAGGAGAAAAAAGATGAAAAGGAAAATAATTCGGGTGGGTTCCAGTAAAGGAGTCTTACTACCTCGCGAGGTGACTAAGGCGATGGATTGGGGTTTTGGTTCCGAAATCGAGCTTAGTGTTGATGAAGAGAAGCACGAGGTTTATTTGAAGAGTTTAAAAGTCAGCGTGCCGCAAGATTATGAGATAGACCACCTGCGCCAGCTCGAGGAAGTATTGGAAGATTATGCTGATTTGTTGGAGGGTATCGATGACTGAAGAACAAATCAGGCAAATTAAGTTGATATCTTATGCTAACTGGTTGGTAACCGAGAAATTTGGCGCTGAAAAAGGCATCCGAGACATCAAGGCTCTAACTGCGGCTGTAACCTTACCGGGGAATGGAACCCTTTCCTGCGTTCTGGGTGAACGTCTTTCCAATCGCAAGGATTTGTATGCCCAGCTCGGTTGGTTTGTTTATTATATGATCGAAGGCGAGCCGTTTAATAGCAAGAATCGCACAACGGTGCTTCTAATTTTATTATGGGTATTAAAATATTACGGCCTCGAATTCAATGCCGAAGAACTCGCCAACTATATTAAAACCCTCGATCCTCTGAAGCATGGTAACTCCGACATTTCACTCTGGTTCTCGACTCATTGTCGTTAAAACACTTACTTTTTTCTGCTAAAAATTCCGCTCAAATAATCTTGTCCTCTGTAATGGGTATATAATTAATTTTTTTATAAAAATCACGATGGATGATACCGTTAAGAAACCAATAGCGGTAAAAAATTGGGCTCATAAAGCTGGAAGAGTTAGTTTTCTATTCCTTGGTTCATTACCGGATAGTAAAATTTTATCGAGTAATACTTTTGACGGCTCGTTTAAAAACCTTAACTTTTGTTAAATGATTAGTGATAATAATGGTTTTATTTAAAATATTATCCTTTGTGCAACTTGATGAATAATCCTAATATCGTCCTGCATTTGATAACCGAGAAGTGAATTTTAGATGCGGCAGGTAGTTGATTTCGGCTTTGCCTGGAACTGGGAATATGATTGGGATTTTGCCAATTTATTAGAAGCGAATTGCCAGTCGGAAGGATTAAATTTTCTTCAAGTGACCCCAGAAAAGATCAAATCGGTACTGACTGAATTAGGGCAAGGTGGAATTTATTTACAAGCATTATGGGATAGAGCGTCTGACACCGATAGCCGATTTATAGAACTGATAAACTGGGCTAAGAATAACAATATTTACCAGATCAATCCTCACGAAAAAGCCGTCCGAGCCTGGAACAAAGCGACAATGCACCTGGAATTTATCACAGCAGGAGTCAATACACCTTATACGATAGTTTTGGACCCCTATGATGTCCGGCCAGTATTGCCCGAAATTGACTTGAGTGTCCTAGGCGGTCGTTTTATAATCAAACCGGCGCACGGCGGCGGCGGCTTGGGTGTAATTCTGGACGCGACCAGTCTGGAGCGCGTATTGACTGCTCGTCGAGAAAATCCGGATGATTTTTATCTTTTACAGGCTGTAATCGAACCGTTACAGGTCAACGGGCGGCTGGCTTGGTTTCGGGTCATTTATGGCTTCGGAAAGGCTTATTTTTGCTGGTGGGATGTCAAGACGCATATTTATACCCCTTTTTCGAATAATGATAAAGAGAGCCTGCCAATGCCATTACTAAACGATATAATTAAGAAAATTGCCGGTGTGACGGGACTGGATGTTTTTTCTTCTGAAATTGCTCTGACGGCAGAAGGTAAATTTGTGGTAGTGGATTATATTAACGATCCGGTTGATTTGCGTTTGCAATCCAAAGCGGTAGATGGTGTCCCGGACGAAATCGTCCGAGCGATTTCATCGGATTGCGTTGCCACTGTAAAAAGAGCTGTTCAGGCGAAAGCAACTTATGAAAAATTGGAAAATTAGAGAATTGGATAAGTTGATATTTAATTCAATCCAGAAAATTCTAACTGTTTATCTATGGGTTACCAATTTTTAATTACGAGAAATATTTTGGCTTTATTATGACTATCATCTAAATTAGCACAATTAAAAAAAGGAGCCTTTAAAGCCAAACCGTGAGTTGGGAAAGGCAAAAGAGAAACCAGAAATCCACCCAGAGCGGTGGTTTTTTTATTTCAGGAGTATAAACTATGGAATTTAGAGTTAAAGCCCGTCTGGCGGACGAGCAGGGAGTAAATCGCACGATCACGCGATTGGCTCATGAAATTATCGAGAATTGCAAAGGAACCGAAAATGTCGGAATCATTGGTATTCGCACGCGTGGTGATTATTTAGCCAAACGTTTAGCCCATAAAATCGAAGAGATCGAAAATGTCAAACTACCAGTCGGTGTCCTTGATGTCGTTATGTATCGGGATGATTTTCGAATGAAAACCAAATTGCCGCGCGTTGAGGTCACTGATATTCCTTTCGATGTGGACGGCAAAATCCTAATCCTGGTAGATGATGTAATTTATACCGGCAGAACAATTCGCGCCGCTCTGGATGCTCTGATGGATTTCGGGCGACCGGCGGCGATCCAATTGGCAGTGCTGGTGGACCGTGGTCACCGCGAACTACCGATCAAACCCGATTATGTAGGGAAAAACGTACCAACCTCGATTGGCGAAGAAGTTCGCGTAATGATTAAAGAAATCGACGGTAGAGATGAAATCCTGTTGGTGGAGGAACAGAAATGAATTTGAGTATTAGGCATTTACTCGGCCTGGAAGGTGTGCCGCGCGATGACATCAGTACCATTCTGGACACGGCTTTTTCATTCAGGGAAGTTCTGGAACGTCCGATTAAGCGTGTTCCGACTCTGCAGGGCAAGACCATTGTCAATCTATTTTTCGAGAATTCCACCAGGACGCGCATTTCATTTGAACTAGCTGAGAAACGTCTTTCAGCCGATACAGTCAATTTTTCATCCAGCGGAAGTAGCCTTGCTAAGGGCGAAAGCCTTAAAGATACTGTCCGCAACCTCTATGCTATGAAAACAGATGCTGTCGTGATGCGACACGGCGTGCCCGGCTCAGCCAAACTACTGACGCAATTCATAGATGCTGTTGTAATCAATGCCGGTGACGGAACTCATGAACATCCGACCCAAGCCCTTCTGGATATAATGTCATTGCAGGAAAAATTCGGTTCACTCGACGGCCTGAATATCGCAATCATCGGTGACATTCGCCACAGCCGAGTAGCGCTCTCTAATATTTACGGATTGTTAACTATGGGAGCTAATGTCGCACTCTGCGGACCACCGACGTTTATGCCGGTCGGAATCGAATCTCTGGGCGTAAAAGTAATCTATGATCTGGACGAAGCTTTAGCCTTTGCCGATGCTATCAACATCCTGCGCATTCAGCGGGAGCGGCAAGGTAAAGGTATGATCCCATCACTACGCGAATATCGAGCGGTTTTTGGCATCACGCGCGAACGCCTGGATAAATTGCATAAAACGATTACGATACTACATCCCGGCCCGATTAATCGCGGAGTGGAAATTGACTCTGACGTCGCCGATAGCGAGCACTCACTTATCCTTCATCAGGTGCTAAACGGCGTCGCCGTGCGTATGGCAGTACTTTTTCTATTATTGGGCGGCAAATAAATGGAATTATTTAGGAGTAAAAATGCAAATTAAAGCCATTAACGAAGAACTACTTTTACAGAATGCGGTGATCGTTGATCCATTCAAAGATAACATTTATGAGGCGGACATTCTGATTGGAAAAGGTAAAATAAAAAATATTGAGCAAAAGATTGACCCGAAAAATGTAAAAATATGTGAAGACCTCAAGGGATCATACATCGCGCCGGGATTTATTGACCTGCATACTCATCTACGCGAGCCCGGCAATGAAGATGAGGAGACAATTGCAACCGGAGTCAAAGCCGCGCTGGCTGGCGGATTCACTAAAATTTGCTGTATGCCGAACACCGATCCGCCCATTGATACTCAAGAAGCCGTACGTTTTATCTACCGGCAAGCCGAAAACCTGTTGGCGGAAGTTTATCCGATTGCGGCAATCACCAAAGGTCGTCAGGGTGTCGAGTTGACTGAAATGGTCGAATTAGCTAATGCTGGGGCGGTGGCTTTCTCCGATGACGGTACTCCCTTGAAAAACGCCCAGATTATGCGCTATGCTCTCGAATATTCCCGCTTGACCGGCAAACCAATTATCAACCATGCCGAAGACATTGATTTAAAAGCCGATGGTTTGATGAATGAAGGAGTTGTCTCGACCCATTTGGGACTACCAGGTAATCCTGCTATCGCTGAGGAAATAATGATTAATCGCGATTTGCAATTGGCGAAATTTACCTCAGCGCGTTTACACGTTCCGCATGTCTCGACCGCCGGTTCCGTGGAATTGATCCGCAAAGCTAAAGCCGAAGGCGTACACGTGACCGCTGAAGTTACTCCGCATCATTTTTCCTTGACAGACGAATATATGCGCACTTTTGATGCCAATGGCAAAGTCGCTCCGCCTCTGCGAACCGAAGCCGATCGTCAGGCTTTGATTGCCGGGCTTAAGGACGGCACGATTGACGCTATCGCTACCGACCATGCGCCCCATACGATTGACACCAAAGAAACTTCGTTAGACCTCGCATCGTATGGGATGATCGGATTGGAAACCGCTTTTGCGCTGGCTATGACCAATTTGGTACATCCGGGGCATTTGACTCTTTTGCAATTGATAAAATTGCTGACGGTCAATCCCGCCGCGATAATGAACATCGCCCTGCCGAAATTAGAAAACGGCGCGGACGCTAATCTAACAATTTTCGATCCTAACCAGTGGTGGGTTTTCAATCGTAAAAATATTTATTCGCGTTCCCAGAATACACCTTTTATCGGGGCGGAACTGACCGGACGGATCAAAGCGGTCGTCACCAAATCGCATTACATTTCATTATAAGCACTCTCCCCAAACCTAAAGCGAAATTCCTGAAAGTTGAGGATTGGCTTAATCTTATTTAAATTAATTGTCGAATGACGTCAGACACTAAATCGCATAAAAAACAATCAGCGCTATCAACCTCTCAAACAGTGATAGCCTTTCAAAAGAAAGTCCGGAAGCATTTCCACGGAAATTACCTGCTCCATTTGCCGCCCGGTTATGCCGAATCTCAAAATGACTGGCCAACGATCTTCTTCCTACACGGCTCCGGTGAACGAGGGAACGATCCCGAAATCGTCCGGCGCCAGGGACTCCCCCAAGTTATTGATAAAAAACCAGATTTTCCGTTCATCGTAATCTCGCCTCAATGTCCCGCCAATCGCTGGTGGTCGCTGGAATGGCTGGACGCACTATTCGATGAAGTGGTCAAGCTCTATCGAATTGATCAGAAACGTATTTATTTAACCGGATTAAGTATGGGCGGCTTTGCTACCTGGGACTGGGCTATCGAACACCCGGAACGTTTTGCGGCGATAGCGCCGATTTGCGGCGGTGGCAATCCGCTCGAAGCCGACAAAATAAAAGATGTTCCGACCTGGGTTTTTCATGGTGCCAAAGATGAAATCGTGCCGCTTCAAAAATCACAAGAGATGGTTGCGGCGCTGAAAGCTTGCGGCGGAAAAGTGAAATTTACCGTTTATCCGAACACCGGTCACGACGCCTGGACGAAGACTTATAATAATCCCAGACTCTACGAATGGTTTCTAAAGCAGACAAAAAATGACTGATTGGATCGAAATAAAAAAAGATGAGAAGCATATTGCTCGCGAAAAAGCGAAAGCCAGAGAATTACGCCAATCCAACTGGTGGAAACAGAAAATAGCGGCCGGGATATGCTATTACTGCGGCAAGAAATTTAAGCCGCAGGAATTAACGATGGATCATATCGTACCGATTGCCCGCGGCGGAAAAAGCATCAAAAGCAACGTCGTCCCTGCCTGCAAAGAATGCAATAATAAGAAGAAATACCTAACGCCAGTGGAAATATTGATGAACCGGAAAGATAAATCAACTCCCGAAAATTAATTAAGCGATATTCAACTTATGTTAAGCCAAGGCATTGGATTTTCGATTGAGACAAAGCTTTTCTAGCTTGGCTTAACCCAAGTTTTACTTTTATTTGAAAATCTGGATGGGGATGACTTTCTCGACGCGTTGGGAGAGCGGCACGCGCACCAGCCATTTCTGGAAATCGGTAAAACTCTGCTCTCCGGCAGACAGCACTACGAAATCCTTGCGCACGGTTTGAAACTTATCAATCTCAGCGATTCGGTTTTTACAAAACACTCCGAAAATGGCTTCAGCCGTTACCAATTTATTGGAATCAGCCTGGACTTTATAGGAAATGCCTCTTTTCTGTTCGGCGGCAGTCGGAATCCGCAGAGGGACACCGGCTTTGATGGCATTATCCGGTGAAATTGGATTTGGGAACATCAGAAGGACCGAGTTGTCTGCCAGAAAATCGAAAAGGTAGAGATAACCGTCGGCGGAAGATTTCGCCGTTATGAAAAGCGGATCGCCGTCTTTCAGGACATTGCGATTGACGGATAATTCGAGTGACAACGCCGGATCGCGTTCGCCGCGAGTCGGCTCGACCAGAGCCTTAAGCTTTAGGCGATAATGCAAAATATCATTGGCGAATTTCGGCTCGGATAAGACGACTTTCTCTTCAATAATATAGCCAGCTTGGGTCGAAATTGCGAAAATGTTGATCGCCGTCTGTTCCTGCGCTTGACGGCCAGATTCGGCTCGCAAATCGGTCAGGACGGAAGAGGTCATTACTTCCTCAGGAACGGCTTTTTTGATGGCGCACTCGCGGGCAAAGGCCAGGGTTTTGTTTTTGGCTTCAGCCGGGGATGTATTACCATCGAAAACCAGAACCGTATCAATTAAAACGCGAACGGCTTTCGACGATTGACAGACGGCGGGAACAGTCATCAGGCTAAGTATAATTACGCCGATAATAATTTTATTTTGCTTCATTGCTTTACCCGAATTATAAATTACGGCTGAGTTGAAGTAGTATAATGTAGAAGAATCCGCTTTTCTCGATCTGGAGTTACGCCGGGGGTCTGTTGGCGATTATTCAGGCGGCGGGCTTCATAGGGGACTTTCTCGGCAAGATAGTATTGCATTTCTCCAACAGTTAGGATTTTGTCCCCGTTTTGATCAGCCTCGCCCTGCAAACCTTTTAAGAAATAATAGGTGTAGAGGCTATGTTTTTTTTCAGGAAACCAGGAACTAACTTCGTCGCCCGATGAAGACGTAAATTCGACAATATGATCGGCAACGGCGTGTTCCTTCTCGATTTCAATCATTACCGGGCTGATATTTTTAATCAACATTCCTTCATTGCTGGAGCCGGAGAAACAGGCGTCAATGACCACCGTTGTGCCGGCAGTTTTAATTTTATTGAGTTCCGTGTAAAAGTCTTCAAGTGCAATGCCACCTACTTTGTAATAAATTTTTTAGAAATAGCAATAATTACCACGCTATAAAAACTTCTATTAACTAATTATAACGGTTTTTAGCTAAAATAGCAATCTTTTTTTGAAAAATTCGAGTCGAGAAAAAATTGGTGACTATTTCTTTAATCTACTATGTAATTAACAGAGGATATTACGAATTATAAGTTTATCGCCACATAATAAATCGTTTGCCCGAGCCCGCATTACGATTTTATTAATTTAATCCAATAATGCCCTGCCAGGCAGGAATTTCTCATCGGAGACTTCTGCGATGCCACTGGAGAATTAGTGAAGTATTTTTAATCTAAAACCTATTACCTGTGACCAAATATCTGTAGGTCTCCTCTTTTCTCAGCCTCTTTACTAATGAACAATGCCCAATGACTAATGACCAATGACTAGTGACCAATGACCAACTTTCCTGTTCTTTTTTCCTTTGCCGAAAAAAGAACCAAAAAAGGCAACGGCTAAAGAACATCTCACGGGGGTTCGTTCAGTCCCAGCGAATGGAATTTAAGGCGCAAAAGTTATCAAGTTCATATAACGTTAGTGATATAGGAAAGGGTGATGGATAATTACGAAAGTGCTATTACAGCGCTGAAAATTCCATTTTTTCCGCTGGGACTTCGCTTCCCAGCCGGAGATGTTCTTGATGCCGTAAGTAATTTGAACGGTCAGATTTTGGGTTCTCCTTTTTACTAAGCCTCTTTACTATTTACTCAACCTCTTTACTAATGACTAATGACCAATGACCCTTCTCTGCCTCGACCTCTTTTACTTATTTTAGGTTATTTACTTAGAATTTCGCTTATCCGTTCTACATTGTCCTGAGCGGCAATTACGAATAAAATATCACC